>CALXVS010000008.1 GCA_944392145.1 uncultured Alphaproteobacteria bacterium | reverse complement strand
AACAGACGACTTCAGGTCGTCTCCTCTCGTCAAACAATCGCCATAAAAAAACGCCCCCTTAACAGGGGCGCTTTTTTTTAACTGGTGCCGATTGTCCCAATTCCGCCTAAAAAACAAGAAGCGCTCCTTTTTACGGAGCGTTTCTTGTTTAAGGCTCATTGCTTCCTTGAAAAAAACGGGCGATTCAACGCCCCTTTTTTTCGGCGTCGTGAACAGACGACTTCAGGTCGTCTCCTCTCGTCAAACAATCGTCATAAAAAAAACGCCCCCTTAACAGGGGCGCTTTTTTAACTGGTGCCGATTGTCCCAATTCCGCCTAAAAAACAAGAAGCGCTCCTTTTTACGGAGCGTTTCTTGTTTAAGGCTCATTGCTTCCTTGAAAAAAACGGGCGATTCAACGCCCCTTTTTTTCGGCGTCGTGAACAGACGACTTCAGGTCGTCTCCTCTCGTCAAACAATCGCCATAAAAAAACGCCCCCTTAACAGGGGCGCTTTTTTAACTGGTGCCGATTGTCTGACTCGAACAGACGACCTGATGATTACAAATCAACTGCTCTACCAACTGAGCTAAATCGGCCTTGAAAGAATTTATACACTTTTTTACCACACATTGCAAGCTTTTTTTAAAATAAACCTAAAAAAAATCTTCATTCAAATGTTTTTAGACAAAAAAACAACACAAAAACCGTAAAAAAATATTTTCTTATTGCAAAACATCCGAAATATTGCCAATATATAAGGATAAATAACGAGATACAAACATGATATACGGATATATTCGCATCAGCACTAATAAACAACACGTGGCCAATCAGGTTTTTGAAATCAATAAATTTGCCGCCGAAAATAACATTCATATTGACCGTTGGATTCGCGAAACAATCAGCAGCACACGTGAACTTAAAAAACGCAAACTGGGTGCTTTAATCCGTCAATTGGGGCCGGATGATATCATTATTGCCACCGAAATTTCACGCCTGGGACGCAACATGCTTCAACTGATGAGTTTGCTGCACGATTGTATGAAATCGGGGGCACAAGTTTGGACATTAAAAGACAACTATCGTTTGGGCAGTAATTTGGAATCAAAAATTTTGGCTTTTGCGTTTGGTCTGTCTGCCGAAATTGAACGCAATTTAATTGCCGAACGCACACGTAAAGCATTAAAGCGTTTAAAAGAAAGCGGTCAGCCTTTGGGACGGCGTCCGGGCAGTAAGAATAAAAACAACAAAATGGAACGCCGTGCAAAAGACATTCGCGTAATGCTGGATAATGGCTTGCCAAAAGCACAAATTGCCCGTATCTTACGGGTCAATCGGTTGACGGTTTATCGCTATTTAAAACGTCAGGAGCAAGCAAAATCAACCCCGGCATCCACCGGATAAAAGGATGTCTTAATATGAAACCGATTATGGCTGCTTTTATTTCTCTTGCCGGTGAAACGCTGACTGATTTTGAAAAAGCGTATCTGGATCGCTATAATCCGGCAGGTGTCGTTCTGTTTAAACGGAACATACGTGACAAAATGCAACTGCGTGCCTTAACAACCGCTATTCGGGAAGCAGTCGGACGAACAAACATTTTGATTGCAACCGATCAAGAGGGAGGTCGTGTTTGTCGTTTAACACGCCCCGAATGGCGCACATATGCGGCCCAACGCACATTAGGTGCCCTGCCGTGGGATAAAGCCGCAAAAGCCTGTCATTTGCACGCCGCATTAATGGCACGGGATTTAAAATACGTCGGTTTGAATATGGATTTAGCTCCTGTGTTAGATTGCTGCACCCCCTTTACCGCACCCGTTTTAAAAAGCCGGTGTTTATCCGATGACACCGATACAATCACCCGATTGGGAAAGATATTGCTTCAAACGTTCATTCAGGCCGGTGTTTGTCCTTGTGTGAAACATCTGCCCGGTCACGGTCGCGTGACAACAGACCCGCATTTGCACTTACCGGTTTTAAAGGCAACTTTTAAAGAGATAGAATCAGATTTTTACCCGTTTGCAGCCTTGGCCCCCCAATCACCGGTCGGGATGACGGCACATATTGTTTTGCCCGAATGGGATGATAAACCCGCAACGCAATCACCCCGCGTGATTACCGATATTATTCGCGGCCGAATCGGGTTTGACGGCCTTTTAATATCGGATGCATTGGATATGCACGCGTTAAAAGGAACACTGACCGAACGGGCAACCGGTGCGTTGAATGCCGGGTGCGATTGTGTTTGTTATGCTTTTGGGGAACAAAGCGGACTTGAAGAATTGGCTCATGTCGTTCCTCCGCTTAATATCAAAGGATTAGAGCGTTTATCAATCGCGTGTCATTCGGCTGAAAAACCATTTGACGAAACCCTTATCCCCCAAAACGCCGATTCGCAATATGATGCCTTGATTGCTGATGCCCCCGTTTTGGCAGATGATTATGATGCCGTTGAAACGTTACATCAAATGAAGGGGATATAGCACTGCCATGACCGGCTTGACACCGAAACATCCCGTCTTCCCTGCTTTTAAACACAAGGCACCCGTTGGCTTGATTTTCCATCCGACATCCGAAATAGAACGGTTAATGCAAAACCCGCTGTTATACCGCGCTAAAACGGGGGATGCCAACGCAGCACAGGCGTTGGTCGCGGCCGAATGCCCTGCCCGGCTTATCCTGCCCCGGGAAATAAAAGCGTTAAAAGGGCATCATTTATCCCTTTTATCCGTTCCGGGCACAACGGGTAAAAATAAAATTCCGCTGTCACTTACTATTTTTTTGGCTGATTATTTACGAAAATACGGCATTTTGGCAACTGTCTTAAACGGCGATGTATTATTAAAAGTTCAACACACCCGCATGTTAAAAGTCATTCCGACAAATCAACGTTTGTTTTTTCCCCGCCGATACGCCTTTCAATCATCAAAAGCCGAAAAAACTTTGTGTAACGCTGCTCCATTGATGTTGGTTGAAGATTTACTGTTAACGGGGGCATCGGCTTTTGCCGTGAAACGCTTTTTTGAAAAAAACGATATAGAAGCACCATTTTTGGCAGCTTTAACAGGCACAGCCGATATTATTCCATCCCCACAAATGATTCAATTGGTGCAAACACTTTTAAAACGATTGGATGATACAATTTCATGGCAACATCTGACAGATGAATTATCACGCGAAGAAGTAAATGCTTTAATTGTCCGATTGCAACAAGTATTCAGTGATGACGATCCCATGTCACGGGCCGTTTTAAAAAACCGATTGATTTTAAGTTATCGGGAACGCGTTGAAAACGATACAGCGGCCGGACGCTTATTAGCAGCAGATTTGGCTGCTGATATAAAAGAAAATATCGCAGCCAAAGCCTATCGTGATGAAATTCAAAATTTATTTCATCGTTTCAATACCACGCTGGATAACGCATAAACAAAATACAATCCGAACAAAGTGACCTTTAAAAAAAACAACCTCTTATTTTAAGCAATCGGTTTAATCAGATCGGTATCTATCTAACGGCCACCGTTTTGGTTCAAAGCGGTCCTAAAATTACCTGAATATGCATAATATTGCTGCATTTTCCGCGCTTGACAGACATCAATAACATCTGCCAATTCCGTTGCCATTCTACCACGAATAATTGCTTTTGGCGTGCATTTGACTGTGAATTTACTGCATTCGGCAGCTTTAGCCAAAATACCATTCGCATCCACTAAATCGGCACTATCCAATTTATATAACGCATCAATAAAACATCCGGCGACCCGTTCGGCATCCTCACGTACCATAGCACGACATGTGCCATCTTTTTCCACAACACTCATTGTCACATTCATTGTGGACGGATCTTTATCAGGATTCTTTGAAAAATCCATCACTTGATTACGATCGGCAAAAATCTGGTACGTTTGTCCCGTTTCAGAATCTTTAATGGAAATACCCAATTCCTGATCCGTTTGTATTAAACCAACATTCTTCAAATCCGGATTTCTTTGTTGTTCTTTATTAAATTTGGCTGTATCAATGTCAACACCCATTAAAGAAAACTTAAGTGAATCATCAGTCTGTTTTCCTTGGGGAGTAAAAGCCCCCAATCTGTTCACATGCGCCGTAATCGCATCGGATGATAACGGCACGTCTTGTTGTTGATCGGCATTCATACGCGGCCCCGCAAATGTTGCCGCAAACGCCGCCCCAATGGCTGCAGCCTGTAATAATTTATCCTTTAATGCCATTATTTACCTCCTCATAAATAAAAAATACACCCATTTTTCTTTTTTGTCAAATATATTTAGAAAATCTGATTGATTTATGCAAAAAACGGTAGTAGAGTTTAATCGTTTCAGGGCGTCATACAAATGTTTAAAATACTGACTAATATTTTGTTTTTACTGATTTCTTCCCTGCTGGTTACAGGGGGAATTTTTTTATCGGATGCCTCAATATCAGAAAATGAAAATCGTTCTTTAACATCTTTTCCATCTGTGTTTACAGAAAAGGGCCTTAATCGGGAATTCGGCACCGTTTTTGAAAAAGCACTTGTTGATCATTTGATAATACGGGATACCCTGATTGACATACACGCAAGCTTTTTAAACATATTTAACACTAAAGGAAACAAAAATGTTTTAATCGGCCGGGACGGTTGGCTGTTTCGTAATGCCTTTGGTAATAAACACAATTTTCATAATTTAAATGCTTATCAACGGAAAATCATTCTGACGGAACAAGAGAAAAAAAAGATTGCACAGAAATTAAAGCGAACGGTTGCTTGGGCTCAAAAGAATAAGATCAAGGTTTATTTGATTGTGCCGTCCGAAAAACCACAAATTTACACACGTTATTTTCCCAACTTTTTTAAACGGAGGAATAATCCGCCCTTAAATCGTCAGGTGGGGGCACTTATGCCGAAAGGGATAACGTTTATCCCCATGGAAGAAAAACTGAAAAGTGCCGTTTTAAACGCGCCTGTACCGCTTTATTGGAAAACGGATACCCATTGGAACTACAGTGGGGCTTTTATAGCCTATCAGGAATTGATGCGAGCCATAAAACGTGATTTTCCTGCTGTCACTTATTTTACCCGCAATGATTTTGATATTCAGTTAAAAAATGAAATTATAGAATCCGAAGGAGACAAGGGTGGTATTTTATATAAAATGCTTAAAAATCCGGATTATGCCGATAAAACCGCCTATGAATTCTTTTCTTTAAAAAAACCGCGCACAACGAAAACAATCCACTCAAGCATCCGTTACGGTTTATATCAAACACCGGATGCGTTGAATCACTTAAACGTCGTCATGTATCACGATTCATACGGAAACTATATGATAGATTTTTTAAAGGACACGTTTAAAAACCTGCGTACCATTCGGTTTAATCCCAAAGGAGAAAAATGGAACATTTGGCTTGACGAGGAACAACAAAGCATTTTAGATTTTAAGCCCGATATTTTGATTTTTGAAATTTCTGAATTAAAGTTGATTGAACTGACCCGTATGTGGAGAGGGTGACACATGTTGTTTTCATCTATTGTTTTTTTAAGTTTTTTCTTACCGGTGGTTACGGTTTTATATTTTATTGCCCGACAGGAGTTTAGAAATACAATCTTGTTGATTGCCAGCCTGGTATTTTACACATTCGGCGAACCGATTTATGTTTTGGCATTGTTAGGGGTTACAGGTGTCACATGGTTGGCTGCACTGGTTTTAAATGCTCTTCCACGGGGAGGGGTATTTTCGGCCCTGTTTTACGGGGTACTAATCACGACCGTTTCCGGTATTTTAGGTGTATTGTTTTACTTTAAATATCGATATTTTGCGGGAGACATTCTGATACGTGCCGGTTGGATTGATGAACCCTTTGCCAAAACGATTCTGCCGCTGGGTATATCCTTTTATACATTTCAAAGTTTATCTTATTTGGCGGATGTGGCCGCCAAAACCGTCCCGGCAGAAAAAAATCCCCTGCGCCTTTTGCTATATATCTCGTTTTTTCCACAACTGGTTGCCGGCCCGATTTTAAAATATCATGATATCGCCCCGCAGTTGACAAACCGTGTTCATACGCTTGCCAACGCTGCTGCCGGTTTACGCCGATTTATGATTGGTCTGGGTAAAAAAGTCCTGATTGCCAATACATTGGGTGAAACGGTTGATAAAATTTTTGCCCTGCCGGCCGACGAATTATCCGTTGCTGTTTGCTGGATCGGTGCGGCATTTTACACATTACAACTTTATTATGATTTCAGCGGTTATTCCGATATGGCAATCGGGTTAGGCCGTTTGTTCGGCTTTCGGTTCAAAGAAAACTTTAATTACCCCTATGTTGCCCGTTCATTGACGGATTTTTGGCGCCGCTGGCACATGTCTTTGTCCGGATGGTTTAAAGAGTATGTTTATATCCCTTTGGGCGGAAATAAACGAGGTTTTATTCGAACGCTGTTTAATTTGGGGTTGGTGTTTTTTTTAACGGGCTTGTGGCATGGCGCCGATTGGACATTCATTGTTTGGGGCTTGTGGCACGGCGGATTGATTATCGCCGAAAAAATTTTAAAGAAGATAAATGATTCAGCTTTCCCACGCTTTTTAACACCGTTTAAACATGTATATTTGATAATAGCGGTTCTGATCGGGTGGGTGATTTTCAGGGCCGATTCGCTTTCTTACGCCCATTCTTATTTAGGGGTTATGTTGGGACTGAATACATCTACGCCGGATTATGGACTGTTCTATTACGTTTCTGAATTCCAGTTGATTGTTTTTGCCCTGGCCGCATTAGGGGCGACAGGTATTTTAAAAAAGGCAGCTGTAACCGATCCGGAGGCCTCTGCCATGCAAATCACGCTTTCCAACCTGTGGTGTTTCACTGTTTTGGCAGCCAGCTTTCTTTTTTTGGTTGCCAGCAGTTTTAACCCCTTTATTTATTTTCGTTTTTAGCCGGCCGGATATGTTGCCCCATGCCGACAATGACAATGCCGGCCAAAACGACAAGACCGCCGATGGCTTCTGCCCATGAAATATGTTCATGCAAAACAACAACCGCTTCGGCCATTGTCAGAACAGGCATTAAATAATACACAATACCCGTTTTGATCGTGCCGATCGCGTTTAGGGCACTGTTCCACATTAAATAAGCTATAACCGAATTAAAGACACCCAAATAAAGTAAAACGGAATATTCGTCACGCCCCAACAGTTTCAAGCGATCAATCGGTGTTTGCCACAACAAAACGGGCAATAAAATCACCACCCCCATAACCACGGTTGCCGCCAACAAATCACGTTGTTTTAAAAAAGCAGGGCGAGAGTATTGCAAAAAACTGTAAAGCGCAAAACAAAACGCATTTAAAATCATCCACCAATCACCCACCGAAAAGTTAAAAGAAGCAATATTTGCCCATTTTCCTTTTGATACGATAATAACCACTCCCGCAAAAGCACTTAAGATTCCCAAAACCTGGGTTTTATAAACGGGAGCGCGTAAAAAAATCCATGTTAACAGGCATAAAAACACCGGTCCCAAGGCATTTAAAAGACCCATTTCAACAGGAGTTGTCGTGCGGGCGGCAATGTAAATTAACGTGTTATCCAATACAATACCGGTTACGGCCAATGCAACAACCCATTTCCATCGTTTCAATAGATAGGCATAATTTTGTTTAAGGCCCTCCCATGCCATCGGCAATAAAATCAGCATGGCAAAAAACCACCGTCCGAATGCAAATTCAATCGGAGTCAGATCTGTCAAAAACAATGTTGCCAATATGGTATTAAAGCTCCAAAAAAAGACGGCTGAAAAAGCCTGTAAATACCCGCCGAACGTATGTAATGTCATCTCCTGATTCCTTTTAAACAACATATAAGATAAAAATTTTTAAAGAAAAAGCAGCGAAAGCATTCCTTTTTCATGTTTTTTAATCGGCCAACCGAACTTGGTCAGCCTCAATACGCCATAAACCGTCATATAAACGGATTCCGCCCAAAATCAAAACGTTGTCTTTCGGTTGAACCCACAGGCCGTTCCATTGTTGGGGTAAAATGTGTACCGCGGCACTGTCGTGTCGGTCAGCAAACAAATATAAATTCGGACCAATTCGCGTTGTAATGCGTCCGCGCACCCAAACAGGGATACCTTCGGGCAGCTGTTTCGCCTGACGCAAGGTTATTAAAAACGATTCGGGTTTATCAAAGGCCGCATACCGCCCCCAAACTCCACCGGCACCGATTAAAAAACCGATCACGATGAAAAATAACAGTTGTTTCAAACATCCCTCCCTTTTTTGTTCTCTTTAGATAAGCATTCCCTTTTTTTCCGTCAAGATAAAAAAACACCTTGACATTCATAAAAAGTTAGGATAATTATCCATAATAGGAATCATTACTGATAAGGGAACTTATGAAACGCCGGCAAACAATTCAAAAACACTTGGTTTTAGAGGCTGTGACCACATTATGTCATGCCTCGGCAGATGAGGTGTATTTTGTTGTGGCGAAAAAATTTCCTTCTATCAGCAAGGGGACAGTTTATCGTAACTTGAACGATTTGGTTCAAAACGGTCAAATTGTTCGGATTCAAGTGCCGGATGGCGCCGATTATTTTGACAAAACCACAACGCCACATTACCATGTCCGTTGCCGCCACTGCGGTAAAGTTGATGATGTAATGTTACCGTATCAGGTTTATTTGAACAAGGCCCCTGCCGCGCACGGATTTCAAATTCAGGGGCACACATTGATTTTTGACGGTGTTTGTGCCGCCTGTCAATCAACAAAAGGATAAAACAATGAAAGAATTAAAAGGATCAAAAACGGAACAAAACCTGTGGGCGGCTTTTGCCGGCGAATCCCAAGCGCGTAACAAATACACCTATTACGCTTCAAAAGCCAAAAAAGACGGCTATGTCCAAATTGCCAAAATTTTTGAAGAAACCGCCAACAATGAAAAAGAACACGCCAAAATCTGGTTTAAACTGTTACATGATGGCAATATTCCTTCAACACCCGAAAACTTGGTTGACGCCGCAAATGGTGAAAACTATGAATGGACCGACATGTATGCCGGTTTTGCCAAAGAAGCCCGCGAGGAAGGGTTTGAAAAAATCGCTTTGTTATTTGAAATGGTCGGCAAAATTGAAAAAGAACACGAAGAAAGATACCGTAAATTGTTGGCTAACATTGAAAACGGCCTGGTCTTTTCACGTGATGGCGACATGATTTGGGAATGTTCAAATTGCGGACATATTGTTATCGGCAAAAAAGCGCCGGAAATTTGCCCCGTGTGTTCGCACGCACAATCGTATTTCCAATTGCGGGCCCAAAATTATTAAACCATAAATCGGTTTTATCCCCGTGGGAACCCACGGGGATTTTTTATTTTTTGATTCGTTTGATTTTTAAATGCTTGTCGGCATATCCGCTTGGCAAAGCGCACAACAGTAAAACCATGATTTCCCCGATGACCGGAATCAACCCCAATAAAATCCACCAAACCGATAAACCGACATCACGCAATCTTCTGACACTCATCCCCAAAATGGGAATAAATAACGCCAGCGCATATAAAGCATTCAGTAAGTAAAGTCCCAAGAATCCGGCTATCAGTGCCACGCACAAAGATCCGATAAAGGTAATCAGCATAAACATCCAATAGGCCTCGCGCCGGACAGTGCCGTTAAACTGCCCATATTCTTGGCGTAAAACACGAATAAAGTAATGGTTTATTTGATCCATAGGTTCTTCCTTTTTTTATATGCAAAACACATGGGAAGACGTCATCCCCGAAACAAGGCCGGCAAAAGTATATGTGTCTTTAATCCCGAATAACGAAACGGACTTTTTTAACTGCTTTAACGGGGGCGGATGCACCGGCCGTCTTCAATAATCCGATTACCGCAATTTAGGCAGCTATCTTCTTCTTCCGGTGTGCTGATGGTGGGTTCATCGCCCGAATCACACGGATAACAAGATGTTCCCGCCCAAAACCGTTTTGTCGTTGTGCAATTTGAACATAACTGACGTTCCTTTTCTCCGGATGCAATATAAACAGCATTGACACTGTCACAGGAAACACACAAATTGCGCGAATCAGAGGGAGATAAAAACTGACTGCCCTGTTGACATGCATTATCGGATACACAAAACTGCGCCATCACATGTTTTCCGGGACATTTTTCGCAATATTTGATGGCTGCCTCTGAAATCCCATATTCAGGATGACCGATAAAATAATTTTGCTGACAACTCAGGGCCGTAAAATTACCCGTATATACAGTTCCACCGGCAAAGGTAGAGCCCTCTGTAAAACGGCTGCTTAAAATACAGGAAGCGGCACTTTGTGTCGTGCCGAACCAATCCCGTTTCGGTGTGCATTTGTTGCAATCGCTTTCGGAAACCAAAAAATGATCATCCGCTGCACAATCGTAACAGGCACCGTTACTTGTTTGAATATGTGTTCCGTCGGTCGGACACTTTAACCGGCACATCCCGTTGATAATTTCGCGATCACATGATATTTCTTCACATCCCGAACCGCTGGCATTGACTTTGACGGCGGCAGCTTGATTACATTTATAACATTTTCCGTCGGCGCCCGTGAATTCATCTGAATCACATATTTTTTTATGACATGTGTTTCCGATTAGTTCGCGGTTTGATTGTCCGGATTCATTTTGACACGCAGTGCAATATTCCCGCCCGTAATCCGATGATACCGTATAATCCGAAGAATCCGAGCAGGAAACACACCTCACCGTTCCGCTTGTGTCCGCATGAGAGGGAAATGAGGATCCTTTTTCGCACATCTCTTTTAAGGTGCACGCTCCTTGATCCATATACCGTTTCGGGCAATCGCGGCATTGGGCGTATCCCTCTTCATTTTCATATCCGATAAACAATGATTCCGTTCCATTGGTGCATGGGTGACACCCTCCATTTACGTCACGAAAGCTTTTTCCCGATTCGCATGTGGGATTCGTTTTATTATAACACCGCCACACACCACTAACATAATGTATAATCCCACGGTTGCCGCACTGTAAACACGAATCTTTTGTATCTGTGTTCCCGGCAATTGAAACCGCGCCGGTAACGGAACAATCAACACACCCGGAATTTTGCGACATAAACTGTCCTTCGGGGCATAGTTGCGAATAGCACTTTTCTTCTTTGTCATTCCACGCATAACCGGAAATACAGGTGCAAGAATTGGTATTGGGGTCCAACCGAATATATTCGTCATCAATACAATGGCACGCCTGTTCCAATGGATAAAATTCGGCGGCGTCCCCGCAATCCGGTGTATCCGAAAAATCATTTCTATATAAAAAAGACATAACAAGCGATGTCTCATCCGTATCTGTTTGTTGACAGATATCGGGGTCACCCTGATAGGCCGATTCTTGAACAATGATACCGCTGGGGGTCTGATAATCGCGAACCAAATGACGGCAAACATCCGACGGAATGTCACTGACGGTAATTTCAAAATAATCCACGTTGCGGTTTGCGATGTAGGCCGCAACCGGATAAATTCCCGCCAACAATCCACCAAAGGAATCCGTCAATTCTTGTTCCCACTTATATGATTGACCGCTGTTTAAAATCTGGGCCGATAAATCAAGGGCACGCATGTCTAATTCATTCATGATTTCGTTGGCTTTGTATTTGGTCAGGGCATAGCGGTATCCGGTCACGCCGGCAATGCTTAACACACCCATAATCGCCAAAACGCCCAGCATTTCTACCATACTGCGACCGGTTTCAGACAGGCGGGGGTGGTGGAGAGGAATCGCCGCTTGTGACAATTTGCCTCCACCCGCGACACGCCTCTGGCTGTTATATTCCGCTTTAACCCCTTTTCCCTTAACCCATACCTTTTTAAATACGTTCCACATGCAACCTCCCATAAAACAGCTTGGTTTCAACCTGTTCTTTATGTTACATAAAGGAACCTTTTTGTAACGCCCGAATCGGACAAAAACAAATAACGGGATTTTTTTGTCCTAACACACTTATTTAAATGCAAAATCAGCTAATTTTTCTTTTTTTCAAAAACCATAAAAAAACAGTTGCAAAAAAAGGAACCTTTTTGTAACACTTTTAACACGTTGTTTTTGTAGGGGAATGGGGGATATTATCACATCCCCAAAATATGGAATTATTGTCCTGGACCCTCGGGTCAAGCTTAGAGGGTGACATCATGGGGTGTCACGAACAGTGAAAAAATCCACCGCCCGCGGGCATCTCCCCAATCGTCATCCTTGCTTCCCCCCTCTTTGTCATGCTTGCGAAAGCGAGCATCCAGGCAACATTATTACCGCTTTTCTTACCCTTGACGCCCCACCAAAATATGGAATTATTGCCCTGGACCCTCGGGTCAAGCTTAGAGGGTGACGGTGGAGAGGAGTCCCGGACGCTGACACACCCCCGATGGTCATCCTTGCGAATGCGAGGATCCAGCAACACTGATACCGCTTTTCAGGGACGAGAGACGTTCACCGCCCATAAAAGAACACACTGCCCTTGACGCCTCCTCCGGCCGTCATCCTTGCGAATGCGAGGATCCAGGAAAAACATATTCCGCTTTTCCTCCCCTTGACACCTCGCAAAAATAAGGATTCTTTTACCCTGGATGCCCGCATGCGCGGGTATGACATGAGGGGGGGGGAAGGATGCCTGATCAGGAAAAGGCATGACACGTGGAAGAAAACCGTTAAATCAACCGTTCCAATGTTTCCGCGGCATTGGCCGACAATCCCGGCGTATCCAACACATCGGTTAAAATACGGCGCACGTCCTCTTGACGGGAAACATTCACCTTTTTGTATTTGGAAAACGCCGTTAATAATTTGGCCGATAAATGAGGATTTAAGCGATCCAGTTTCAATACCTCTTCTGCCATAAAGCGATAGCCGCTTAAATCAGCATTATGGAATCCCATTAAATTACCACCGAAAGCACCGATTAACGCCCGCACTTTGTTCGGATTTTTATAATCAAATTTTTCATGTGCGGTCAGGGCTTTTACTTGTTTTAAGACATTTATATCGGGCTTACGTGCCTGAAGCGCAAACCATTTTGTCAAGACTAAATCATCATCGCGATAGCGATCATAAAAGGCCTGCAGTGCCTCATCCGCACCGGGTAAGTCATGCACAAGCAACACGTTTAATGCCGCCAGCCGATCGGTTAAATTGTTCGCGGCGTCAAATTGGGCTTTGGCCAATCCTGCCCCTTCCGGCAGCAAAGACAAATACCCCAATGCAACATTTTTCACCGCACGCCGCGCGGCCGATTCGGTATCCGGACTGTAATCCCCCGGTGTCTGACAGGTGTGATACAAGTGTTCCAATTCGGCCCGATACCGTGTTGCAAATGCTTGCCGTATTAAACGCCGCACCCGGTAAATTTCGGGAATGTCCGCTTGTTCCATACGGTCAAAAATTTCTTCCTCGCCGGGCAAAACAATCGCCCGGGCTAAAAAGGCCAAATCTTTTTTGTCCCCTTCCAAATATGAACCCAATGCCCGAATAACGGTTTCATCCGGCGTATCGCCTTTCATGCGCACGGCTTGTACCAACCGATCCAAGGCATATTGATGCCCTGTTTCATACCGGTTGAATAAATCCGAATCGTGCGTCATTAAAAACAACCGCTCGTCATCTGTCAAAGAAACATCTAAATCAACCGGCGCACTGAACCCGCGGTTAATGGATAAAACCGGCCGTTCCGACAATCCGTCAAACGAAAAGGTTTGCTCTTTTTGCGTAACAATCAGTGTCCCTGTTTTCACATCACGCCCCGTTTTGTCCAACAGGCCGAAACGCAGCGGAATCATAAACGGTTCATCCGTGTTTTTATGACTTTGGGATACCGAAACCGTCAGGGTGTTCTTTTGAGGGTCCCACGTTGTTTCAACCCGCACACGCGGCCGACCGGGAATATGATACCACCGTTTAAAGGCGCTTAAATTAACACCCGACGAATCTTCCATAGCTTTGACAAATTCATCAATGGTCACGGCTTGACCGTCATAGCGTTTAAAATAAAGACGGCAAGCTTTTAAAAACGCTTCACGTCCCAAAATCGCCTCTTGCATCCGAATCAATTCGGCCCCTTTTTCATAAATTGTCACCGTGTAAAAATTATCAATGGCTTTGTATTTATCGGGCCAGACCGGGTGTGCCAACGGGCCGTCATCTTCGGGGAATTGAAACATTTTTAATGTTTGCACATCATCAATCCGCCCCACGGCACGTGACCGGGTGTCATACCCGAACTCTTGATCCCGATAAACGGTCAACCCCTCTTTTAACGACAAATTAAACCAATCGCGCAACGTGACGCGGTCCCCGCTGTAATTATGAAAATACTCATGCGCGACAACGTGCTCAATATACTCATACACGGCATCCGTTGCTGTATCGGGCGATGCCAACAACGCGGCATCGTTAAAAATATTCAATGATTTGTTTTCCATCGCGCCCGCATTAAAATGTGACACGGCAACAATGCTGAATGTATCTAAATCGTATTCCAATCCAAACGTTTTTTCATCCCACGCCATTGCGGTTTTAAGGGCTTGCATCGCAAAAGTTAAGCGGTCTTTTTTGCCCGGTTCGCAATAAAGTGCCAACGCTACCTTTTTTCCTGACCGGGTCGTAAATGTGTCACGAATCGCATCCAGTTTACCGGCGACCAAGGCAAACAAATAGCACGGTTTGTTATACGGATCTTCAAAAACAACCGTATCACCCGTTTCTTGAATCTTATTACCATTGGACAACACCACGGGGTATTTCTGCCGATCGGCATGAATGGTCACGGTAAACCGACTGGGCACATCACTGTGATCGGGGTAATAGGTGATGTTACGGAACCCCTCGGGCTCGCACTGGGTGCATAAAATACCGTCCGACACATACAATCCCATCAATTCCGTATTGGCCGACGGATTGATTTCAACCGTTATGGACAACGTAAAATGCTCTTTTTCCGGATTCAATGTCAACGTTTCGGGGGTCAAGGCATATTCATCACCCGCCAACACTTGATCATCCATTTTAATTTCTTTTAAAACCATGCGCCGCCCGTTCAACACCAACGGCTTTGACGTATCCACCTTGTTAAAAACCAATTCGGACCGCACAACGGTTTTTGTTTCGTCTAACGTAAATTCCAACCGCGTTTCGGGCAATGTGTAATGCGGTGGCCGGTAATCTTTTAAATAATGCATTTTATTCCCCTTTGCTGTTTTCTGCCATATCTTCCGATGCTGCCGCAATTGGTTCGGCAATCAAAACCGTTTCTGCCTCTTGTGTATTTCCCTCTAACCGAGCACGCCAATAAACGGAACGTTCAATATTGGCCGGGAATGTCCCAAAGCCGTCGGCATAAATCACCGCCAGTGACGTCATGGCATTTTTGTTTCCTTGTTCGGCGGCGCGTTCATACAAGGCGACAACCTTATTCATATCCACGGCGCCCATATACCCTCGTTCCAGCCAAACCCCCAACGCATACAACGCGTCTGTCAGGCCGGTTTTAGCGGCTTCATTCATAAAAAACAACGCCTTAGACCGGTTTTCAACCACCTGATCCCCGTTGTCATACATCAATGCCAAACGATAAGCCGCCATCGGCAGACCGGCTTTTGCCGCTTGTTCTAAAAACAGGGCCGCTTTGGCACCATTTGCGGGGAACCCGGGTTTGCCTTTACGATACAACTCCCCCAACTCAAACGCGGCCGTGGACGAAACGGCCGTCTCCCCGGAGTTGGCCGCCAAAATCAACGCCCGTTCGGCCGCCGCATAGTGCCCGTTGTTTAAATTATCCCTGCCTCGCTGCAATTGATCCGCCGGACTTAAAAATAAATCCCGCGCGGCAATTGCTGCCACGGCTAATATGGATATAACCAATACAAAAGCCACCCCACGACGGATATTTGTCTTTTTTTTATCGTTTGTCATTGCCTTGATCCTTTACAAAGTTTTTAAAAACGGGTATACTTCCCTTTATTTTTCATAAGCATTGTAAAGGGATTTTTGACTTTGTGCAAGCGTTTTTATTTTGACGGCACTGCCTTTAACGCCCGAACGGGCGAATTAACCCTATCCTGGCATGCCGATGAAACGGGATTTTTTCAAGAACGTGTCATCTTTCCGGGAGCACCGTTTCATGTGTCGCCCGAAAAAAAGGCCGCCTTAAACCGAATGTTTTTTTACGCTTTGTTGGCCGCAGGGATCAGTTATTTTAAAACCCGCCCGACGGATGAAATTCACATACCGGCCGGCTGCCTGAATGCCCGTGAGGCCGCTTTTTTTAAGACATTCTACATCAACGGTTTGGGTGAATTTGCGATTCGCAACGGCCTGAATCTGCAAAACATCATTCGTTTTCCCGTAACGAATGAACCGAATCGGGAAATTATTCCCCCTTACCGCATGCCCGGCACAAACCGCGTGTTGATTCCCATCGGCGGGGGCAAAGATTCCTGTGTGACAACAGAACTGATAAAACAAATGCCCTTTACTCCCGCCCTTGTTTCCGTCGGTGATCCGGCGGCCATTCGTGCCTGTGCGGCGGCGGCAAACCTGCCCCGTCACATCATTTACCGCACCTTGGATCCGCGCCTTAAAACATTAAACGAATCGGGAACAGTTCTTAACGGACACATCCCGATTACGGGTGTTTTGGCTTTTTATTTATGGATTTATGCCGTTTTAACTGATACACCGTTTATTGCCATGTCGTGTGAAAGTTCAAGTAATGACGGCAATTTATATCAAGGCACCCTTGCCATCAACCACCAATACAGTAAATCATTGGCGTTTGAATCGGATTTTGCCGCTTTGACCGCCCCCCTAACCCCGGGTTTTTGTTATTTTTCCTTGTTGCGGCCGTTATCTGAAGCCCATATCGCCCGTTTGTTTGCCCGCTTTGGTCATGCTTATTTTAACGTTTTTACCAGTTGCAATAAGGCCTTTCGGTTGGATGAAACAAAACGCCTGCACCATTGGTGTGGCCAATGCGACAAATGCCGCTTTGTTTTTTTAATTTTGGCGCCGTTTATGGATCGCGTCGCGTTAATTCGTGCTGTCGGACATAACCCGCTGGACGATTCGGGCCAGGAAGCGGGATACCGTGCTTTATTAGGGCTGAAAGGTTATAAACCGTTTGAATGCGTCGGCACCGCGGATGAATGCCGATTCGCCCTGCGGACATTGGCGGCCTCTCCCGTTTGGGCCCGGGATATTTTGGTGCAGCGATTGGCCCCGTTACTGCCGCCACCTGCACAAGGGGAACAAGATGTGTTCACTGCCGACGGGGCACATCGGATTCCCGCGCCGTTTCAGGATGTTTTTCGTTTTTTTAAGGATTAAAAAATGCGATTTGAAACCTTATCGGGATTAACAATCGGCCTGTTCGGCATGGGTGCCGAAGGGGCTGCCACCAAACGTGTTTTAAAAGAACGCGTGCCGACAGCCCGCCTGATTGAAATCGGGGAAGAAAGTTTAGATCGCCTGAATGTCTGCGACGTTGTTGTAAAATCACCCGGTGTGTCGTTGTATCGCCCCGAACTGCGTGCTTTTTTAAATCGCGGTGGCCGTCTGACATCGGGCAGCAACTTATTTTTCGCCAATAAACGTCCTGATATGCAGATTATTGCTGTTACGGGGACCAAGGGTAAAAGCACCACCGCTGCCCTGACGGCACATACCTTAAATGCACTGGGCATCCCGACGGCGCTGGGCGGCAACATCGGTGAACCGCTTTTGAATTTGTTGGAGGCCCCTCAAAACATATGTGTCGCCGAATTGTCCAGTTATCAATGCGCCGATTTAATTCATGCGCCCGATATGGCGATTTTAACAAACCTGTATCCCGAACATTTGCAGTGGCACGGATCGCACGAACGCTATTTTGCGGATAAATTAAATATGGTTAAACGGGCAAAAACACGCCTAGTCAATGCTGCCTGCCCCCGAATCGGTGCGGTTTTAAAAAACTTAAGCCCCTGTTTAACATTTAATGATCCGACCTCTTTTCATGTGCAAGACGGCACTTTTTATCACGGGGAACACGCCTTGTTTTTGGCCCGCGCCTTGAACTTACCGGGGGAACACAACGCACAAAATGCCTGTGCGGTTTTGGCGGTTTTGGCAATCTTGTCACACGACCCGAAAACGGCGCAACCGGCTTTCGGCACGTTTCAGGCCTTAAAACACCGCCTGCAATCATTTACGGTCACGGGCGATTCGCGCACCTATGTGGATGACAGTATTTCCACCACCCCCGAAACGGCCATCGCGGGATTAAAGGCCTTTGATCAGGGGCAGTTTTTAACCCTGATTGCCGGCGGGCTGGATCGGGGACAGGATTATGCTTGCCTGATTGATTATCTGACACCCTTGCGGCAACGATGCTTGATTATAACCTTACCGCAAACGGGGGAACGCTTAAACCAAACGGCACAGGCCGCCGGTATTCCCGCATATGCCTGTGACACTATGGCAGCCGCTGTGACCTGGGCCAAACAAGAAACACCTGCGGGGGGTCTTATCCTGCTTTCCCCCGCCGCACCCAGTTACAATATGTATCGCAACTTTCAAGAACGCGGTCTTGATTTTCAACGTCTGTGCCAACAAAACATCTAAAAAAAATCCCATAAGTCCCGCCACACACATAAGAAAACCCCCGCTTTAAAAAGCAGGGGGTTTAAAAATAATGGCTGCTTTGACGTTTAAGAAACCTTAAACCCGGCATATTTTTTATTAAATTTGGCCAACTGACCGCCCGAATCAATCAAACGATACACACCCGTCCACGCCGGATGAGATAACGGATCAATATCTAACCGAACGACTGTCCCCTCTTTCCCCAAGGTTGAACGTGTTTTAAATTCGGTACCATCCGTCATGACAACGGTGATTTCATGGTAATCGGGATGAATATCTTTTTTCATGTATGACTCCTTAAAAATTCAAGATGTGTATTTATACCTGATTTTAATTTAAAATGTCAAGCGTTTTTTTACCTTTTTTCCACAATTTGCACCACATTGTTGTTATTGATCACATTATTGCGATCAACAACACGGGCCTGAATGGATACATCGCGGTTATAATCCCTTAAGAAAATGGACAGGCGATTTAACCGTTTTTTGGAATCCTCCTCGGACACGGACACACCGGACATAATCACCTGACGCGTTTCACCGGAACTAATCCGCTTAATAACGGGAACAAGTTGCTGCTTTTGTTCGGCTGTCATATTAATCTGACCGTCGGCAAAATACAAAAACGTCACTATTGCTGCATCTTTTGTCGGATTCGTCCGGGCAACACGCGACGCCGGCCGTCCCCCCGTCCGATTAACCGGCCCCGAGAACAAGGCTGGCGAGAACACCGGTGTTCTGACCGGTGTTTGGGCCGCTGCCTGCATACCGGCGGTCAAACAAACCGCCGTCAACATAACAACCGGTATTTTCCACATCATATTATTTCTCCTTTACTTTTTTCAAAAAAGCATCCTTTAACGCCAAATTCGCCGCAATCATATTACCGTTTTTCACCATATCATCCGTTTTTTTGGAACCGTTGAAATCGGCAACGAAGCCGCCGGCTTCCTGCACCAACAAAATACCTGCCGCGATATCCCAAATTTTCAATTGGGTTGCGATATAGGCTTCCAACTGACCGGCAGCGACCATCGCCAACGATAAAGCGGCCGACCCCGTATACCGCACCGACGATACATCCGCCGCCATACGGGACATAACCTTGGCATTGCGGTCAGTTTTAAAAGCATTTGAAGCAATTAAAGCATCCTCAAGATGCGTACGACCCGACACGCGCAAGCGCACATTGCCCGTCGGTGTCATTAAAAAGGCCCCTTTGCTTTTTTCGGCATAATACAACTGATTCGTTATGGGATTATAGACAACACCCGCCACAATGTCACCTTTATAGGCCAACCCGATGGAAACAGCAAAAAAATTGATCGCATGCAAAAAGTTAATGGTTCCGTCAATCGGATCAATAATCCACGTAAACGGCGAATCGTTTTTTGGCTCAATCACACCGCTTTCTTCGGAAATAAAGCCATAATCGGGCCGCGCCTCGCTTAAAAAAGAAATAAGCGTTTTTTCCGCCATCACATCGGCATTTGTCACAAAATCCCCGGGCCCTTTGCGTGACACTTGCAACTGGGCAATTTCGCCAAAGTCGCGAATCATACGCGATCCCGCGCGCCGTGCCGCCCGCACCATCAGGTTTAAATGCGGACTTAACGCCTCAATCATTTGCTCTTCACGCGTTTCGGGCCTTTGCCGGCGCACCGTTTCGGCACGCGGCGTGATACGCCGTTTAACGACGGGAACGCTTGTTGTCATTTATTTCGCCCTTTCAACATACGAGGCATCCCCCGTCGCTACAACAATTTTTTCACCGGCCGTGACAAACGGGGGAATCATTACCCGAACGCCGTTATCCATAATCGCCGGTTTATATGATGTGGTCACGGTTTGCCCTTTGATATACGGTTCGGTTTCAACAACCGTCAAAACAACCTGTAACGGCAACGTCACCCCCACGGGCCGCCCTTCAATAAAATTGACGACCACATCCATGTTATCTTGTAAAAATGCGACCGAATCCCCCAACATATCAACCGGCAATTCAAATTGATCATATGTGTCTTTATTCATAAAATAAAGTGTGTCGCCGTCTTTGTATAAGTATTGGCAATCAATATCCTCGGACGTTAATTTTTCAATATTGTCAACCGTCCGGAAACGCTCATTCGTTTTGGACCCCGTGTTTAAATCACGCATTTCAACCTGAATAAACGCGCCGCCCTTACCGGGTTTTGTAATCATGGTTTTTAAAACCGTCCATTGACGGTTGTTGTGTTCAATAATCCACCCCGGACGAATCAAGTTTGCCTGTGTTTTCATAAAAACTTCCTTTCAAAATAAGATTGGGATACATTGTTTTTGAAAAGAAGTATACCAAAAATCAAAATAAAGTTCAAGAAAAAAATCAATCCGCGCGATCTTTTTACGCAAATTCAAAGCTTTTTTGCCCCCCCTTTCCGGAACACTGAATCAGTCACAGACAACCGGAAACTCAGCATAGTCCAAAAAGTTTATACTCACATATCCCTTTAAACTAAATGTAAATACACGGCAGGCATTTATTCGTGTTTTACTCCAATATGTTCTTCCATCTCCTGAATTCAATCCCAATTTAAAACAACTGTCATTTCGTATACGTTCTCAATTCAAATTATCTTTTGATACAATGGGACCTATCCCCTCTCCTCACACAGGGCTTGGTAGCCGTAGACGTTCCGCTTGTCGCCGCCCACGTAGCCATCGTTCGGATTGACGACGAACGCATGACAAGAATTCCGCAATGTTTTTGTCCAATAATGGCTAGATGAGACACCGCTGATCTGCATCTCGGTGCAGGTGCCAAAACCACTTGCCTTGATGTCCGCCCAATTGGAACATTTACCGCTGATGTCAATCATGCTTTTATCCAGTGCATCACAAAAGTTTCGTGCGCTCCACCAATTTATAATATCTTTTGAGCCGACATACGCACCAACTGGCTGTTTACTAATACTGCGACATCTCCCTTGTCCCGGCTCCTGCGTGCAACTACTCCCAGTAGAACTGGCATCTAAATCACAAAAAGTATTGGAATCCGGGCAATCATCATTCGTCCGGCACCCGGCAAAGCACTGTCCCGTCACCGTATCACACAACGGTGTGGAAGCATCCGTGCAATCCGAATCACTTGTGCACGCGGGTGTGACACATTCGGCCGTTCCCCACACCGTTCCGCGACATACTTGCCCCTCGGCACAACACACGGCTTCGCAGGCCACGCGCGGTGCCGGACAATATAAACAAGCATAGCCACCCATGTAAGGTGACACAACATTGTGCGAACATTTTCCGCAACTGGTTACACTCCACCCAAAAACATCGACGACGGGATTATCTTCGGTCGGGCAATCATAACATTGCGTTCCGACAAAAAATTGATCTTTGTTCGTGCATACGGTATCCTTCACACATTTGCCCGTGTTCACGTCATGATAGAACCCTTCCTCACACGGGGTTGAAAACGGATCGTCTTGACCCCGTTCCGGAACATCACCCGACGCATCCAAATCTTGCGTATACACAAACGCCATCTCTGATAAAACATCCTCCCCACAGGCCTCCCACTCATCCGACGGTGTTTCATATTCCGTCCCGTTCACGTCTATTAAAACCGGGCTCGTATAATCTCGCACCAACCCCCGACAAACAGAACTCGGCACCTCCTTTAACGCGATTTCAAAATATCCCGTGTCTGACGACACATACCCTTCCACACCATAACCCAATGTCGTTTTGGGCCCAAACTCACCATTGCTTAAAACCGTCCCAGAGGCCGGCACACCCTGCTCCAACTGTATCGCATACATAATCGCGCGACGGTTTAACTCGTCCATCGTCTCGTTCACACGATATTTATCCATCGCGTACCGATATCCCGCTATCCCTCCGATACTTAAAACGCCCATAATCGCCAACGTGCCCAGCATCTCTACCATACTCCGACCGGCATCACTGGATAGAACCGTTTGCGCCTTTAACACCTGCTTCATATCTCGCTCCCTTTATTCATGATAAACAATCATTTATCAGTGTAACATAAAGGTTCCTTTTTGTAACGCCGTCCAAACGGATAGAAGACTTATCGGATATTTTTTAAAAAACAGATTGATTCTTAAGGGATTCTTTTGTTTTATACTTTTTATAGACAAACATAAAAAAACGGTTGCAAAAAAAGGAACCTTTTTGTAACACTTTTAACACGTTGTTTTTATGGGGGAATGGGGAATGTTGTCACCGCCTACGACACCTCTCCGATGGTCATCCTTGCGAACGCGAGGATCCAGTAACATGAATACCGCTTTTATTGACGTTGACGCCCCGCAAAAATAAGGATAACTTTTTAAAAAAAAAGACTTGCTTTTTTTAAAAAAGTATGCTATAGGAAAATCCGTTTTTAAGCTTTTTTTTTAGTTTTGGAAGGAGTTGAGTCCCATCGTTACAATCATTGTGCATGACAATAATGTTGAGCAGGCGTTACGCGTTTTGAAAAAGAAAATGCAACGTGAAGGCAGCTTTCGCGAAATGAAACTGCGCCGATATTATGAAAAGCCGTCCGAAAAGAAACTTCGTAAAAAAACCGAATGTGTTCGCCGGGCCCGTAAAATGAAACGGAAACGCTTTTACGCCGAGGGGTATTAACACGCCAAAGCCTTTAAAACCGCCTTTTAAACAAAAGGCGGTTTTTTGACACCTTTTTACGTCCACATAATTTTTTGACAATCTGAAAAAAACGCGGTAAAATAAGGATAACGGAAATAATACCTTTCCGTTTACAAGAGGAGGACATACATGCGACTTAAATCTTCTGTATCAAGAACGTTGGCACAACAACAAGCAAACACCGCCAAAAAAGCATCTTTATCACCGAAAAAAGGCTTTTCCGTGCATATTTCCAAAACCGTTAAATATACATCCGATGATCCGCACTCGGCATGTTCATTGATGCGGCGTATTTTCCAATCGCATTGGTGTTCAAAATAAAAACCGCGGGGGGATTCAACATCCTCCCGCGTTTCATAAAAAGGCCCTTATTCCCCCAAAACACGTAAAAACGTTTTCTTTCCTTTTTGAAGCAGGATATGTTCTTTTCCCGCAGCCAGCCGAACAACCGTTTCGGGTGCGGTTATTTTGGCGCCGTCCACGGAAAAACCGCCCTGGGCAATCATCCGGCGCGCCTCCCCTTTGGACGGGAACAACCCCGCTTGAACCGCCAATTCCACACAATTTAATCCGGCCGTTAATATGCTTTTATCCAACGTTACAGAGGGCACCTGACTTAAATCAGCCCCTCCGCCGAACACCGCACCGGCCGCTTGAAGCGCGGCATCGGCCTCGGCCGCACCATGCACCAGTTTTGTCACTTCATAGGCCATGACTTTTTTGGCGGCAATAATATCTTTTTGACACAAAGCATCAATATCGGCCGTCGGAATGTCCGTAAATAATTTTAACAGCATGGCCGTATCGGCATCATCCGTATTGTAAAAGTATTGGTAAAAGTGATAGGGCGTTGTTTTATCCCGCGCCACCCACAGGGTGCCGTTTTCGGTTTTGCCCATTTTCTTTCCCTCTTTCGTCATCAATAATGGGCACGTCAAACCAAACGTATCGGGTTTATCGGCATAGGTCCCGCCGGCCAAATGATTCATCTTGCGGCTTAACTCTACACCGGCGACAATATTGCCCCACTGATCCGACCCGCCGATTTCCAAAGAACACCCATAGGTGCGATTCAAATACACGAAATCATAGGCCTGCATCAACATATACCCCATTTCCAAAAAGGTGAGCCCCCCTTGTTCCAACCGCTTGGCATACGCATCCGAGGCCAACATTTTGTTCACATTAAAATGCACCCCGACATGCCGCATGAAATCAACATAAGAAAAGGCATTAATCCATTCGGAATTATCCAAAATCAAGGCGGGATTATCCCCATCGGTTTGAATAAACCGGGCAGCCAAACGCTTTACCTCACGCACATTGTGGGCAACATCCTCTTTGGTCAGCATCTTACGCATGTCGGATTTTCCCGTCGGATCTCCAACCAAGGCCGTTGCCCCGCCGATGACCAAAATGCCGCGATGCCCATGCTGCTGCAATAAACCAAACATCCGCAAGGCGAAAAAATGCCCGATGTGCAAGCTGTCGGCCGTGGGATCAATGCCCAAATAAAAGGTTACGGGTTCCCCCGATAACACCCGTCGGATATCCGATTCGTGCGTTGTTTGATACACAAAACCGCGTTCAGCCAAATATGAAAAAAGATCCCGTGTCATAAAAACTCCTACACATAAAAAAACTCTTTATAAAATACACACTTTGGCCGACCCTGTCAAGCCTTAAAGTCAAACTTTGCGGGTGATGCAAGGGGTGTTGTCCCCACCCGTGAAAGAACCCACCACCCGCGGGCACCTCCCCGGTCGTCATCCTTGCCCCTCCCTCTTCGTCATGCTTGCGAAAGCGAGCATCCGGGCAACAACCAATTCCGCTTTTATTGCCCCTTAACGCCCCCGAGAACGGCGCTTCAAAGCTGCCCCGATCACGGGTTTAGAGGCTGGCCCCCGCTCATCGGGTGGCAAGATCCCCTTTTGTTGCAACAACTGTCGGCGATAATCCGCTATTGTTCCGTTGGACAGAGCCAACAACGCTTCAAACGAATCTTCGGGAGCCGATTTGTTGCGCCGTGTGTGACCGCAAGCTTCACACCGCTGCACAATAAAATAGGTGCCGTTTTCAATTTCCAACGATTCGGCCAACATCACCCCATGGCAATCCGATGCCCGATCACCGGGATTCACATCAACATGCTTACTGGATAAACAACACGGGCAATGGTTTGTGTATCCGTTGCCTTTTACATGTGTTTGACACACATCGCACTCAAAATCCTGAATTGTGCGCTGAAACTTTTTAGCCATGCGCTTCCTCCTGACAGATAACGGATTGAAAGGCGGGCACATCCCGCGGCGGTAAAACGGCCTTAATCAACACATGCGAATCGGTATCACGTCGTTCCAAAATACGCCCTTTACGATACACCTGCGCCAAAGAGGCGCCATCCGTCACCGGAATCATCAAACACACCGTTTGATCCTTTTGCGACAGCATTTCTTGAATCTTATATAACAACGCGTCCAATCCCTGCCCTGTTTTGGCAGACACGGGCCATTCATTGGCTTGCCGTTTTTTGGCCGTCACAATACGGTTTTGCTCGTCTTCCTCTAACAAATCTATTTTATTTAAAACTTCAATCAGACCTTTGTCCACTTGGTCTTTCACCCCCAAATCCGACAAAACGGCCTCAACATCCTTTTTTTGGGCCACGGTATCAGGGTGGGAAAAATCGCGCACATGCACAATCAGGTCCGCCTCAAGCACTTCTTCCAATGTCGCGCGAAACGCCATCACCAATTCGGTCGGCAAATCGGATACAAACCCCACCGTGTCAGACAAAATAACCACTTGCCCGCCGGGTAATTTCACCTGCCGCATGGTCGGATCTAATGTGGCAAACAACAAGTCTTTGGCAAACACATCCGCTTTGGTTAATTTATTAAACAACGTAGACTTCCCGGCATTGGTATACCCGACCAAGGCCACAATGGGATACGGCACCCGCCGCCGGGCTTTGCGATGCAACTCTCGCGTTTTTTTGACTTGCGCCAATTCCTTTTTGATTTTAACAATGTCTTCGTCAATCAAGCGCCGATCTAATTCAATTTGCGTTTCCCCCGGTCCCCCCAAAAAACCGGCCCCGCCGCGCTGCCGTTCCAAATGTGTCCACGACCGGACAAGGCGTGAGCGTTGATAGACCAAATGGGCTAACCTGACTTGTAAAACACCCTCTTTGGTGCGGGCACGCTCCCCGAAAATTTCCAAAATCAGGGCGGTTTTATCAATCACCTTTGTGTGCCATAATTTTTCCAAATTACGCTGCTGTAAAGGGGACAAGCGACAAGCGACAACCACAACCTCGGTTTTATTTTCTTGAATCACATCTGCCAACCGGTCAATGGTTCCCTTACCCAAATACGTGGGGGCTTTGATTTCACTTAGCGCCACCGCCTCGGCATACGGCACAGACATATCAATCGCTTTTGTCAAGGCCTTGACTTCGGCCAACTTGGCCGCCGGTGTCCGCATATCGGTCGTTCCCTTTAAATACGGATAGATGACAACGGCATTTTTCAATTTGGCCGCTCCCTTGTGTTATCAAACAAAATACCGTGAATCAGGTGATTGATTTGTGTATTATCATGCGTTCCTTTAAACAATTCCGCCCGGACTCCCGCGGCCCATAACGGCACCGCCGCCCCCGTGTGCTTGCGTGTTGTAAAAACGCATGCCGGTGTTAATCCGCCCGTTTCATGATCGGCCGTTACAACAACGGTTGTATCCGAACGCACAGCGGCAAATGCCAAAGCCGCCCGAACGGCTGCGTCAAAATCAAACAGGGCATCTTTCATAGCCTCTAACTTGTTTTCATGTGACTTGGTGTCTATCAATGCCCCTTCAAGCATGATAAAAAACGGCTTACCCGATTCGGCGGCCGCCGCCAACAGGGCATTTGTTTCCGACAAAAGACTTTTACCTGCAACCTGTATGCGCATATGCTGCCGCGCTTGCGTCAAATATTGCCGGATGGTATCGGCCTCATGCCGATTCGGCACATGGGCATAAAATGCCGACGGCGTTGCCCCTGTTTCCATATCTGTTGAAGCAATACCAACGAAAAATCCCTTTTCCAAAGCCTTTTCCGCCAGCGTGCGACACGGCTTTTGATTTGCATCCACCCCCAAATACCCGTTTTTTGTTTTAATACCACAGGCATAGGCCGTTGCCGCAGCGGCCGAATCGGTGATATCACTGTCCGCCGATCGGGTTGTCACATGCCCCTGAACGGGCAAATTCTCCCCCAACACGGCGCGCGATTCGGTCGCACACCGCACATGGTTTTCTCCCATACCGTCCCCAATCATTAAAATCACGTTACCGGCACAAACAACGCACGGCTCGACAATCAAACAAATCATCAGCCCTAAACGTGCAAACATACCCTATTCCCATTCCATCGGCGCCGCCGGCATAATGTTTGAAACCGACGCCGTGTAAATCAATTGCGCATGCGTTTCACGCCTAAGCACAAACGCGACATCATCAAAATGCGTGATGTATCCTTGCAGGCGCACACCGCTGTTTAAAAAAACAGTTACGGGAACGGCCTGTTTCACCAATTGATTTAAAAATGCCGTATGAACACTGTCTTGTATCATAATGGGGGCTCTCCTTGTTTTCAAAATGCTATTTAACCGTTGCCACATGCAAAATATTGGTGTTCCCCTTTTTCGCAAACGGAATCCCCGCCGTGATAATCAATTCATCCCCCGGCTTGGCCAAATGCACGTCTTTCGCAGATTGAATGGCAATCGGCGTTACTTCTACCATGTCTTTTAATTCGGGGACAACAACACTGTAAACGCCCCATGCCAACGCCAACCGGTTGGCGACCTGTTCGGTGGTGGTCATGCTTAAAATCGGAATCATCGGCCGTTCACGCGCGGCGCGCAATGTCGTTTTACCCGAAACGGAATACGTCACGACACACGCCGGGTGCTCCAACACTTTAATCATTTGCACCATAGACGATGTAATCGCACTGGCAATCGTTTTATCGGGCGGCATGGAATACCGCTCCATGGCTTGCGCAAAATAGGGGTCTTTTTGCACTTTCGTGATAATGCGTTTCATCATTAAAACCGCCTGAACCGGATAGGCACCCACCGCCGTTTCGGCCGATAACATCACGGCATCGGCCCCTTCGTAAACCGCCGTTGCCACATCGGACACTTCGGCCCGCGTCGGCACCGGGGCCGAAATCATACTTTCCAACATTTGCGTTGCCACAATCACGGGTTTGCCCGCACGCCGGCATTGTTCCACAATTCGCCGCTGTAATGCCGGCACCGATTCAATCGGGCATTCCACCCCCAAATCACCGCGCGCCACCATAACCCCGTCGGCCAATTCAATAATCTCATCCAAATGCGCCAACGCCGCCGGCTTTTCAATTTTCACAATCACGCCGGCTTTATCCCCGATTAATTTGCGGGCGGCAAGCACATCTTCGGGCTGTTGCACAAACGATAAACAAATCCAATCCGCACCAATTTCCAACGCAAACGCCAAATCACGTTTATCTTTTTCCGTCAAGGCTGAAATAGGCAATGTAACATCGGGCACGTTTACCCCTTTATGATCCGACAAAGGCCCGCCGACAATCACCGTCGTGTTCACAAAATCAGATCCGAAATCATTAACACGCAGTTGAATTTGCCCGTCATTCAATAACAACAACATGCCCGGATGCAATACGGCAAAAATTTCGGGGTGCATTAACGCCACCCGCGTTTCATCCCCGGGCACATCCGACATATCCATGCGAAAGGCTTGCCCCTCTTTTAACTGAATTTTGCCCGCTTTAAATGTTCCAACCCGCAATTTGGGTCCTTGCAAATCGGCAAAAATACTGTAATGCGTGCCGTTTTCACGCGCCAATTCACGAATGGCGGTCAAATTATCCGCATGCGTTTGATAATCGCCGTGCGAAAAGTTCATGCGAAACACGTTGACACCTGCCAGTGCCAACGCTTTAATTTTATCTTTACCCGATGTGGCCGGCCCCAAGGTCGCCACAATTTTTGTAAAAGCTGTTCTCATCCTTTATCCTTGTATATCAAAAACTATATCGCCGGTTACGGTTTGATTCGGCCCGATACTTTGAATACCGGTGCCAACCATGCCGCCCGCTGCTAAATTAAAGGCGTTTTGCGCGTTTGTGCAAGGTTCCAAACAAAAAAATCCTTTCCCTTTGGGCGCATACAACACCACATGCCCAAATGCGGGATCGGCCGAAATCGTCACAAAAACACCCTTTTCGGGATAATTCACTTTGGCCTCTCCGTCAAAACCGCCGAAACACGTATCAAATACCGCATTTTTTAACGGCTGCCCCCCCTCAAACTGCCACGTATCCGGTGTAACATAGGGCTTATCAAAAATCGGATCGGACCAATTGCTCCACACCATTTTGGTTTTAAAATCCAACTCAACATCTTTTGTTTTGTTAAAATAAGGGTGCACCCCCATACCGCACGGAATCGGCAACGGCATTGTGTTTTTCAATTCTATCCGAACCGTTAAACGATGGCCGTCAAGCGCGTAAACCACCGTCATATCATACGAAAACGGATAGCCCCCCTCGTTTCGGCCGTGGGACATTTTCAATTCTGCCCGATCGGGGGTGCAGGAAACCACCTCAAACACCGCTTTCCACGCATCCCCGTGAATGGGGTCGGCAATACCCGCCTGATTGCGCGGCACTTTGCGCGTAATTCCCCAATAAACAAAACTGCCCCCGCGAATACGACCGCAATACGGCGCCATTAAAAACATCGCGGCATTATTGGGGTCGGTCACTCCTTTATCCGCCGGCCGCAAAATATCAACAACCGTATCACCTTTATGGTATTTTAAAAAAGACAGACTCCCCCCTACCTGCGGCAGGATACCAACCTGCAAATGTTCATTGGATAAAACAATCTCACTCATCCGTTATCCTTTCTTTTTAATCTGTTTTTCTTTCGTTTTATCGGATGAACCCGCTTTTGTTTCGGAAGCCGCCATTAAGGCGCGCGCCAACACAAAATCAAACGAAGCATCATTTTTTTTCAACGTCGCAACACCGAACAAGGCCGTTACAAAACCGTCCCCTTGCACAAAACTTTTTTCACGCACTTTTTTCTTTAACCGTTCGGTCAATGCTTTGGCAGCGTTCATATCCGTTTCGGGCAGCAAAAAAGCAAATGCCACATCATCAATGCGCCCGACAACATCCCCCGCACGCAGCAACCGGCGGCATTGGGTAATAATTTCTTGTAACGCACAATCTGAAAAACTGGAAGCCGCCCCCGATAAGGGATCATGAAAATATGCCAACTTCATCACGGCAACCGCCATCGGCCGTCCATATGCGGTCGCCCGCACAGCCTCGTGATCACCCGCACGCAAAAAGGCCTGCCGATTCAGCACACCCGTCAATGCATCACGGCATGCCAACCGTGTTAAATCCTGTTCCAACCGCTTGCGCCGTGAAATATCAAACCCCACACAATGCAACACCGCCGGCCGCCCGTTTTCATCATACGTTACCCGGTTTGTCCATGATAAAAAGACCCGTTCGCCCGATTTTTTGATATTTTCCGTTTCGCATTCCAAATACAGGCGCGGATGAGCAAAAATCCGCGCAATTAAATTCGGCCGTGCCTGTTCCGTGTCATCCGCCCTTGGAAACAACCGCCCCGCGGCTTTATGCCCCAAAATATCCGCTTTATCGTAACCGAACAATTCTTCGGCCGCCTCATTCATATACGTGACTTCCCCGGCCGGGTTTAAGGATAAAATAATACTTTTTGATGCGGGGGACCCGAACGGAACCATCAACTCTTTTTCAACATTGCCCTTTTGCTCTAATTCCTTTTTCTTTTCATCCAATTCGGCACAAACGGTTTCAACCCGTCGTTTAAAGGCCAACATACGGCGGAAAAACCAATATGCCAACAGAAAAAAACAGGCGGTTGACATCATAAAAAACCACCCGAGCACCGATAAATAAATCTCCTCTTGCGCCATAAAAAAACTTTTACCTCTTTCTTTAACCGCCGGATGGTTTCAGATTACCTGTTTTTTCTTCCAAAAACAAGTAAAAAAACACTTTTTCTTGACTTTTTTTTGAAAATAGGGCATCTTTAAAACCGAAAAAGGTAAAAGTAAGATGACCATACAAAATGACGATCTGCAGCGTATTGTTTCGCAAAAATACGCCTATGGTTTTGAAACGGATATTCAAACAAAAACCGCACCCATGGGCTTAAACGAAGATATTATTCGTTTTATTTCGGCACAAAAGCAGGAACCTGCCTGGTTACTTGAGTTTCGGTTAAAGGCTTACCGCCGTTTTTTAACTTTAAAAGAACCGCACTGGGGCAAATTGTCTTATCCGCCGATTGATTATCAGGGCATTTCCTATTACGCGGCCCCGGAACGAAAAAAAGACCCCAAAAGTTGGGAGGATGTGGATAAAAAACTGTTGGATACCTATGCCAAACTGGGAATTCCGCTGAATGAACAAAAGGTGTTGGCCGGCGTGGCGGTGGATGCGATTTTTGACAGTGTGTCGGTCGCAACAACGTATAAAGAAGAATTAAAAAAACAAGGGATTATATTTTGCTCTATTTCCGAAGCGATTCGCGATTATCCCGACTTAGTGCGTGCCCATTTGGGAACGGTGGTGCCGCCTGCGGATAATTTTTTTGCGTGCTTAAATTCGGCCGTTTTTTCGGACGGATCGTTCGTGTATATTCCCAAAGGGGTTCACTGCCCGTTGGATTTATCCAGTTATTTTCGCATCAATGCCCGCAACAGCGGCCAATTTGAACGCACCCTGATTATCGCCGATGAAGAGGCATATGTCAGTTATTTGGAAGGATGCACCGCTCCCCAACGGGACGAAAACCAACTGCACGCGGCGATTGTTGAAATCATTGTCAAAGACCGGGCCGAGGTTAAATATTCCACCGTTCAAAACTGGTATCCCGGCGATGAAAACGGCATCGGCGGTATTTATAATTTTGTGACCAAACGCGGCATTTGCTACACCCACGCCAAATTATCGTGGACACAGGTTGAAACCGGATCGGCCATTACGTGGAAATATCCGTCCTGTATTTTAAAAGGGGACAACGCGATCGGCGAATTTTATTCCGTTGCCCTGACCAATCATCGGCAACAGGCCGACACCGGCACTAAAATGATTCACTTGGGCAAAAACACCTCCTCTACCATTGTGTCAAAGGGCATTTCGGCCGGCAGGTCACAAAACACCTATCGCGGCTTGGTTAAAATGGCACCCGGTGCCAATCATGCCAAAAACTTTTCGCAATGCGATTCGTTGCTCATCGGCGGCGCCTGCGGCGCGCATACGTTCCCCGTTATGGAAGTGCACAACAAAACCGCCAAGATTGAACACGAGGCAACAACATCAAAAATATCGGATGATCAGCTTTTTTATGCCCGGGCGCGGGGCCTGAATGCGGAACAGGCCGTCGGTTTAATCGTCAACGGTTTTTGCCGCGATGTGATGCAAAAGCTGCCCTTGGAATTTTCGGTTGAGGCCACCCGTTTACTGGGTATTCAGTTGGAAGGAAGTATCGGATGAAATCATGGCAAGACACTGTTTATGACAACGCTATCGCAACATGGGGCAAAACGCCGCAACTGCTGGTGTTGTTGGAAGAGTTTTCGGAATTGCAAAAGGAAGTTTTAAAAAACATCAATCGTGACAAAGATAATTTAACCGAAATTATTGATGAAACGGCCGATGTGCTGATTATGATGGAACAATTGCAACGCCTGTATAACATCAAGGAACCCGTGCAGCAACGCATTGTTGAAAAATTAAAACGTGTGGAACAACGGTTAAGGAAATAACCCATGCTTTTGGAAATTAAAAACTTACATGCTTCAATCGGTGATAAAGAAATTTTAAAAGGGGTGTCTTTATCCCTGCCCAAAGGGGAGGTACACGCCCTGATGGGCCCGAACGGATCGGGGAAAAGCACTCTGTCAAATGTGATTGCGGGGCATCCGGCCTATACCGTAACGGCAGGGGAAATAATATTTAAAGGGCGCGACTTGTTGGCAATGAGCCCTGATGAACGCGCCAACGCGGGGGTGTTTTTGGCGTTTCAATACCCCGTTGAATTGCCGGGTGTGGGCACGGCCTCGTTTTTAAAAGCCGCTTTAAACGCCAAACGGGCGGCGGCCGGAGAACCTGAATTAGATGCGGTGTCGTTTATCAAGCGTTTAAAAACACGGGCCAAGGCACTGAACATATCCGACGAGATGTTAAAACGCCCCGTCAATGTCGGTTTTTCGGGCGGCGAAAAAAAGAAAGCGGAAATTTTTCAAATGGCGTTTTTGGAACCGGATTTATGCTTGTTGGATGAAATGGATTCGGGGCTTGATATTGATGCCCTGCGCACATTATCCGATGCCGTGAATGTCATGCGCGAAGCACATCGCTCCTTTTTGGTGATTACGCATTATCAACGTTTGTTAAACCATATCACCCCCGATTGCGTTCATATCATGTCAAACGGGCGCATTGTGGCGTCGGGCGATAAGTCTTTGGCCCTGAAACTGGAAGAAACGGGTTATGACGACTATCGGTAATTTATGTGTCATTCAAACGGGGAACAATCGCCGCGTGTTGTCGTTGACCGAACCGCTTGCGGTAACGCCGCTGCCGGGGGAAGAAACCCATATTTTCACCCTTGTCTTTAACGGCACCGCCGACGTGTGCGTCACCTTAAAAGAACCGGGCGCCGTTTGCCGTCTGAACGGTATTTATTTGGTGCATGACACGCATCAGGCAACCCTGCGGTTTAGGGTGCATCATCTGACCCGTGAAACAACGTCACACCAAATTGTGCGCGGGTTGGCCGGCGGGACGGCACAGGCGGACTTTACGGGGCGCATTCAAATTGCCCCGGGCGCCGATAACGCCACCGGCACACAAAACCACCGCGGTATTTTGTTGGATGAAACAGCGCACATTCTGGCCCGTCCCGAATTGGAAATTGATACCGACGCGGTCACGTGTTCCCACGGGTCCGCGATTGGGGATTTTGACAAAGAATCCCTTTTTTACCTGCAGGCGCGGGGACTGAATGAACGAACGGCAAAACACCTGATGATTCAATCGTTTTTGTTTGAAATAACCGCCCCCGAATTTGCGCCTTTTATCAAAGAATGGATGAACCGCTATGTTTAAAAAAGATTTTCCGATTTTTAAAAACAAAGATATTGTCTATTTAGATTCGGCCTCGTCCACCCAAAAACCGGCCGTGATGATTGAAGCCCTGCGCGATTTTTATGAAAACACGTATTCCAATGTGCATCGGGGCACCTGTTCGTTAGCGGCCTGTGCCACCGAACGGTATGAACAAGCCCGTAAAACTGTGGCCGACCTTATCAACATGCGCGCCGCCAACATCGTTTTTACAAAAGGGGCAACCGAAAGCCTGAATCTTATCGCCGCGGGATTGGCACAACATCTGACCCCGGGGGACGAAATCCTTATTTCCGTAGCCGAGCATCACGCCAATTTTGTGCCCTGGCAGCAAATTGCCCTGAAAACCGGTGCGGTTTTTAACGTGTTTGATGTGCGTGAAGACGGTTCCTATGATACAGATGATTTTGCACGCAAACTGAATGCGAAAACAAAAATTGTCGCCCTGTCGCACATGTCCAACGTTTTGGGTGTGGTCAATCCCCTGACGCATTTGATTGATATGGCACACGCGGTGCACGCCGTTGTGGTGGTGGATTGCGCCCAAAGTATTGCCCATATGCCGGTGGACGCCCGGGCCCTTAACGCCGATTTTCTTGTTTTTTCGGGGCATAAACTTTACGGCCCGACGGGTATCGGCATCTTGGCCGGAACGGATGAAATGCTGGACGCCCTGCCCCCGTATCAATTTGGCGGCGACATGGTGCGTTCCGTTCGTATCAAAGAAACCGACTTTGCCGCACCGCCGGTTAAATTTGAAGCCGGCACCCCCCCGTTTGCCGAAGCGATTGCTTTAAGCGAAAGCATCACATATGTTCGCCAAATCGGTTTTGATAAAATCATGGCCCGGGAACATGCCTTAATGAATCAGCTGTTAAATCGGACAATTGAATTACCCAACGTGCATATATTGGCCCCCAACCCCAACAAAGAAAGCTTGGTCGCCATGACATTTGGGGATATTCATCCGACCGATATCGCCGCTTTAATCGCACGGCAAGGTATTTGCGTCCGCGTGGGGCATCATTGCGCCATGCCGATTCACGAACGGTTTAAAACGCCCGTTTCATTGCGGGTATCATTGGGAATATATAACAATGCCGATGATATTGAACGTTTTTGCAACGCCCTGGAAAAAGCTCTGCGTTTTTTTAAAGGATAACCCATGTCCCAATCTCATGAATCCGCTCCTTTACCTCCCTTTACCGATGCCGATGCGTCTGTCCCTGTTTCGGAACAACCGGTTGAACCGTTTTCTGTCACCGTGGGGGAAGAATTGCCCGCCGGTCAGCCCATCGCGCCCCGACAGGCGATTGTATCGGCCTTAAAAGCGGTTCAAGATCCCGAATTGTTATTGGATATTTACGAACTGGGCCTGATTTATGACATTACCCAAAGCGATACCGGTGATGTGAAAATACTTATGACATTAACCTCCCCCACCTGTCCCATTGCGGGGGATATGCCCGCTATGGCCGCCAATGCGGTGGCCTCGGTCGTCGGGGTCGGCCGTGTCACGGTTGAATTAACCTTTACACCACCGTGGACACCGGATCGTTTATCGGATGATTTAAAATTGATGATGGGTATTTAAACCCCAAAAGTTTTGTTTCTAAATAAACGATTGCTCTTTCATCCCGGTCATTTGATAAAGTATATTTATTTTTCCTTGTTCCAAATGCCATATGAATATCCCTTTACCCAACCCGAAAACTTAACCCGTCATATGCCGGCCGAATGTAATCGGGCAACGCGCGGCATAACACATCATAATCCATTCGTTGCCCCATATGGGTCAAATACACCCGCCGCGGTTTAATTTGTTCAATCCATTCAAGGGCTTTATCCAAATGCACGTGTTTCGGATTTTCATGACGCGTCACAACCCCCAACACCCACGTATCAATTCCTGCCAGGGCCATAAACCCGGCTTCATCCATATGCTTAACATCGGTGGAATAGGCAAAATCCCCAATTCGGTACCCTATGGAAGTCGTTGTGCCGTGATATTGCAAAATCGGCAAAATACGCTCTCCTTTTACCACAAACGTTTGATAGGGTTTAACACGCTTCAGCATAAAGGGATTTCTCTCCGGATTTTGAAAAATATAGGCCAATAAATCGCGAAACGATACTTCGTCTTTTTGGGTCAACCACACATCCAATCCCCCGCGTGCGACCGCCAAAGCCCTTAAATCATTGGCACCGCCCATGTGGTCAAAATGGTCATGGGTATATAAAACCGCATCAGGTTTCGGAACGCCCGCGTGAATCAATTGCATCCGAATTTCGGGACCACTGTCAATCAAAAGGGTGGCGCGCGGTGTTTCAACCAAAATCGCACTGCGCGTGCGTGTATTTTTGGGGTTAGCGGGGTCACACTCCCCAAATCCCCGCCCCAATGACGGCACCCCATATGACGGCCCGCATCCCAAAATGGTTATTTTCATACGGCCTCCCGTTTTAAAAACAATGTTTGAAAGTTGGCCGTCGTCTGCCGTGCAATATCATCAACAGATATGCCTTTTAAATCCGCCAGCATCTTGGCGGTTTCAACAAGATAGGCCGGCTCATTCACTTTACCGCGATACGGTTCGGGGGCCAAATACGGCGCATCCGTTTCAACCAACAACCGATTTAACGGAACCCCTTTAAATACGGCACGCAGCGATTCGGCCCGTTTAAACGTGATAATCCCCGACGCCGATATATAAAGCCCCAACCGCACCGCTTCTGCCGCCAATTCGGCCGACCCCGTAAAACAATGCAACACCGCCCCATACCGCAACAAGCCTTTGGCCGACGCGGCTTGCAAAACCGCAATGGTATCTTCTTCGGCATCACGCGTATGAATGATAAGGGGCTTTTTCATCTGATATGCCGCTTGAATATGAGTTTCAAATGCGGCCAATTGCCGTGATCGGGTTTCGGGGGAATAACAATAATCCAACCCTGTTTCTCCGACCGCAATCAAGCGTGGATGCGATAAATGCGCTTTTACCAACCGTTCAATCGTTACCTCCCCTTGCGTAACATATTCGGGGTGAATACCGAAAGCACCGTCAATAAACGCATTTTCTTGCATCAAATCAATCAACGGCGGCAATTCTTCTTCCCGGCAAGCCACACTTAAAATACGGGTCACACCGGCTTGAAACGCCCGGTCAATGGCGGCAGCCGCCTGCTCCGGCGTGCGTTCAAAACTTAAATGGCAATGCGAATCAATCATTTTTTACCCTTTCATACGGGCCGCTTTTAAAATCAGGGTTTTAACGGCCTGTTTTCGGTCTAAATTCAAGGCATCTGTTTCCCGAAAAAGCTGTTTTCCCATTTCATACATATCAATATACGTTTCTGCCACAGCCCGACCGGCCAACGCCTCTTGCCGCGCGCGCGTTGTCACCGCATTTAAATAAAGGGTTTTAAACAACCCGTATGTGTCGTCATCTTGTGTCGCTTCATTCGCCAATGCCTCTAACACCGAAATGTCACAATCATCTGCCGGCACATCCAACGCTTGAATTTTTTGGAACAGGTCCAATCCGTTATTATCCAAAATACGCATGCCCATGCCCACGGACCCGGCCGATAATTCGGCAGCTAAATCGGCATGGGCCGCATCGGGTCGGATTTTTTTTAAAATCTCTTCAACCTCTTCTATCGGCTTGGGACGCAGGGTAATCATGCGACACCGCGACCGAATGGTCGGCAACAATCGCCCCGGATTGTCGGAAACAAGCAAAATAATATTGTTTTCCCCCGGTTCTTCCAACATTTTTAACAACGCATTGGCCGCATTCATATTCATTTCATCGGCCGGCGCAATTACCAAAATCTGATATGCGCCGCGTTCGGGTTTTAACGATAAAAATTGAAGTGCCGCCCGAATATCATCAACTGTAATTTCTTTTTTACGCGGGGCATTATCCGATGTTTCAACAGCCTGACCGGCCAAAATGGCTTTTTGAATTTCTTTTTTCGCCTCGTCTGTCAAAGAACGCTCTATCCATTTTACGTGGGCATGAACCCCTTGAAAAGGAACCGTCAAATCACCTTTCAATAAAAAATTAATTAACCGCCGCACCAACGTCTTTTTTCCCACACCGGCCGGCCCGGTAATCAACCATGACCCCGTTATTTTGCCCTGCTCAAAGGCTTGTCTTAAAAGTTCTTCAGGCGTCGGCATAGAACCCCTTTTCTTTTAAAACACGCATTATATCTGCTGCAATAAGCACCGGATCACGGTCGGCCGGTATTACCACACACCTGTGCGGATCCGACACGGCAATCTTTAAAAACCCCCGGCGCAGATTTTCATGAAACGTGATATCCATATCCTCAAACCGTTGTTCGGCATTGCCCGTCCGCCCTTTTGAACGTTGTAACCCGACACGCGGGTCAATATCTAAAATAAACGTCAAATCCGGTTTAAAATCTCCGGCGATCAGGTGATAAAGCCCGTTGACCGCCCGCATCTTTTCATCATCACAGCCATACCCATATCCTTGATACGCCAACGTGCTGTCATAAAACCGATCGCAAAGCACCCATTCTCCCCGGGCCAATGCCGGATAAATTGTTTTGACTAAATGATCTCGCCGCGCGGCCGAAAACAACAACAGTTCCGTGACCGCATCCCATCTGTCTACCCCGCCTTTTAACAATAAGGTCCGTATTTCTTCGGCCCCCGGCGATCCGCCCGGTTCCCGTGTTAAACAAACAGGCACACCCGCCGCCGCCAATGCGGCCTGTAACAAACGAATCTGGGTTGATTTACCGGCCCCCTCCCCGCCTTCAAACGTAATAAACCGGGGCTTTTTTATTTGAACCATGAGGTAATAACCGCCTTTACCTTACCGAAATAACCGACTTTTTCCACATCTTCCGCCGCAACAAGATTTAAAATCATCTCCTCACGCCCGGGAATCAAAACCGTGACTTCACCCAACTTTTGTCCCTTTTCCACCGGTGCCATAACGGGGGTATCAAACCGTGCGATGGTGCGCACACCGGCGCGCGTCCCTTTCATCAAAGTGACACGGGTTGTTTCATCCACTGTGGCAGCGACTTGATCTTTTACCCCCAACCACACGGGAATATCCAAGATTGGAGCACCGGACGCAAACAAAGTCACATTTTCAAATGCCGATGCCCCCCACCCCATGATTTTTTTAGATTCGGCACTGCGCGCAGCCATGGTTTTCAGGCCGTTTAACACCATAATCAACCGCCGGCCGTCAGGCGTCACAACCGATCCGGTCAAGCCATACCCTGATTCTTTTGTGTGCCCGGTTTTAAGGCCGTCTGCCCCCTTAACACTGTATAAAAGCGGGTTGCGGTTTTCTTGACGAATGCCGTTAAACTTAAACTCTTTTTCCGAATAAATGGGGTATTGATCGGGAAAATCGCGGATAATCGCCTGTGCCAACAGGGCTAAATCCCGTGATGACATTTTATGCTCGGGATGCGGCAGACCGGTTGCATTTTTAAACACGGCCTCTTTCAATCCCAACTCTTTCCCTTTGGCGGTCATCATATCGGCAAATACCTCTTCCGATCCGGCCAAATTTTCGGCCAACGTAATACAGGCATCATTCCCCGATTGAATAATAACACCACGAACCAAATCACGCACTTTAACCTGTTGCCCCGGATTTAAAAACATGGTTGAACTGCCCGATTTTGCCCCCCCTTTACGCCATGCGTTTTCCGAAACGGTCATTTCGTCGTCCCATGAAATTTGATTATTTTTAAGGGCTTCAAACACCAAATACGCCGTCATCAATTTACTCATAGACGCGGGGGCCATACGTGTATCAGCCTGTTTATCCAACATCACATACCCCGTTTCGGCATCCATCAACAAGGCATAATCCGCCTCGGTATCAAATGCTGCCGCCGAAAACGCCATCAGCCCCAGTCCCATTGAAATCCACATAAACTTTTTCATATTACCATTCCTTTTTATTGTGAAATAATTCTTGCATCAGGATACCCTGCCTTTTTAATTTTGTCAAGCACCGCGCGCGCTGCCGTCGGCGTTTCAAAAGGTCCCGCCCGCACAATTGTCAATGCCTGATTCCCGACCGTTTTAACAACAATCACAACAGGACCGATTGCTGACACTGTTTTTTGCGCTTTATCGGCATTTTCGGCTTTTGAAAAGGCTCCGGCTTGAACAAAATATTCCTGAAACGAAACGGCTTTTTGCGGGCGTGTTATCGGCTGCATCAAATCAACCGACGGTGATTTTGACACGGGCTTTATTTCCGCATCCGCCCCTTTTACGGGCGCGGATGTGTCGGACAACTCCCGCACGGTCTTATTTTTTTCGGGGTCTGCATCATCGGATATAACTGCCACGGATTCGGTTTTTGCCCCCTCATCCGCATCATTTGCCCTATCCCGCACCCCTTTGACCAAAGCCTGAACCGCCGGTGTATCCGGCTGCGCGGCAGATTCGGCTTTTTCTTGGTCCGAATCGGGCATCGGTGCCTCTGATACGGCACCGCCGGCATACAGTATCTCTGCCTCCGGCAACGCGTCATCTGATTGTATGGGGGCATCTTTATCCGCTTCATCCGATTGCTCGGACAACGACGGCAATGGTGCCGTTTCAACGGGTTTATAAAGCGGCGTCAACGCCGTATCGGGTTGATAAATCGGTATGTTCAAATCAGATTCGGACAACATCCCTTCGTCTGTGCTCATAACCGGTTGAGGAGGTGTTTCAACATATCGCCCTGCCTGAATTAATTGATCTTTCATAGATCGGCTTTCATCGGCCAAAATATCCACTTGGACAAGGGTGGTTCCTTGCTCTTGAAACTCTAAAGCCTCGGCGACCTTATGTGACACGTCAATTAACCGATTGTGCACATACGGCCCGCGGTCATTCACACGCACAATGGCCGTGTTGCCGTTTTCAAGGTTTGTTATACGCACCAATGACGGCAACGGCAGTGTTCGGTGCCGCGCGGTCAGTTGTTCGGCATCAAAAACCTCACCGTTATCGGTTAAGGGATTATCCGGATCCCCCTCATACCATGAGGCCATACCCTTGGCCGAATAAGTGTAATCCTCGGTCGGTGTATACCAAATGCCCTTTACCTGATACGGGGCGCCGACTTTATAAACACCGCCGATGTCCTTTTTATCATATGAACCGAACGAACGAAACAACACACCGTTATCCGTGCACGCTGCCAAAGCCACCGCACATCCTATACCAAAAAACATTTTAATGATTGTCATGATTTTTTGTTTCCAAACGATTCAGTAATACCTCATCCAAATGACCGTCCGGCGGCAAAGAATGGTCCCGCTGATACGCCCGAACGGCCGCCCGCGTTAAGGGGCCTGCCCGACCATCCGCTTCCCCGCGGTAATACCCTTGTTCGGCCAAATAACGCTGAATCAAACGCACGCGCTCTACCGAAAACGGTTGATGCACCCGGGGGGTATAAAGCCGGTCAGCCTGCCCCGAAATACGATCCGCCAACAACCCGATAGCGAAAGCGTATAATTCAGAGCGGTTCCAACGCATGATTGTTTTAAAATTGGCATATGTTAAAAAGGCGGGACCTTTTGTTCCCATCGGCAACCGCAATTCGGCCAAAATATCTTTATCTTCTTCAGCCCACCGACTGCCATCGGCGGGGACAAGCCCTAATTGTTCCCATTTTGCAACAGAATACGTCGCCGTTAAATCTATTTTTTCCCAATCCGCTTTCTTTTGAAAAACAACTTCACGCCCCCAACGAACATGTTCTTGCCACCGCATGGTTTTTAAATAATGGGCGGCCGAAGCAAACGCATCTTCCAATTGGTGAATCACATCAATCCGCCCGTCCCCGTTCCCATCCACGGCATAGGCCATGTAAGTGGTCGGCATAAATTGAAAATGCCCGAACGCTCCCGCCCATGACCCCTTAAAATCAAGTGTTTGCTCCCGATCCATAATTTTTAAAAACGTGATTAACTCCCGCGTGAAAAAAGTACGCCGGCGTTCATCAAATGCCAGTGTGGTCAAAGCGTTTAAGGTATCAACATGCCCTTTATGCGTGCCATAATTCGTTTCCATTCCCCAAAAGGCCACAATATAATGCGCCGGCACACCATAACGCTGCGCCAGAACATCTAAAGTTGCGCGATGCGCTTTCAGCATCTCCCGCCCCCGGGCAATACGCTCGGGCGTCAAAGCCCGATCCGTATAAAACCAAAAATCGGCCAAAAATTCGGGTTGATTGCGATCCAATCGCACCACCTCGGGCAATAAAGCCATACGCGGCACAATAAAATCTACAAAAGCCGGGGTTACGCCGGCTGATTTGGCCTCTTTTGCAAATACGCGTTTCCATGCTTCAAACGACGCTGCCTTTTCATCCGATGTTTTTCCCCGTTTTTCTAAATGCGCCGGGTCTGCTTTTACACCGGTATTATCCTGTCCGTCTTTTTGAATAAAAGAATCTTTTGCATCCACGCTCTGCACCCCGGGCTTAGCAATCGCTTTCACCCATGCGACACCGACGAATAAGATACACCATAAGAACAACAGCCGTTTTAATGCGGTATATGCCATTTTTTCCTCAAACAATAAGATCTTTTTTTCATCTTACCCGAAATTTTAAAAAAAATCACTTGATTTTTTATTTTTTTTCGGGTATTCGTAAAGATGCCTGTTCCAAACCGTGTATTTATAACGGCGTGGTGGTTTAAAAGACTTAAGGCTCCGGTCTTGGTCGCAAGGCGTCAGCCGATGCGGAACGAGCATCGCGAGGACAAAATCGGCGGTTTGGCGTCAGCCAAACGAACGACGGTTTTCCTTAATCGGTAACCACATGTTGTTAAAATTATGGATGGAGGCCAAAGTGGTTTAAGGCTCCGGTCTTGGTCGCAAGGCGTCAGCCGATGCGGAACGAGCATCGCGAGGACAAAATCGGCGGTTTGGCGACAGCCAAACGAACGACGGTTTTCCTTAATCGGTAACCACATGTTGTTAAAATTATGGATGGGTGGTCGAGTGGTTTAAGGCTCCGGTCTTGAAAACCGGCGTGGGGGTAACTCCACCGTGAGTTCGAATCTCACCCCATCCGCCAATAGTTAAAAGCGTCCTTTTTTTAAAGGACGCTTTTTCCATAGAATCAGGGGTGAAGTGAGAACGCACGGGGCGTGAATAAGGTCTCTTTTCCCCGGATACTTGGGGTGGTTCAGGCATGACATGAGGGAGTTCCCGCCTCTCGTCATGCCCTTTCCTGTCGGGCAACCAAGATAACAAAATCCTTATTTTGGCGGGGCGTCAAGGGAGGAAAAGTGGTATTCATGTTGCCCGGATACCGCTTGAACCTTATTTCCAAATATCTTCAAGTGCGTAATAGGCGCGTGTTTGGGGATCAAACAAATGCACCACAACTTCTTTAGCATCCAACACAACCCATGCACCCTTACCGCGATCGCCCTCAACACGCGCCGGCACACGATGGTCTTTCAATATCAATGCCAAATGGTGTGCCAATGCACCGACATGCCGGGTTGATGTACCACTGGCAATAATCAGATAATCTGTAAATCCCGACCGTTTTTTCAAATCAATAACGGTGATATCCGTGGCTTTTCCCTCATCCAACCGGTCAACGATAAAATCACAAACGGCTTTGGCATCCGCCCCATCAAGTGTGGGGTGCATCCGTTGTTTTTCAGATTTGTTCATCATGTGTGTCGTCATTATCCTCTTCCTTTTTTTGAACGAACAAAACCGCTTGTCGCATCAAGGCGGTCACCCCGTGCCCCGAAACGGCCGAAATAGCAAAAACCGGCGCATTTGTCACTTGCTGTAACGCCGTTATTTTTTCATCAATGACATCCGGGGTCAAAGCATCCGTTTTATTTAAAGCAACAACTTCATTTTTTTGCGCCAAAGTGCTGCTGTATTTTTGCAACTCGGCCCGAATCAAGCAATAGGCATCCGCCACATCTTCGGCCGTTGCATCAATCAAATGAATCAAAACGTTACACCGTTCCACATGTTTTAAAAAACGCGTCCCCAACCCCAATCCTTCCGATGCCCCTTCAATCAAGCCCGGAATATCGGCCAGCAAAACCTCGCGCTCATCCACGCGTGCCACCCCCAAGTTGGGATACAAGGTCGTGAACGGATAATCGGCAATTTTGGGTTTAGCCCGTGTAATCGCACTTAAAAACGTGGACTTACCGGCATTGGGCAATCCGATTAAACCGATATCGGCAATAATTTTCAACCGCAACCATACCCACAGTTCTTCGCCCGGCTCCCCCGGATCGGCGCGATAGGGGGCTTGATTTGTAGAGCTTTTATACGATTCGTTCCCGCGCCCGCCATGACCGCCACGCGCAGCAACAAATGTCTCTCCATCATGCATTAAATCGGCCAAAACCGTTTCGCCGTCATCGGCCACAATTTGCGTGCCGACAGGAACTTTAATAATTAAATCCGGCGCCCCGGCCCCCGTGCAACTGCTGCCCGATCCGTTTTCGCCTTTCCGGGCACGAAAATGCTGTTGATACCGAAAATCAATCAACGTGTTTAAATTGCGCACCGCCAAAAACACAATATCGGCCCCTTTGCCGCCGTTTCCACCATTGGGACCACCAAATTCAATAAACTTTTCTCGCCGAAAGGCGCACGCGCCATTCCCTCCATCGCCGGCTTTTAAATAAATTTTTGCTTCATCCAAAAATTTCATACGGTTTCCTTTATGAAAAAGCGTTGTTTTTAAAAAAGAGTATAAAGGCTTTTGCCCGGTATTTCAAGTTAAAAAAAACCCCCTTTTTAAAACCAAGGGGGCTTTTATGAAACAAGCCGACAACGACTTATTTTTCTAAAACGTTCACAAAAACGCGGTCTTTGACCGAACGCTTAAATTCCACAACGCCGTCAGAGGTGGCAAAAATCGTATGATCTTTTCCCATGCCGACATTTTGACCCGGATAATAAACCGTGCCGCGTTGACGAACAATAATGTTCCCCGAAATAACGGATTGCCCGCCCGATTTTTTCAAGCCCAACCGTCTTCCTTCGGAATCACGGCCGTTTCTGGTGCTACCGCCTGCTTTCTTATGTGCCATGTGTTGTTTCTCCTTACACCTTCAACAAAAATTATGCTTTGATATCCGTGATTTTCACAACGGTCAAATCTTGCTTATGACCTTGTTTCCGTTTATATCCGTGACGCCGGATTTTTTTGAAAACAATGACTTTTTCACCGCGGGTTTGTTTCACGATTTGCCCCGAAACAACCGCACCCGCCACCGTCGGCGTTCCGATTTTGCCGTCGGCCATCAATACTTCGCCGAATGAAACGGCATCGCCGGCCTGACCGGCCAACTTTTCAACAATAATGACGGAATCTTTTTGAACTTTATATTGTTTTCCGCCCGTTTTAATGACTGCAAACATGGTATAATCCCTTTACTTTTGAAACCAGAGTTGCCCTTATACACTTATTTTCACGTTCTGTCAAGACAAAAATACATGTTTTTTTAAAATAACCCCATCTTTTAACACAAAACAATTTTTTTTACATCTTCCCCTCTTTACTTTAATTGAAAAAACAGATATCTTTAAAAAAAAGATATGTCATCAAGGATTTTACGATGCGCAAGGAAAAATCATCACACCCCCTTAAAACTTATTTTTTGACCGGTATTTTGGTAACGGCTCCGGTTGCCATTACCCTTTATTTGGCCGTTGAACTTATCCGCTATATTGATAACGCGGTTACGGGCTTAATCCCCCCTAAATACAACCTGGAAATGTATTTGCCCTATGGTATCCCCGGGCTGGGGGTTGTGTTATTGATTGTCTTTTTGATTTTAGTCGGGATGATGACGGCCAATTTTATGGGACGCACCCTGATGCAGTGGTGGCAAAAAACGGTTGATAAAATGCCCGTAATTTCGGGCATCTATAACGCCCTGCGCAAAATTTTTGAAACCGTTTTGGGCAACGGCAAAACCAATGCGTTCCGCCGCGCGGTTTTAATTGAATATCCCCGCAAAAACCTGTGGACTATCGCATTTGTAACGGGCCCCGTGTATCAGGGTATTCAACGCCATATTCCCGATTCGCTTATTGCCGTTTATGTGCCCACCACGCCCAACCCGACATCGGGGTTTTTGATTTATGTGCCGCAAAAAGACATCATTGATTTAAACATCGGTGTGGATGAAGCCTTTAAAACCGTGATTTCAACGGGCATCATCAATCCCACACCCTCAAAAAAAACGAATCGCCCTAAAAACCGTTCTTTTCGGCCTCATCGGCAAAAGCGGCCAATGCACCCAAATCGCGCGCTGACAACAATTGGCGATACGTCTTTGCCGCAGGGCACGCGTGAAACAACCCCGCCAAATGCGGTAAAATAACGGAAAGTGCCTCGGAATGATCGGACAAATACGGCATCATCTGTTTTAAAATTGTGCTGCGCTTTAAAACCGCATGGGTATCTTTAAAAAACAACCGGTCTATCTCACACAACGCATAGGGGTTACCATACGCCCAACGCCCGATCATCACCCCGTCAACATGGTTTAAATGCTTTTCAATATCGTTAACGGACAACACGTTGCCGTTCACCGAAACCGGCATATCCGGAAAACTTTTTTTAAGCCGATAAACCATATCATAATCCAACCCCAATCGATCGCGATTGTCTTTGGGTGACCAATTCAACCGCGCCTTTCGGGCATGCACAATTAAATGAGCACACCCGGCGGCACGAACTTTATCTGCAAATAAAAATAACTGTTCAAATCCATCGCCCCCGACATCGACCAAAGAAATCCGTGTTTTGACACTGACCGGTAACGGGGCTGCGGCGCGCATGGCCTCTACACAGGCCGCCACCACGTCGGGTGTTTTCATCAAAACGGCCCCGAATCGACCGGCCTGCACCCGTGACGAGGGGCACCCCGCATTGATGTTAATCCCTGAAAAACCGTATTCATGGGCGATTTTGGCACACTGCGCCATCAATCGGGGATCGGACCCACCCACTTGCAAAATCAACGGTTGTTCAACGGGAGAATAGGCCAGCAACCGCTCCCGCTGCCCCAATACAATGGCAGGCGCCACAACCATTTCCGTATAAAAAACGGCACGGCGTGTGATAAAGCGCAAAAAATACCGAAAATGCCGATCGGTCCAATCCAACATCGGCGCAATTGATATTTTTTCGCAGAAGTCGTTTTTTTGTTGTATCTGCATTGTCTTTTTTTTATAATACCCCAAGAAATCGTTTCAATCAAATAAAAAAGAAAGGGGCCCCCAATGAAAGACGAAGAAATCAAAAAACTGCAAACCTATCTGCAACAACTGTTTTGGAATCCCGAAATTGCCGTTAAACCGGGTGTCGGACAAAACGATGCCCCGGCCGAGGTTTACGTGGGCAAAGAATTTATCGGGGTTGTTTATAAAAACAATGACGAGGGGGAAATTTCCTATGATTGGAACATGTCTATTTTAAAAGAAGACCTGGATAATGCCTAAAAAAAGCCCCTGCTTAAAATAAAGAGGGGCTTTTTATACAATTAAAAAAATGAATGCCCGCGGTTTTTTAACTGTTCAGCACGATGTGCCAAAGCGACAGTTGAATTGTCTTGAACTTGCTTTAACGCTTTTTTAAGCGTAGCAATCGTTTGCAGATGTTCTTTTTCAACGGCAACCTGAAGAGCCTGATAAATCGTTGCCATATCGGTTTCTTTTTTCAATAACTCATCCACCATATTGACAAACCCTTTTTTGGCCGCCAAAACAAGCATCCGTTCACCATCTATCCCCTGGGCATGCACATCGGCACCGGCGGCCAACAACAACTTAACACAACGGGTTTGACCGTTTACAACAGCCGCACGTAAAGCATGATCGGAAAAAGGCGCCCTCTTATCCAACAACATTTTAACCTGATCATCCCGCCCGAACAAGGATGCCCAATCCACAACGAAACGCCCGTCCCGGCTTTGGGCAGAAATATCAGCCCCGTTTTCAATCAAAAAAGCGGCAATTTCCGGTTTTTTGGGCATCGCCATCATTAAGGCTGTTTGACCTTTTGAATTACATTGATTGATACGAGCACCATGTGCCAAAGCAAATTGCATCATATCCAAATCTTCACGCCGCGCCGCCAACATCAATAACGATTGGTCATTCGTGGGATGCAACACATTCACGTCCGCCCCGTTTTTAACAGCATCCCGCACATACCCGGACCGATACCCGTTTTCAAAACAAGCCTCAATCAATTTTTCCGTATAATAAGGACGTGTTACAGCACGCTTTACCTGATACGCACCGGCGCGTAAGTTTTCAAGTGATTTTTTTTTAAATTCTTCAAATGTTTTTAACGCCGTATCTGACGCTTGCTTTAAAGACATAATTGTTCTCCTTTCTTTAAACTTTCATTAACCTGTTTTGCACAACCTTTGCACCCAACAAGCGCATAATCGCATGTAAATCGGGGGTTTGATCACGCCCCGTCACCAACACACGCAAAACTTTGGCGACATCCGCCACACTGCCCTTAAAGGCGGTGGGATTATCTCGCCAACTTTTCATATCTCCTGCAAAACCATGTTTTTCTGCAACCGTTTTAATTTTGGAAAACCAAGTATCCTTATCATCCGATTCGTCATAAAGGGCGGCAAAATCGGCTGCAATTTGTTGAATATCCACAAGATTAACCGATTCAAGCAATTCCTTGTTGTGCGACAAATCCAACAAGTCATCAAAAAAATAGGAGACATCCGCCGGGATATCCTCCCACTTAATAAAATCCTTACGCGATTTTTTACCGATGTTCCGTTCAATATCAAAAATACGGATCATGTATTCCCGATTGGCATTCATGCGGGCGGCAAAATCGGGCCGATACGCCGACGCCCACGCTAAAACGGCATCGTATACCTCGGCTGCACTCATCCGGGCAATCACATCCTTGGAAATACTGTTTAATTTTTGAAAATCAAACAATGCCCCCCCCGTATTGGAAATTTTATTGAAATTCATTTGAAACTCAAATGCCTTTTTATCGGGGTTGGTTCGCCGCCAATCCTCAAACGCGGCATTAATCAAATTCATCAAGTATTCAATCACCGCCGCTTCCGGATATCCCTTTTCCACAAAAAACATGACATTTGCTTCCGGATCATACCGTTTGCTGATTTTACGTTTGTTCCCATTATCCAATTTCTGCAATGGCGCATAGTGCCCGTATTTCGGGGCTTTCCACCCCAACGCAACAAACAATTGAATATGTAACGGCACGGATGACAACCATTCATCCCCCCGAATAACGTGTGTTGTCCCCATCAAATGATCATCCACGGCATGTGCAAAATGATACATCGGCAACCCATCCCCTTTAATCAAAACGATATCTAAATCGTTTTCGGGCAAACTCAATTCCCCTTTCATCAAATCTTTCACCTGCAGCCTTTTTTCGGAATTGCCGGGCGATTTAAACCGCAAAACATAGGGTTTGCCCGCGTTTAAGTTTTCCAAAATCTGCGCATCCGTCAGATGCCGACACTTGGCAAACCGACCATAATAACCGGGGCGCAAAGATTGCTTTTCTTGAACCTTACGCATAACGGTCAACTCTTCTTCCGAACAAAAGCAGGGATAGGCCAACCCCTCTTCTACCAATTTTTTGGCATAGGCCAAATAAATCAACCGCCGCTTTGATTGGGTATAAGGGCCGTATGCTCCCTTATCCGACCCATCGGGCAACACCCCTTCGTCAATAAAGATACCGAAACGATTATACGCCTTGGTAATAATGTCAACCGCTTCCGGCACCAACCGTTTTTGGTCCGTATCTTCCACCCGCAAATAAAAAAGACCGTCACTTTGATGTGCCACACGCTCGGAAACAAGCCCCGCATATAATGCACCAATATGCAAATATCCCGTCGGGCTGGGGGCAACACGGGTGACCTTTTGCCCCGGTTGCAATTGCCGCGGCGGATATTGTGCTTCAATCGCGGCCACATCGGGTAACGCAACGGGAAATAACTTTTGCAAAATTTCGGGTGTCATCATTCAATCCTTTATAAGTAAAAAATAAAGGTATTATACCCGCCTTTCCCCATTTTGTCAATTGTTTTTTAAGAAAAGCCCCCTATCCGATGCCTTTCATGAACAAAACATCCAGACATACAGCCATAAAAAAACCTGCCGGCAATTAAGGCCAACAAGCTTTTTTATCCGCTAAAAATCACCTTATTCCCGCACGCGTTTTTTCTTTTCGGATATCATGTTTAAAGGGGGCGTGCGTTTGATAAGGTATCGCCCATTATGAAACCACGCCAATCGCGATAACCCTTGGGTGATGATTGTATTCAAATCTGCCTGAACCGATAAATCGGGCTTGTTTTTGGGTAAAGTTTGTGTTTTTTTCATATAAAAATCCTTAAAAAAAAAGGGGAAAACGCCGTTTAAAAGCGTCTTTCCCTTTATATGGTTACTTTAAATCAGATGTGCAATTCGGGCACCGTTTGGCACAAACCGGAATTGTTGTGCAGCAAAAGGGGCATTCCTTTGTTGTGGGCGCGGCCGATTCGGCTTTCGCTTCATCTTTGTCCATCTTGGCCTGCAGGGTGTTCATGGCTTTAATCAACATAAAGACCGCAAATGCCACAATAATAAAACTGATCACCGTATTTAAAAACGCGCCCGCATTCAACGTGACGGCACCAGCGGTTTTAGCGGCCTCTAACGAAGCATATGGACCGGCATCAACCGCCCCGTTTTTCAACACAAAAAACAAATTGGCAAAATCAATTTTCCCCAATAAAATGCCCAGCGGCGGCATAATAATGTCTTTCACCAACGAATCAACAATCTTGCCAAAAGCCGCCCCGATAATGATACCGACCGCCATATCCATGACGTTGCCGCGCATAGCAAATTTTTTAAATTCCGATAAAATATTTTTAATCATCTTTCACTATCCCTTACTTTGTTAAATTAAACAGGTCAATATAACTGAATGACAAGCCGATCATAAAATTACTGCCCGCAACCGAATTTTCACGATCTTGCGCCCGACGATAGGATACATACGGCCCAAACGACAATGTTTTTGTCAAATTAACGTCCATGCGCGCGGTCAGATTCAAATCATATTCCAAATCGGTGCCGATGTATTTGCTGTAACTGAAATACCGGCGAAAATAACCATCCGTTTTAAAGGAAACATCCTCTTTAAACGGATATTCCAATCGCCAACCGATTTCCCCGGCCGATTTACTGACATGTTCGGAATAAGTCATATCATATTCACCGACACCCGCGATATATAAATCTTTAACGACTTTGCCTTCAAACAATTTCAAACCCGCCATACCACGCACTGTTTTGGTGCGCGGTGCATCATTATTTTTGGTAAATTCGGTTTGATACGCCAAATTAACAAACGGCCCGACATCCGCCGACCAGGCACGCCATACTTTACGTGCATAATCGGTTGACAGTAAAATCGTATCCGCTGTTTCATTCTTTGTTTCAACGCCGTCAATGTCTTCCTGCTTTGTTTTTCCATATTCCATAAACAACGAATTGTTCCAACGTGAATGGGCATCGTTATACCCCAATACCGTATCCCAAACGCCTTTAATAACGGTTTGACTGTCGGCATTCAACGCTGAAACGGGCGAATTGGCATATTCCTTGCCGTTTTTCACATCCGTTTTGGACAATTCTAATCCAATTCGGCGCACATTAAACGCCCATGAACCGGTATTTTCTTTTGCTTCTGCCGGTGCTTCCTGTGCTGCGGCAGCCAACGAAACAAGCACACCAACACTTCCCAAAAGAAGTGCCCGTTTTAATTGCTTCATCTGTTTTTCCTTTCTTTAAAATTTATAATTCAGGCCGAAATAAATTTCTTTTGACCGAAAATCCACTTTATCACCGCCAACCGACATGTCCCCCGCATCCACATAACGCGCGCCAATCAAAGCATCGGTTTTTACAAACAAATTAATAATACGCACCCCGCCGCCCACGGCATAAGTGAATTGATCCGCCCTTTTTTTGTCATAAGACGTATCGGTTGTCACCGTCCGGCGGTTTTGGCTGATTCCGGCGCCCAAGTTGACATATGGTTTAATCCGACATTCAGAAACAGGTATATCATAATACGCATTCAACATCAACGACTGTGTCCGAAACTTGGCATGTTCTCCCGCTGTCGTGTCACCCGATGCATCGGGGCGATAGGTATATTCCGCATCAACCGCCAATCCCTTTAACACATCATCTAACCGATAGCCGGCGACCACCCCCCAAAACATTTTGGTATCGGCCTGGCGCGCTTCGTGCCGGGGATTATTAATAAGCCTGGCCGAACCGGTTTTAAATCCGACATAGGGCTCTGCCGCCTGTGCCGCACACGCCGCAAAAACGGACAACGCCAAAACCATCGCTGTTTTTTTCATCATAAACTCCTTTTGAATGATGGGTTGCAATAACTGGGTACGTTTTAATCATAAACCATAACGGATTTCAAGCTTTTTTTAATAATCCCGCTACATATCCCGATATAACTCTTTTTTTTCATGAATACGGCATGCCATAAATCGTTCAAAGCCACATTCCGTTTCACGTTCATGACGGGTCAATCGGCGTTTGAACTTGCATCATCCCGACGCGCATTTCATGCCGCGCCGTTACAATCTCTTTTTTTTGGGTGGGAAACATTAAAATCTGTTCGGCAGCTTCCAAACTGCCAAAATGGCTGTGCGGCCGAAACACATCAAACACCGCTCGTGTGCCGTGATAAAGCAGATTTGTTTCCTTTGCATATAACGTCATAAGATATGGTTATAGCGGCTTTTATCTTTTTTGTCAAGTATTTCTTTTTACGGCTGCTTTCTATAAAAAAACATGATAAAAAGACGTTTAAGAAGGAAGTTTACAAAAAGCACCCACCCAATTTACGGTATCGTTTTTATAATTAGCACCGGTATACTTTCTAGAAAGGTAAACCCCACGTCCCGTAAGAGTCGTATTTTCCCGAAACCAAGCACCATAAGCACCATAAGTTGCCCATAAATCTCTTAAAGTCGTATCACGGAACTCGGATTCACTGACTTGTTCCCCACCTAAAGCTTCACAAAAATTCCCGGCACTCCACCAATTCATTTTTACATTTGAGAGTATATAAGTACCATATCCTTCAAATACTTTTTTGCGTCCCGACGGATTTTCACACGTTCCATATTGCGGTTTAGCATAAGGTGTTTCCCCATTTTGCTTGGCATCTAATTTGCAATATTTCCCGCCGTCACAATCGGCATTCGTTTGACAGGGAGGGGTAACGCATTGTTGCTGCCCCATATGATAGACTTGCCCGGAACGGCAGGCGGGCGCACAATAGCGATATCGTTTGGAATCTTGATAAACATTTCCGCCGCTGCCGCCCTGGAACACATCACGTCCGCAGGCAGAACACAAACTGTATTCTTCGTCATCCGACAACACATAGTGTCCCGCTTCATCGCACGGATAACATGTGGACCCGCTTTTAAATTCAACCCCGGGCGAACAGACCCCATACGTCTCCTCATACGGGTAATCCGTTTCTTCATAGGCATTGTCGTCTAAATCCGCGGCATAGACAAACACGGTTTCGGGCGCACTTTCTTCCCCGCAAATTGTGACATTATCCGAATCCCGATTATACCGCGTGTTCCCGATAATAATCTCTAACGGAACAGTGTAATTTTTTAAAATATCGCGACATACCTCTGACGGATAATTGGTTAAAACGATTTCAAACTCGCTTTCATACGGGGAAACAACCGCTTCCACATCATACCCCAATGTGGTTTTGTCTCCAAACTCGCCGTCGTTTAAAACTGTGTCTGCGGCCAAGTCGTTTTGTAATACCTGCGTCGCATAGACTACTGCCCGCTTGTTCAGTTCATCCATCGTCTCATTGGCTTTGTATTTGGTCAGGGCATAGCGGTATCCCGCAATGCCGGCAATGCTTAATACGCCGATAATCGCCAACGTGCCCAACATCTCTACCATGCTGCGACCGGTGTCTGTGGATAAAAGTGTTTGTGTCGTTATGTCTTTTTTCATCATATGAATCCCCCGTTATGGTACGTATAAACAGATGCTTAGCAGTGTAACATAAAGGTTCCTTTTTTTGCAACCGTTTTTTTATGTTTGTCTATAAAAAGTATAAAACAAAAGAATCCCTTAAGAATCAATCTGTTTTTTAAAAAATATCCGATAAGTCTTCTATCCGTTTGGACGGCGTTTCATAAAGGAACCTTTTTGTAACACTTTTAACACGTTGTTTTTATGGGGGAATGGGGGATGTTGTCACATCCCCAAAATAA
>CALXVS010000007.1 GCA_944392145.1 uncultured Alphaproteobacteria bacterium | reverse complement strand
GCTCGCTTTCGCAAGCATGACGATTGAGGTTGAGCCAGCGTCCGGGACTCCTCTCTACTGTCACCCTTGGGCTTGACTCGAGGGTCCAGGGCAATAAGTCCTTATTTATGCGATGCGTCAACGTCCCTATAAAAGCGGAATCAGTGTTGCCTGGATCCTCGCGTTCGCAAGGATGACGACCGGAGGGGAGGGGAGCAAGGATGACCGCCGGAGGTGCGTTGCAGGTGGCGGGTTCTTTCACAGGCGGGGACACCTCCCGTTTCTAAAAAACATAAAAAAACCGCCGCAGGTTTATCCTGCGACGGTTTTCAAACGTTAACGTATTCAACGTTTTATTCGGCGGCGTCGGCCTTTTTGGCACGCGGGGCCCGTTTGGCCGCCGGTTTTTTGGCGGCTTTGGCGGGTTTTTCCGCGGCCGGTTTGTCGGCCTTATCGGCTTTTTCCGCTTTTTCTGCCGCAGCCGGTTCGGCTTTTTCGGTGGCGGCCGGTTGGGCGGGTTGCCCCGAATCCTTGCCTTTCGCCGTCACATCCCGATCTACCAACTCCACAATTGCCATCGGTGCGCAATCCCCAAAACGGAAGCCCGCCTTTAACACGCGGACATACCCACCGGGGCGTTCTTTATAACGCGGGGCCAATGTGTCCATCAATTTAGATGTCATCACCTCATCGCGCAGGAAAGCAATCAATTGCCGGCGTGCATGCAACGTGCCGTTTTTGGCTTTCGTCACCAATTTTTCAAACACAGGGCGCAGCTCCTTGGCTTTGGGCAGCGTGGTTTTAATTTGTTCGTGCTTAATCAACGATACCGCCATGTTGGCAAACATAGAGCGGCGATGCGCGATTTTTTTGTTCAATGTTCTTTTTTTAAATCCGTGACGCATTTTGCTTTCCTTTCATTTTTTCAAAGGCCTTGACGGGCAAAGCCGATTATGATTACCGCCCTTCCACACCCAAATAAACGTCAAAAGGTCTGTAAAGGTCGGACGCCGGGACCATTCCCGGCGATTTTACCCTTTTTAAAGCATTTTAGTTGTCGTTTTCAAGCGACGCGGCCAGTGCTTCAATATTTTCGGGAGGCCATCCTTCCACCTGCATACCTAAATGCAAATCCATGCTGGCCAACAGTTCTTTAATTTCATTCAACGACTTGCGCCCGAAATTCGGTGTGCGCAACATTTCGTTTTCAGTCTTTTGAACCAATTCGCCGATATATGTGATACCGTCGTTTTTCAAACAATTGGCCGACCGCACCGATAACTCCAACTCATCCACTTTTAACAAGAGGTTTTTGTTGAACGGCAATTCGGCAATTTGTTCGTCAATGGTTTCTTCTTCGGGATCTTCAAAGTTAATCAAGGGCTTTAACTGATCCTGTAAAATGCGTGCTGCCAAAGCAACGGCATCTTCGGGCGACACAACACCGTTGGTTTCCACCGTTAAATACAACTTATCAAAGTCGGTTTTTTGTCCCACACGGGCATTCACCACACGATAGTTACAGGCGCGAATCGGCGAATACACCGCATCCACCGGCAAAATGCCAATCATCGCCTCTTTATCACGGAACGCCGCCGGCACATACCCTTTGCCCATGGTCACCATCATTTCCATGTTAATAGACGTGTTTTCGCCCAACGTGCAAATGATTTGATCGGGGTTCAAAATTTCAACGTTTTGATTCACCACAATATCGGCCGCCGTCACCGTACGCGGACCCGTCGCATTTAAATAAATGCGTTGCGGTTGATCCGTCATCATGCGCAACGACAATGATTTCAGGTTCAAAACAATTTCGGTCACATCTTCGCGCACGCCGTTTATCGAGGAAAATTCGTGCACAACGCCGTCAATTTTAACGGCCGATACCGCCGCCCCTTGCAACGACGACAACAACACCCGACGCAACGCGTTCCCTAATGTTGTCCCAAAACCCCGTTCCAACGGTTCAATAACCAATGTGGCTTTTTTGCCCGGAACGATCGTTTCGCTTTCCAAAATGGTGGGTTTAATCAATTCCTGCCAGTTTTTTTGAATAATAGCCATAAAAGCTCCTTTTTTCGTAAAAAAAATGCACGAGGCCTTTCCCCTGACGGATCAGCCCCGCAGCCCAAAAATCTTACACGCGGCGACGCTTACGAGCGCGGCACCCGTTGTGCGGCACGGATGTGATATCCTTAATAGATGTCACGACCAAACCGGCGGCTTGAAACGCACGCAAAGCCGATTCGCGGCCCGACCCCGGACCGGCCACCAAAACGTCAATGGATTTTAAACCGTGTTCCATTGCTTTACGGGCGGCATCATCGGCCGCGATCTGCGCCGCATACGGCGTTGATTTGCGCGAGCCTTTAAACCCCTTTAACCCCGCCGATGACCAGGCAATTGCATTGCCCTGTGTATCGGTGATGGTCACCATGGTATTGTTAAATGTTGAATTCACGTGAGCCACACCCACCGTGATGTTCTTTTTATCGCTTCTTTTCATGCGAGCGACTGTTTTTTCTGCCATAAGAGTATCCTTTCAAAACTTATTTCGTGACTTTCTTTTTACCCATGATGGCGACCGCTTTTCCTTTGCGGGTCCGGGCATTGGTGTGTGTCCGCTGACCGCGCACCGGCAACCCTTTCCGATGACGCAGACCGCGATAGCATCCCAAATCCATCAACCGTTTGATGTTTAAGGACACTTCACGCCGCAAATCACCCTCCACATGATACGAGCTGTCAATCAACTCGCGGATTTTAAGCGTTTCTTCATCCGTCAATTCATTCACGCGCTTGTTGGCGGGAATGCCGACTTTTTCACAAATTTCACTCGCTTTTTTCCGACCGATACCATAAATATACGTTAAACCGATAACGACCAATTTGGATGTCGGAATATTTACACCTGCAATACGTGCCAAGGTAGTTTCTCCATTTACCTGTTAAAAAATAATCTTCCCTGATTTTCGCTTTCGCAAAAACAAGACTTTGAACGAACGGGAACTATACAGTATTTTTCGTCCAATGTCAAGCCTAAAAAATCAGTATCCGACTATTTTTCTGATCTTTTCACTGACAACGTCAATGGGTCCCGTCCCATCAACGCACACGATAAGCCCCTTTTCTTCGTAGTAAGGTATAATCGGAGCCGTTACCAAACGATAGTTGCGCAAGCGGGCCTGAACGACCGCGTATGTGTCATCCGCTCGTCTGGTAAATTCTTTGCCGCCGCAAGCATCGCAAATACCGAACACTTTCGGCGGGCGGAATTTTTCATGATACAACGCCCCGCACGTCGCGCATTGCGACCGGCCGATAATGCGTTCTATCACATAATCATCGGGCACCTGCAGCAGCAGAACCGCCTGCACCCCCAGATTGTTTTTCTTAAAATAACGTTTGTTTAAAATCTTGTCAAACCGCTTGGCTTGATCCAACGTGCGCGGAAATCCGTCCAAAATATAGCCTTTCAGGTTTTCCGGTTCCTGAATCTTTTCCACAATGCGATTCACAATCATTTTGGGGGGCACCATGTCACCGCGGTCAATGATTTTTTTAATTTTTTCCCCTTCTTTGGAACCGCTTTTGGTCGCTTCACGCAACAACTCACCGGCCGAATAGGTATTGATTCCCAATTTTTCCGATAAAATCGCGCCTTGCGTGCCCTTACCGCTGCCCGGCGGGCCCATTAAAATAAAACGCCGCAACACCTGTCCCGTCATTTTATAAGCGTCCTTTCAGTTTCGCTTTTTTAATCAACCCTTCATATTGTTGGGCAATCATAAACGATTGGATACGCGTCATCGTTTCCATAATGACCGACACCACGATTAACAGCGTGGTTCCCCCCAAAAAGAAAGGCACCGAAAAATAGGCAATAAAGAACTCCGGCAAAATACACAGCGCCGTCAAATAAATTGCCCCCAAAACGACCAGCCGCGTCATCACAAAATCCAAATATTCGGCCGTGTTATGCCCCGGGCGGATGCCGGCGACAAAGCCCCCTTGTTTTTTCAAATTATCGGCCGTTTCTTTCGGATTAAATTGAATGCCCGTATAAAAGAACGTGAAAAAGATAATTAAAAACGCAAACACGCCGATATACAACCATTGCCCCGGCGACAACAAAACGGCCAGGCGATTCATCATGTCTGAATCAGAGGTTTGTGACGAAAATTGCACAATCGCCACGGGCATGGCCAACAACGCGCTGGCAAAAATCGGCGGCATGACGCCCGTCGGGTTGATTTTAAGCGGTAAATACGACCGATCCCCCTGCATCATCCGGTTGCCCATTTGGCGTTTCGGATAATAGACAACAATGCGGCGCTGCGCCCGTTCCACTTTCACAACAATATACACAACGGCAAAAATCATCGCCATCACAAACAACAACACCGGTGTTGACAACGCCCCCGTGCGGTTTTCTTCAAACATGCGCACGGTGGCCGACGGAATCCCCGCCACAATACCGACCATAATCAATAACGACGCCCCGTTGCCGACACCGCGTTCGGTAATTTGTTCGCCCAACCACACCACAAACATCGTGCCGCCCAACAACGACACCACCGTGGATAATTCAAACATCGCGTGCGACGACATCACAACCGCGCCGCCCGCTTCCAAGCCGCGCGCCATCATAAACGCTTGGACAAGGGTAATTAAAACCGTTAAATAGCGGGTATACTGCGTAATTTTACGAAAGCCCGCTTCCCCCTCTTTTTTCAAAGCGATTAACGAGGGTAAAACACTGGCGCCCAACTGAATGATAATGGACGCTGAAATATACGGCATGATGTTTAACGCAAAAATACTCATACGCGACAACGCGCCACCCGTAAAGGCGTTAAACATGCCGATTAATCCTCCGGAATTGGAGGAAAAGAAATCGTTTAAAACATTGGGATTGATGCCCGGCAGGGGAATATACGTCCCCAACCGGAACACAATCAACGCCACCAAGGTGAACAACAGCCTCGCTTGCAGATCTTTCGCTTTTTTAAAAGCGGAAAAGTCCATTTGAGACATCATTTTTTCTGAGAGCGAGGCCATTGTTCATCCTTTCTTTTGAGGCTTATTTTGACTTTTTAGAGACTTTTTTCACTGTTTTTTCTTTTTTAGACGTTTTTTTGCCCTTTTCCAAAACAGTTTCTTTTTCGGGTTCCAAAATCACGCTGCCGCCGGCTTTTTCAACCGCCGCCACCGCTGATTTTGACGCCCCGGCTACGCGCACGGTCACGGCGGCTTTAATTTCCCCCGCGCCCAGCAAACGCACCCCGTCCATCACGGTTTTGATTAACCCGGCTTCCATCAACGACACACCGTTGATTTCTGCGGCCGCATCCAAAACCTTATCATCAATCGCTTTTTGAATTTTGGACAGATTGATTTCGGCAAACGTCAACCGGAACGGGTTGTTAAAGCCCCGTTTCGGCAAGCGCCGATAAATCGGCATCTGACCGCCTTCAAACCCGTTGACGGCTACACCCGTGCGGGCCTTTTGGCCTTTAAAGCCGCGGCCGCCGGTGCGTCCTTTGCCCGAGCCGACGCCGCGGGCAACACGCATCAAAGACGTCCGGGCGCCTTTATTATCGCGAATTTCATTTAATTTCATGATCTTTTTCCTTATTCAGCTTCTTTGACCGAAGCGCCCTCACGGCGCACAACGATATCGCCGACCTTTTTCCCGCGTTTCACGGCAACCGTGCGCGGCGAATACAGCGATGTCAAGGCTTCAAACGTGGCACGCACCATGTTGTGCGGGTTTGAAGAACCGGTGCACTTGGCAACAACGTCTTGAATCCCGATGGTTTCCAAAATGGCACGCATCGGACCGCCGGCGATGATACCGGTACCGGCCGGGGCCGTTCTTAATGTCACGCGACCCGCGCCAAAATGACCCAACACGTCGTGATGCAACGTGCGCCCTTCGCGCAGCGGCACCCGAATCAGATTGCGGCGCGCGCGTTCGTTGGCCTTTTTAATGGCATCGGGGACTTCCTTGGCCTTGGCATGGGCATATCCCACGCGACCCTTTTGGTCACCCACCACCACCAAAGCGGCAAAAGCAAAACGCTTACCGCCCTTGACGGTTTTGGAAACGCGGTTCACATGAACAACGCGATCCACAAACTCATCCGCCGTTTTTTCCAAACGTGATGTTTCCTCGCGTTCTTTGCGCGGACGGCGTTGTTTCTTTTCTTGTGTTTCTTTTTCAGCCATGCTTTTCTCCTTTAGAATGCCAATCCGGCTTCGCGGGCAGCTTCGGCCACCGCTTTAATCCGGCCGTGGAACATATAACCGCCGCGGTCAAAGACAACTTCTTTAATACCGGCTTTCACCGCGCGTTCGGCAACCAATTTGCCGACCGCCGCCGCCCCCGCAACCGTGGAGCCTTTGGCCGACACTTCTTTGTCCAACGACGACGCTGCGACCAACGTCACACCCTTAACATCATCAATGATTTGGGCGTAAATGTTCTTTTCCGAACGGTGCACCGACAGTCTTAACCGACCGTTGGCTTTTGTCTTCAGCGCATACCGATTGCGCGCTTTCCGACGTTCCATTTTTGTTACTTTTTTCATGTTTTACCCTTTATTTCTTTTTGCCGACTTTGCGCAAAATCGTTTCGTTTTCGTATTTAATACCTTTGCCCTTATAGGGTTCGGGGGCACGATACGAACGAATTTCGGATGCAACCTGACCCAACAATTGCTTATCAATGCCGGTCAGTTCAATCGTCGTGGGTTGCGGTGTGGCGGCTTTAACGCCGGCGGGCAACTGATAATCAATATCATGGCTATACCCCAAAGACAGCTTTAACACCTGCCCTTGCGCCGCGGCTTTATATCCGACACCGACCAGTTCCAACTTTTTCGTAAAGCCGTCGCTGACCCCTTTGACCAAATTTTGCAAATTGGCGCGCACCGTTCCCCACAAGGCACGGTGTTCTTTATCATCCGACAACGGGCGCACAACAACTTCGTCCGCTTCTTGCGTTAATACAACACCGTGCGGCAAGTGTGTTTTTAATTCGCCCAGCTTACCTTTCACCACGACGTCTTCGGTCCCAATGGTAACGGTAACGCCGGCCGGTACTTTAACAGGATGTTTCCCAATACGTGACATTGTCTTTTCCTCCTAAAATACTTTGCACAGCACTTCGCCGCCCAAGTTGGCCTGACGCGCTTCATGATCCGACATCACGCCCGACGGGGTGGACAACACATAAATGCCCAACCCGTTGTAAAAACGGGGCAAGTCTTTAATCTTGGAATACACGCGGCGACCCGGTGTGGACACGCGTTGAATTTCTTTAATCACGGGTTTGTCTTCGTGATATTTCAATTCAATTTTCAATTCATCAACGCCCGGACGGACATTGATTTTTTCATAACCGCGGATATACCCTTCGCGGTTTAACACGTCCAACACGTTGGCACGCAATTTGGACGCAGGCACAACAACGGACGCCTTATTGGCCATACCGGCGTTGCGAATTCGGGTGAGCATATCGCCCAAAGGATCTGTCATAGACATTGTTCACTCCTTTTCTTACCAACTGGATTTCGTCATGCCGGGAATTTGACCTTCGTTGGCCAATTTCCGCAACTGAATACGCGAAATCTTGGGTTTACGATAGAAACCGTGCGAACGACCCGTCAATTCACAAATGTTGTGAATGCGGTTTTTGGCCGAGTTGCGCGGCAGTTTCGCTAATTTAACGGACGCGGCGAAGATTTCTTCGGCCGACGACTTTTTATCGGAAATAATCGCTTTTAAAGCGGCACGCTTGTTGGCGTATTTCGCGACCAACTTGATGCGCTTTTTATTTCTGTTGATTGAACACATTTTTGCCATTGTCGTTTTCCTTATTTCATAAACGGCATACCGAATCCGGCAAGCAAGGCTTTTGCTTCCGCATCGGTTTTGGCCGTTGTTGCAATCACGATATCCATGCCACGAATCGCATCCACGGTATCATAGTTGATTTCCATAAAGACGATTTGCTCTTTTAAGCCCATGGCATAATTGCCGTGGCCGTCAAAGCTTTTCGCCGAAACGCCGCGAAAATCGCGCACGCGCGGCAACGCCATGGTGATTAAACGATCCAAAAATTCATACATTTTATCGCCGCGCAGCGTCACTTTACACCCGATGGGCATATTGTCGCGCACTTTAAACGTGGCAATGGATTTTTTGGCCCGTGTCAACACCGGTTTTTGACCGGCAATGGCTTCCATGTCTTTCAGGGCACCTTCCAAGGCCTTGCGGTCCTCAACGGCTTCCCCGACACCCATGTTCAAGACGATTTTTTCCAATTTCGGAAGCTCCATCTTGTTTTTATACCCGAATTGTTCCAACAACGCGGGGGCGATGACATCATTGTATTTTTTTCTTAATCTTGCTGTCATAACAATCTTCCTTATTTATCAATCGCTTCGCCCGATTTCACGGCAACACGCACCTTACGGCCGTCGTTGACCTTGAAACAAACGCGCGTGGCTTTGCCCGATTTCGGGTCAATGTGCGCAACGTTGGACACATGAATCGGCGCTTCTTTTGACACGATACCACCGGCAGACGCCTGGGACGGTTTCGTGTGGCGCTTGACCATGTTAATGCCTTGCACGATCACTTTGGATTCTTTGGGCATTACTTTGGTCACTTCACCTGTTTTCCCTTTATCACGACCGGTTGTTACAATAACCTGATCGCCTTTTTTGATTTTCAGTGCCATCTTATAAGACCTCCGGCGCTAAAGACATAATTTTAACGAAATTTTTGGCACGCAACTCACGCGTTACGGGGCCAAAAATACGTGTTCCGATCGGTTCGCCGTCTTTGTCAACCAACACAGCGGCGTTTGAATCAAAACGAATGGCCGATCCGTCCGGACGGTGAATTTCTTTCGCCGTGCGCACGATTAAAGCGCGTTGCACGTCGCCTTTTTTCACTTTTCCTTTCGGAATCGCTTTTTTGACGGATACGATAATCACGTCGCCGACCGTGGCCGTCTTACGCTTTGATCCGCCGATAACCTTGATGCACTGAACTTGCCGGGCTCCGGAGTTATCAGCGACCTCAAGGGTTGTTTGTACTTGAATCATGGTTTATCCTTCCAAAGATTTTCAGTTACTTATCCGCCGCAACAACAATCCAGGACTTGGTCTTGGAAATCGGGCGGCTCTCTATAATTTGCACGGTGTCACCGACTTTGTGCAAATTATTTTCATCATGCGCGGTGTATTTGGCACTGCGCTTGATGTATTTCTTATAAACAGGGTGCATGACGCGGCGTTCAACCCGAACGACGACGGATTTGTCCATCTTATCGCTGACAACGACACCTTGCAGAATTCTTTTCGGCATTTAATTTTCTCCTTATGCACTCTATTTCGCGGCTTTTTGTGTCAAAGCCGTTTTAATTTGGGCGGTTTCCTTGCGGATTTGACGCAGGCGGGCTGTGTTTTTCAACGCGCCCGAGGCTTGTTGGAAGCGTAAGTTTAACGCTTCCTTGGCCAATACATCAATTTGTTCCAGCAATTCTTTTTCGTCTTTTGCCGCAATATCTTTAAATTTTTCCATAATTATACCTCTTCATCTGCTGAACGGGCGATAAATTTCGTCTTAATCGGCAATTTGGCCGAGGCTAAACGAAACGCTTCGCGCGCAATTTCTTCCGAGATACCGTCCGCTTCAAACATGATGCGGCCCGGTTTCACGCGGCAAACCCAATATTCGGGCGACCCTTTACCTTTACCTTGACGGACTTCAGGCGGCTTTTTTGACACCGGCACATCCGGAAAAATCCGAATCCACAGACGGCCCTGACGCTTCATCGCGCGCGAAGCGGCCCGACGGGCGGCTTCAATCTGCCGCGCCGTGACGCGCTCGGGTTCCAAAGCTTTCAGACCGAAAGAACCATAGTCCAATGTCGTAGCTGATTTAGCCAGGCCATGAATACGCCCCTTAAATGCTTTACGAAATTTTGTCTTTTTGGGACTTAACATCTTATTGTCCTTCCATTAATGTTGTTCGGCATAGCGCTTATCTTGAGCCATCGGATCATGCGCCATGATTTCACCTTTGTAAATCCAGACTTTAACGCCGCAGGTGCCATAGGCTGTGTGCGCCGTCGCCATACCGTAATCTACATCGGCGCGCAGCGTGTGCAACGGAACGCGCCCTTCGCGGTACCATTCCACGCGGGCGATTTCCGCCCCGCCCAAACGGCCGCCGCAGTTAATCCGGATTCCTTCCGCCCCCTGACGCAGTGCCGATTGAACGGCCCGCTTCATCGCGCGGCGGAACGAAATACGTTTTTCCAATTGCTGGGCAATATTGTCGGCCACCAATTTGGCGTTGATTTCGGGTTTGCGCACTTCAACGATGTTAATGCTTAAATCGCGTCCGTTCGCCATGCGACCCAATTCTTTTTTCAACGTCTCAATATCCTGACCTTTTTTGCCGATAACCACACCGGGACGGGCGCAATACAGCGTCACGCGCACCTTGTTGGCCGGGCGTTCAATCACAATGTGACTGATGCCGGCGGCGGCCAGTTTTTTATTTAAATATTTGCGGATTTCAATATCGGCATGCAACAGATCGGCATAGTTCTTTTCCGCATACCATCTGGAATCCCACGTGCGGTTGATGCCTAAACGCAACCCTGTCGGATTTGTTTTTTGACCCATTACTTGTTCTCCTTATTCTTTGTCGTTTTTTTCACCGCTTTTTTGGGGGCGGCCGCTTTGTCGGCTTTGGCCGGTTTATTGACTTTTGCCGCTGCTTCAGCCACGACGATTGTCAGATTTGAAAACGGTTTGATGATGCGGTTGGCGCGCCCTTTGGCACCGGCCATAAACCGCTTCATCACCATGGCTTTGCCCACATAGGCTTCGCTGACCGTCAAACGGTCAATGTCCATGCCATGGTTGTTTTCCGCATTCGCGATAGCGGACAACAAAACTTTTTTCACTTCCTCGGCAACGCGTTTTTTGGAAAACGTCAGTTGCGCCAATGCCTTATCGGCTTTTAACCGCCGAATGGAGGCGGCCAGCAAGTTTAACTTGCGCGGAGACACGCGAATGGCGCGTGCCTTGGCCTTGGCTGTTTTCATTACTTCTTGTGTCATTGTCCATTATCCTTCTTTCGCTGTAGCATCCGCCGCCGTGTGTCCCGTAAACGTTCTGGTCGGCGAAAATTCGCCCAATTTGTGACCAATCATGTTTTCGGAAACGACAACCGGAATAAACTTTTTACCATTATGAACCAAAAAAGTCAAGCCCACAAAATCAGGAATTATCGTTGATCTGCGAGACCAGGTTTTGATCATTTCATGCCGCCCGGATTGTTTGACCGCTGCTGCTTTCTTCAGCAAATACCCGTCAACAAAAGGGCCTTTTCTTACGGATCTTGTCATTTATGCCTCCTTAAGCCTTTTTGACATCGTGACGAGAGCGAATAATAAGCGCATCCGTCCGCTTGTTGTTACGCGTTTTCTTGCCTTTTGTCTTCCATCCCCAGGGCGATACCGGCTGACGACCACCGTTTGTCCGACCACCATGCGGGTGATCAACGGGGTTCATCGCAATACCGCGAACGCTGGGCCGACGGTCACACCAACGGGCGCGTCCCGCTTTGGCCAAAACCGTGTTTTGATTATCGGGGTTTGATACCGCACCAATGGTGGCCAAACATTCACCGCGCACCAAGCGCAACTCACCCGAATTTAAACGGATTTGCGCATAACCGGCATCTTTACCGATTAATTGGGCATAACATCCGGCCGAACGGGCAATTTGACCGCCCTTCCCCGGCTGTAATTCAATATTATGCACGATGGTGCCGACCGGCATGTTTTTCAACGGCATCGCGTTACCCGGCTTAATATCCGCGGTTTCGGACGACACAACCGTGTCCCCGACACCCAAGCGCTGCGGCGCCAGGATATAGGACAATGTGCCGTCTTCGTATTTAATTAACGCGATAAAGGCCGTGCGGTTCGGGTCGTATTCCAACCGTTCCACAGTCGCGGGCATTTCAAAGCGGTTGCGTTTGAAATCAATCAAACGATAGGCTTGTTTCACACCGCCGCCGCGCCGCCGCGACGTGATGCGGCCGTGATTGTTGCGGCCACCCGTGCGGGATTGACCTTGCGTCAATGATTTGACCGGCGCGCCTTTATGCAACGCGCTTCTGTCTATACCAACCAAATGTCTGGTCGTAGAGGTCGTGGGTTTATATGTTTTCAATGCCATGGCTTACACTCCTGCTGTCACGTCAATGCTTTGACCTTCGGCCAAAGTGACGATGGCTTTCTTTGTTTCTTGGCGCACGCCTTTAATGCCGCGGAACACTTTTGTTTTGCCCGCTTGGCGCAGCGTGTTGACGGATTTGACCGTCACACCGAAAATGGCTTCTACGGCTTGTTTAATTTGGGGTTTGGTTGCTTTGACATCCACCAAAAACACAACTTCGCCTTTTTCGGCACCTTTCATTGCTTTTTCCGTAATAACGGGGCGGCGCAGCACTTCACATGAAGCGGCCGGAACCGCGGTTTTATTCGTCTTATTACTCATTTCAAACGACCTTCCAGTTTTTCGGCGGCTTCTTTGGATAACACCAAAACATCCCGACGAATAATGTCATACACATTGGCGCCTTGCACCGGCAACACGTCTACATTAACAATGTTGCGGGCTGACAGGGTAAAGTTGTTGTCCAACGTTTCACCGCCAATCAACAACGCCGAATTCCAACCGTTTTTACGGAAAGCGGCTTGCATCGCTTTTGTATTCGGTTTGTCGGCACTCATGTCATCCAAAATGAATAATTTGCCGTTTTTGGCCTTTAAAGACAACGCAACGCGCATCCCCAAAGCCCGAATTTTTTTGTTCAACGCATACGCGTGTGACCGCACCACCGGTCCGAACGCCACACCGCCGTGATACATTTGCGGCGCACGGTGATCCCCCTGACGGGCCCGACCGGTCCCTTTTTGCTTAAACGGCTTTTTGCCTGACCCGCTGACTTCGCCCAAATCTTTAGTTTTGTGCGTGCCCGCGCGGCGCTTGTCCAACTGCCATTGAATGACGCGAGCCAAAATATCCTCACGCACCGGCGCGCCGAACACCGAATCGGCCAACTCAATGGAACCGACGGTCTTTGCGTCTAAATTAATAATATCATGTTTCATGGTTTATTCCTTTACCTCTTCTGCGGGGGCTGCAGCTGTTTCGGAAGCGGATTCGCTGACCGCGGCGGCTTTTAAACCGGCCGGCATCGGCAATCCCTTTTGTCCCGAAAGCTTTACAGCATCCGTAATGGTCACGAAAGCAGAATCAAATCCCGGGACCGATCCTTTCACCATGACCAAATTGCGATCCGTGTCAATGGCCACGACTTCCACATTTTGGACGGTCGTTTGATAATTGCCCATTTGACCCGGCATTTTGACGTTCTTAAACACCTTACCCGGCCATTCGCGTTGACCGGTGGAACCGCCCGAACGATGCGTTCTGGACACACCGTGCGTGGCGTTGTCGCCGCCGAAATTGTGTTTTTTCATCACACCGGCATATCCTTTACCGATGGACGTGCCGTGCACGTCAACTTTTTGACCGACCACAAAGTGGCTGGCGCAAAATTCGGAACCGACCGGAACGACACAATCGTCCGACACGCGGAATTCCACCAACGTTTTTTTCGGTTCCACTTTGGCCTTGGCAAAATGGCCCAGCTGCGGCTTGGCAACATTTTTGGCTTTGGCCTTGCCCGCACCCAATTGCAAAGCGACGTATCCGTCTCTTTCCTTGGTGCGCACATCAACCACGGTGCTGTCCACTTTTAAGACCGTCACCGGGATTTTTGTTCCGTTTTCTTGGAACAAGCTCATCATGCCGACTTTTTCGGCAATTACTCCTGAACGCATATTACTGTTTCCTTATACTTTAATCTCAACATCTACGCCGGCCGCGAGGTCTAATTTCATTAACGCATCTACGGTTTGCGGCGTCGGATCAATAATGTCAAGCACCCGCTTGTGGGTTCTGATCTCAAACTGTTCCCGTGATTTTTTATCCACGTGGACGGAACGGTTTACGGTAAATTTTTCAATACGGGTGGGCAACGGAATCGGTCCAACGACTTCGGCACCTGTGCGTTTTGCCGTATTGACGATCTCACGGGTTGATTGATCCAACAACCGGTGGTCAAACGCTTTTAATCTGATTCTGATATTTTGGGTTTCTAACATCTGTTTCCCTTTCTTAACCATTGACTTTTGCTTTAATTTCGTCGGCAACCATTTGCGGCACGTCGGCATAGTGCGAAAACACCATGGTGTATTGCGCACGCCCCTGACTCATAGAACGCAAGGTGTTGACATAGCCGAACATGTTGGCCAGCGGCACGGTCGCATCAATCACACGGGCGTTGCCGCGTTGATCCATCCCCGACACCTGACCACGACGTGAGTTCAAATCGCCGATAATGTCACCCATGTAGTCTTCAGGTGTGACGATTTCCACTTTCATAATCGGTTCCAACAACTTGGGCCCCGCTTTGGCCATCCCTTCACGGAAAGCCGCCCGCGCCGCGATTTCAAACGCCATGGTGCTGGAGTCAACATCATGGAACGCACCATCATACAGGTTTGCCTTAAAATCTGTCACAGGGAATCCGGCTAACACACCCGATTCAATTGAGGCTTTTAAACCCTTTTCAACACCCGGGATATATTCTTTCGGAACGGCACCGCCAACAACGGTGTTTTCAAATTGATATCCCGAACCCGGCTCCAACGGTGTGAACTTGATCTTCACACGGGCAAACTGACCTGAACCGCCGGTTTGCTTTTTGTGCGTGTAGTCAATGTCATATTCTTTGGAAATCGTTTCGCGGTAAGCCACCTGCGGCGCCCCGACGTTCGCTTCCACTTTAAATTCACGTTTCATACGGTCCACGATGATTTCCAGGTGTAATTCACCCATCCCTTTAATAATCGTTTGACCCGTTTCGGTGTTGCTTGTCACGCGGAACGACGGATCTTCCATCGCCAAGCGGTTCAAGGCAATACCCATTTTTTCAATGTCAGCCTTTGTTTTCGGCTCTACCGCAATTTCAATAACGGGATCCGGGAAATCCATTTTTTCCAAAATGGCTTTGGCCCCGTCACCGCACAGCGTATCACCCGTTGTCGTGTCTTTTAACCCGACCAGAGCCACGATATCGCCGGCATTGGCTTCTTTAATTTCTTCACGGTGATTGGCGTGCATCAACAACATACGGCCAATGCGTTCTTTTTTATCTTTCACCGTGTTGGTCACATAACTGCCGCTGGCCAGCGTGCCTTGATACACGCGTAAGAAGGTTAACGACCCCACAAACGGGTCATTCATAATCTTAAACGCCAATCCGACAAAGGGTTTGTTATCATCGCTGGAACACACATATTCGGCATCCGACCCGGCAACAACACCTTTAGCCTGGGGAATATCAACCGGCGAGGGTAAATAATCCACCACCGCATCCAACAACGGTTGAACCCCTTTGTTTTTAAAGGCAGAACCGCACAACACAGGCACAAACGCCTGAGAAATGGTGCCTTTACGAATGCACTTTTTCAACGTGTCCACATCCGGTTCAACGCCTTCAAAATATTTTTCCATGGCTTCGTCATCCATTTCAACGGCCATTTCAATCATTTCGTGACGATACTGTTCGGCTTTTTCTTTTAACTCGGCCGGAATATCCTGATACTCAAACGTGGCTCCCAAATCTTCCGAATGCCAAATAATCGCGCGATTGTTTAAAATATCCACAATCCCTTTGAATTCCGATTCGGCACCAATCGGCAACGCCAACACCATCGGGCGGGCGCCCAAACGGGTTTTAATCATCTCAACACACCGATAAAAATCGGCACCGATACGATCCATTTTGTTGGCAAAACAAATGCGGGGCACCCCATATTTGTCGGCTTGACGCCAAACGGTTTCCGATTGCGGTTCCACACCGGCCACACCGTCAAACACGGCCACAGCGCCATCCAAAACACGCAAGCAGCGTTCCACTTCAACCGTGAAATCCACGTGCCCCGGCGTGTCAATGACGTTGACCCGGTGCCCTTTCCAAAAGGCGGTTGTAGCGGCCGACGTAATCGTAATACCGCGTTCTTGTTCTTGTTCCATCCAGTCCATTGTGGCGGCGCCGTCATGGACTTCACCGATTTTGTGCGATTTACCGGTATAAAACAAAATGCGCTCGGTCGTCGTGGTTTTACCCGCGTCAATGTGCGCCATAATACCGATGTTGCGATACAGTTCAATAGGTGTTGAACGAGCCATGCATCTCCTCCCTTACCATTTAAAGTGGGCAAAGGCTTTGTTCGCCTCGGCCATACGGTGGGTATCTTCACGCTTGCGAATCGCGGTGCCGCGGTTGTTATAGGCATCCTGCAATTCACCGAACAAGCGTTGTTCCATGGTTTTTTCGCTGCGGTTGCGCGCGGCGGCAATCACCCAACGAATCGCCAAAGCTTGCTGGCGATCGGGGCGCACTTCAACGGGCACCTGATACGTGGCACCACCAACGCGGCGTGACCGCACTTCCACCGTCGGTTTCACGTTATTTAACGCATCGTTAAACACATCCAAAGCCGGCTTTTTCAACTTGGCTTCCAATTCATCCATCGCGCCGTATACAATCGCTTCGGCCGTTCCTTTTTTGCCGTCATACATCAGGCTGTTCATAAATTTCGTCACAACCACATTATTATATTTGGCATCGGGTGTGACATCACGTTTTGTTGCTGCGTGTCTGCGAGACATAATTTACTCTCCTTCTTTTATTTAGGCCGTTTGGCACCGTATAACGAACGGGCCTGACGACGGGCAGAAACGCCCTGGGTATCCAATGTGCCGCGGATGATGTGATAACGAACACCCGGCAAGTCCTTGACACGACCGCCGCGAATCATAACGACAGAGTGTTCTTGCAGGTTATGTCCTTCACCCGGAATATAACTGGCGACTTCAAAACCGTTTGTTAAGCGCACGCGGGCGACTTTACGCAAAGCCGAGTTCGGCTTTTTCGGCGTCGTTGTATAAACACGCGTGCAAACCCCGCGCCGTTGGGGGCAAGCTTGCAAAGCCGGCACTTTATGGCGGGCTTCATTCGGTTTCCGTTTTTTACGGATCAACTGGTTAATTGTAGGCATTAAAATTTTCCTCTTTTTTTCTACCTATTACAAAAATCCTTCATCAACCCGTTTCGGGCGGACAGAAGGCACACAAAAAATTTTCAAAAATGACAAGGTAAATCCCTGAATTCATTGAAAATCTCTTTAAACGAACACGGCGGGTTTTTGTGTTTCGGACCGCAGCATCCCCTTTAAAAGATGGGGGTATTTAAGCATATTTTGTTTGATAAGTCAAGTGTTTTTTTAACCTTTTTTGCAAAAAAAACAGATGTGTTCCCTGACACGGATTTTTTCCTTTTTTATCCCTATCAAAAAAAGACTTGACAGGCTTTTATAAAATAAGTATAATTCAAACAATCATTGTTTTTTAAGAAAGGATCCCGCAATGAGCGTTACAAAAGTCAACCGTGTTTATGGCAAAAATAAAGATGATGCCTCTTATATTCAATTGTTTCAGGCGATTATTCAAAAAAAACCGACCCGAATGCAAACCGTTTTAAAAAACAGCCGTTTGTCAAAGGTTGATTTAACATTGGCCTTAGCAACCGCGGTTGAATTGGATAATCCCGCAGCGGTCAAAATTTTACTGAAAAACGGGGCCGATGTGTTGGATGTGGATGCACATGGGCGAATCGCTTTGCACAAAGCGCGCACGGCCCAAATGGTCAAGCTGTTGTTAAAAGAAAAGGCCAAAGAACAGATTTTGGCCAAAGATAAAGACGGTCGCACACCCGTTGAACACATGAACCGCACCGGTCGTCAGCCCGAAGCAATGGCTGCTTTGATTAAGGCAAACCCCAAGTTGGTCTCTCCTTTATTAGAAAGACCGACAACGGATTGTTTAAAAATTGAATATCCCGCCGCTTTCTTTAACAAGGTCTCCTTTACCAAAGGATACCGCAAGTAATCGCGCTAAAAGTTTCCTATATTCACCTTATCTTACAGCGCGAGGCCGCCGAACGGAACCGTTCGGCGGTTCTTTTTTTCCGCGATAGCGAACAACAAGGTCATGTCATGCTTGTAAACGCTTTGAATCCGAGAAAACGAATGCCATTTATATTCTCCTTGACTTTCGGTAAAGTTTTCGTCACAATAAAACCTATCATCATATGCACGGAGGTTCATGATGCGCACTTCTTTTTTACTTGTTTTCGGCACCGCGGGTTTGTTTTTAAGCACGACTGCGTGGACCGCGAATCAAGATATCGCCCCCACTGACACACCGGTTTTGGCGGTCACGAATCCGTTTTATCATCCCCGGGCGGGGCATGTTGCCCTGACAACCGAGGCCGCCTATCACCGCACGCACGTTAAAAACGCTTTTGGCCAAGGGGTCACCGCCTATCAAACCACGGTGTTTGAGACCATGTCCTTGGGGCTGACAGATGATGTGACTTTAACCGGCACATTCGGCAATGTGTTTGACCGCCGTTCATTCGGGCAGGCACCCACCTATCAACGTGACAAAAATCTTGATTTTCAAGCGGGTTTGACCTATACCCTGCCCGCGGCCACGGCACAACAGTTTCAAGCGGATTTATCCTATGGCCAGCGGCAAAGTTTTTCCCGTTTTCAAAAGGGGGAATACAAATACCTGAACGCCGGCCTTAAAAGCGGTTACCGCATGGAAAATATCACATCCTATGTTGCGGGGAATATGGAACTGCCTGTTGCGCAAAACGCCGGCGCACATAATGAACCGCGTTATCAGGCCGTTATCGGTTCCAACGGCTTATTTGTACAAGATACCATCAGTGCTGATGTCGCCCTGCGCTTTAATTACGAATCTGAATATTCCGTTCGGGCGTGGAGCGTGGACGCAGGGCTGGCCTATTTGTTTACACCGACGGTTGCCTTGGGTGTGAAGGTAAGCTATACCTTTAAAGGCACAGGCGGCAACAACACGGATTGGTTTCATAAAAGCATCGGCGCTTTTTTCAAAACCGCGTTTTAAAAATGACGTCCCTGTCGCGTTAACCGCGATGTGATTATTCGTCCCGGGGATGAGGTGGTCACTGTTCGCCGAAGGGGAGATGTCATCACACGCCTGGGAACGGAGGTTGTTACCACATGTTTAAGGGGAGATGTCAGAATGCGTTTCAAAGGTGTCCGGGTTATCCGACCAACGGGTGTCACACGAATCCGTTTCAAGGAGGTTATCGTTATCTGCCCGTTGGGTGTTACCGTCATGTGTCCGGGCGCGCTTAAAATAATTTGGCCGGTTGGCGTAAGCGTTGCCTGGCCGGGAGCGGTTAAAATCACCTGACCGGGAGTGGTACGCATCACCTGCCCCACGGGAGACGTCAATATCCTCCCATGCCCATCCAAAGGATACCCCCCTACCATCAAAACACCCCCGATTCCCCAACAAACCAACCGACGCACAAGGCACATTTTTTCCTCCCGTTCGGCACAAAACAGTGCTTTTAACCAACCTTTTTTTATGATACACCCTTTTCCCCATTTGTCAAGACGGGGCTTATTGACCCCGCTCTTGCGTCCAAACCGCGGGAAATTTTTATACACCAACCGCCCCCGCTGTTTCAAACAGAGGCGGTTGAAAAAAGGCAAATATTTTTACGCTTTTCGTTTATAGCGACCACGAATTTTTTCAAAGGTGGTTTGCACCAACACATACATCAGCGGGATGATAAATAATCCAACAATCGTACCTACGGTTAAACCCCAAAACACGGGGACACCAATGGCGCGCCGACTGGCAGCGGCCGCACCGGTAGCCACCACCATGGGCCACACACCAAAGATAAACGAAAACGCCGTCATCAACACCGCACGGAACCGTTCTTTTAACCCTTTAATCGCGCTTTGCACAACGGTCGCGCCTTTTTGGCGTTCTTCTTTGGCAAATTCAACAATTAAAATCGCGTTTTTGGCCGCCAACCCAATTAACAAAATCAATCCCAACTGGGCATAAATACTTAACGGCAATCCGGTAAAGAACAACCCGATCATCGCCCCGTTAATCGCCACCACCAACGATAATAACACCGGCAATGGCACAACAAAACTTTCATATTGCGCTACCAGGAATAAATATGCAAATACAATTGCCAACGCAATTAAATACCCGATTTGACCATGCGATTGCTTTTCCTGAAAACTCATAGATGAAAATTCAATACCATATCCGGCGGGCAATTCTTTGACCAGGTCTTCCACCGCCTGCATCGCTTCACCCGAGCTGGAACCAGCCTTTTGCACGGCGGTAATGCTGGCCGCCGGATATTGGTTATACCGTTCCACCACGCGCGGTGCCAAAATTTTGTGCATATCTACAAGGCCCCGCATCGGCACCATATCACCCAAAGCATTGCGCACATACAATTCATTGATCGCATCAATATCTTGACGATGTTTCCAATCGGATTGCAGTTTGACTTTATTCACCTGAGTCCCCAAGTTAATATCGTTGACATAGGCAGACCCCAAATAACTTTCCAACGCCGCAAACACGTTTTTCATCGGCACGGTCATGCTTTCGGCCTTTGTCCGGTCAATGTCTAAAAAGATATTGGGCGTTTTGGCGGTAAAGGTGGAATAGGCGAATCCTATCTGCGGCAATCCGCGAATTTTACTTAAATAGCTTTGCAAAACGGCGTCTAACTTCTGATAATCGGTTGATTCGCGGGACTGCAGGCGAATATCCAATCCCCCCGCCATACCAAGGCCGGGAATGGCCGGCATTTCAAACAATTGAAATTCCGCTTCGGGGAAAACGGCTAATTTACCGCGCAACCGGTTTAAAATCGCCGTTGAATACTGGGATTTATCCTTCCGTTCGCTCCACGGTTTCAAAATAATAAGCGACATCGCCACGTTTTCGCCACGCCCCCCCATCATACTGACGCCGATCACGTCCGAAATCCCCTCAACACCCGGTTCGGTGCGAATCACCTCGTCCACCTTTTGCATCAATGCGCTGGTGCGCCCCTTGGTGGCCCCTTCGGGTAACTGCAGGCTTAACACAATAACGCCCTGATCTTCCTCGGGAATAAAGGACGTCTGCGTCATTGAAAACAGCCCCCAGGCCATCAAAAACAACAAAACCAATATCGTTACAATCACAGATATTTTTTTGGCTACCACAGATACCGCCACCGCATAACCGTGAATCGTTCTGCCGATTGTTTTGTTCACACCGTGCCAAAAGCCCTTTGTTCGCGGTTTGATTTTTTTAATCAACAACGAACACAGCGCCGGCGACAACGTTAACGCGTTTAACAACGAAAACAAAATTGCCGTAGCAATCGTAACGGAAAATTGTTGATAAATTTGACCCGTAATACCATCCAAAAAGCCAACGGGAACGAAAATAGCCAGCAACACCAACGATGTTGCCACCAACGCACCGGTAATCTCGCTCATGGCCCGAATGGTCGCGTCTTTGGCACCCAACTTTTCATTTTGCATTAAAAACACAACCCGTTCCACAACGATAATGGCATCATCCACCACCAACCCAATGGCCAACAGCAATGCAAACAATGTGAACATGTTAATGCTGTAACCCAACGCCAAAATAACGCCGAATGTGCCCAAAATAGAAACCGGAATGGTCAGTGACGGAATCAGCGTGGAATAAAAATCCTGTAAAAAGAAATAGCACACCGCAATCACCAACAACATGGTTAAAATCAAGGTAAAGACCACCTCTTCTACAGACGCATCAATATATTTTGTGGAATCATACCCCAATGTATAGGTCATATCATCCGGAAAACTTTGCGCCAATTCATTTAATTTTTGCTTGACATTCGCCATGGTTTCCAATGCATTGGCCCCTGACGACAGGGCAATAGACATTGTAACAGACGGCTGCCCGTTATAAAGACCGGAAATTGCATAATCTTCCAGGCCGATTTCAACGCGGGCAATATCCTTTAACCGCACCAATCCCCCTTGATCGGCGGTGCGCACGATGATTTCATCAAATTCCCGGGGAGTTGCCATACGTCCTTGGGTTTGCAGGGCATAAACCATTGGCACAGGCGTTTCGGCCGGTGCGGCACCGACCTTACCCAACGTTGGTTGATAGTTTTGACTGGAAATTGCCGACGATACATCATCGGCCGTTAAATGCAAAGCCGCCATTTTATCGGTGTTTAACCACACCCGCATACTTAACCGTGACCCATAAACCGTCACCCCCCCCACACCATGAATACGCGATAAAGGCCGTTGCACGTTGTTATAAATATAATCGCTTAACTGATTTTCATTAAACGTGCGGTTGGGAGACGTAAAAACCACAAACCCCAAAATGTTGGACGATTCGCGCGTCACGGTAATTCCCTGCCGTGTCACTTCTTGCGGCAATTTTGACGTTGCCTGTTGAATACGGTTTTGCACCTTTACCTGCGCGATATCGGGATCAACGCCTGTCTTAAATGTCACACTTAATTTATACGACGAATCCTCGGACGACGAATCCATATACAGCATGTCTTCTACGCCGTTGATTTCATCTTCCAACGGAATACCGATGGTTTTGGCAATCACCTCGGCACTGGCACCGGGATAAGTCGCCCGCACGGAAATTTGCGGCGGTGTCACTTCCGGATACAGCGCGATGGGCAATTTAAACAACGCCAACGTGCCAACCAAAATGATTAAAATAGAAATAACAAACGAAAACCGCGGCCGGCGGATAAAAAAGTTTGAAAACATGGATTATTTCTCCCGCACCGTCAATTCTTGGGGCACAACCGTCAAGCCGGGTTGAACTTTTTGCAACCCTTGAACAATCACGCGATCCGATTTATCCAAACCGGACAGGACAATCTGCCAATCCTCAATCACATCGCCCAAAGTCACGTATTTTTGCGTCACTTTGTTATCATCACCCACGGTCATAACGTATGTGCCGTGCACGTCGGCAGATAAGGCCACCTGCGGCACCAACAATGCCGTTTGCCCCCCCGCAAAGCGTAAATAAATATCCACATAGTTGCCGGGCACCAATAAATTATCGGCATTATCCGTTTCTAAATATACCGGAATGGTGGCGGTTTCGGGGTTCACCTCGTTATCAAAGAACAAATTTTTGGCTTTCACCGTTTCCACCGTGCCATTAGGCAAGGCAATATCGACAAATACATCTTCGCTGCGCGCCGCCTTTTCCATAAAATCAGACCGCTCTTTATCGGTCACGGAAAACACAATGCGAATCGGCTGTGTTTGCACAACACGCGCCAATTTTTGGGTGCCCACACCAACCAAGTTGCCCTTGGTCACCAACGCTTTACCGATAAAACCCGAAATGGGGGATCTTAATGTCGCCCACTCCACGTTTAAACGCGCCAAATCTAAGTTCGCCTCGGCCTGTTTTAAATTGCTTTCGGCCGTGTCACGGTCACGATCGGATACATCACGGCTTTTGTGCAGGGCACTGATACGCTTAAATTCATTTTGCATTTGTTTAACAGCCGCTTCGGCAGCCTTTAAATCGGCATCATATTTGCGCCGATCAATCTGAAACAACACATCACCCGCGTTCACAAACGCGCCGTCTTGAAACAAAATATCGGTCAAATAACCCGATACTTGCGGGGCAACGTCAACACTGTTAATCGCCTCGGCCACGGCAATGTATTTCTTTTTGGCCGAAACATCCGATTCTTTTACTGCCTGCACCAACACATGGGGCACTTCGTTCCCCCGCATGAATTGTGACATATCGGGCATCATCCGCCCATGCAAATACCATCCAAAGGCCCCACACGCGCACCCGGCTGCGACAAAAGCCAAAATTCGTGAACTTTTAATTTTTTTCACACGCATAACACAATTTCCTTTCCGTCATTTTTAAAAATGAAAGTGTTTTAGCCGATTGCAGGATAAAAATCAAGCGCAAAATAAAAAAATGTCACGTGTTAATGATAATTGGGCGGCAACTGAACCACCACATGGATTTTGGCCCCCGAGGGCAACGCCCGAGACGATACCAAAAGCGCCGCGTTTCGGGGAACATCCAACCGCTTTAATAACCCGCTTTGTGTGGTTTTAAAAAAAGTTTCACCCGATTGGGCATCAAACATAAAGGCCTGATGCCATTTTTTAATCCAACGCGACACCGATTGCGCCGATACGCCAACAATACGGGCAATGGTACGCATGCTTAACCCAAACATATACAACATGTGCGCATTTAAAAAAACATACAACGGTTTGCCCTTAGGCGCGGGTTTGGTAAATTGATAGCCGCATGCCTTACACTTGCGCCGCTGCCATCCGAACACATGCCCGTTTTTCACACACCGTGATGACCGACATCGCGGACACATCCAATCGTTTTGTTTTTTTGTCATAGCGGATAAATATCATTAAAAAAGTTACATGTCAAGTACCTTTTAAGGAAACCACTCACACCAATGTCCCACCATACACGACACATCCCCGGCCGTCATTCTGCGCCCCCCTTTGTCACAATCCTTGTGAATGCGAGGATCCCCTCTCCCCCCGTTATCCTTGCGAAAGCGGGAATCCAGTGTCAATAATTCCGCTTTTTGGGGACGTCAACGCCCCACCAAAATAAGGATTCTTTGCCCTGGATGCCCGATCGGGGTCGGGCATGACATAAGGGGGGGGCGGTCATCCTTGCGAATGCTTTGGATCCAGGAAACATGAATACCGTTTTCCTACTCCTTAACGCTCTACCAAAATAAGGATTCTTTGCCCTGGATGCCCGATCGGGGTCGGGCATGACATAAGGGGGGCGGACATCCTTGCGAAAGCGAGGATCCAGGATAAACATATTCCGCTTTTCCTACCCTTGACGCCCCACCAAAATAAGGATTCTTTGCCCTGGATGCCCGATCGGGGTCGGGCATGACGAGAGGGGGAAAGGATGCCCGACAGGAAAGGGCATGACGGGAGGGGGGCCGTCATGCTTGCGAAAGCGGGAATCCAGTGTCAATGATTCCGCTTTTTGGGGACGTCAACGCCCCGCCAAAATAAGGACTTGCTGCCCTGGATGCCCGATCAGATCGGGCATGACATAAGGGGGGGCGTCATGCTTGCGCAGGCGTGGATCCAGGATAAACATATTCCGCTTTTTATCTTGACTTTCGGGGGGAAAGTGCCTTATCCTTATCGTAAATAACCATCAAACGGAGGAAGCATGAAAGTTTTATTGTTAAACGGCAGCCCGCATGAACACGGATGCACCGATACCGCCCTTAAAATTGTGGCAGAGACGTTGAATACCCATGACATTATCCCTGAAATCGTTTGGTTGGGAGCGGGTCCCCAGCTTGATTGCACGGCGTGTTTCACGTGTCGGCGGCTAAAAAACAACAGGTGTGTCTTTAAAGATGATATTGTGAATTCTTTAATTGAAAAAGCCGAATCGGCCGACGGTTTTGTGTTCGGCTCACCCGTTTATTATGCCCACCCGTCGGGACGACTCTTAAGCGTTTTAGACCGCGTCTTTTTTGCGGGCAGTCGCGCCTTTACCGGCAAACCCGGGGCGGCGATTGCCTCGGCACGGCGCGCCGGCACGACAGCAACATTGGATGTGATCAACAAATATTTTACAATTGCCCAAATGCCTGTTGTTTCTTCGTCCTATTGGAATATGGTGCACGGCACCACACCCGATGAGGTTATGCAGGATAAAGAAGGCCTTCAAACCCTGCGTAACCTGGCACACCGTATGGCAGAACTAATGCAGGCTTTGGCCGCGGCCAAAGCGGCCGGTTTACCCCCGCTGCCAACAGAATCGGGTGCACATACCAATTTTATTCGCTGACTCGAACTTAAAAAAAAGCACCTGCCCTTACCCGCCGGGTGCTTTTTATCAAAAACACATACCTATAAAATTATCCGCGCTCTTGCGCTTGCTTTCGTGTCACAACAGACAAAGAAGCTTGTTTCGCATCCGTTTTTTGTGGGACAGCATCCAACCCAGTATCGGCGTTTTCAGCCTGATGCAAAGTTTGCTTTAATGTGCCAGATGGTGCCAATGCATTCAGTTCTTTATCGTTTGAAACACCGATTGTAACCGCGGGCATTTGATTCCTCATAACAAAATACATTTCCAAATGAACGGGGGAAATATCTGTTATATTTGCCTGATTTAAAGTTCTTGAAATAATGTCATTTTTTAAATTCACAGTGTTTCCGCGCATCAAAGACGCGGTCATATCATGCCCACTTTTCCCCAAAGTGGCCAACACCGCTACATCATCTGCCGTTAATTGCGCGTTAGTAGCAATACGTGCCGTTTGTTCATTCCCCATAATTTTATTCAGGGTGTTTTTCATTTGCGCTAATCCGTCAAAAAAAGCTTCTGATGATTTAATTCGGCCAGCCTTTAATTGGCTCAATTGATACGCGACCAACTTCATTTCCATCAGACCCTTTTCTTGGGTATGGGCATCTAATAAAGTATCCTCTTTCAACCCTTGATAACTGTCACCGCTGTCAAGTGCCAAAGAACCGTCTTTACTCCATCCATTTTTCGCAAAATGGTGGGAAATATCGGCAATAAGGGCTGACGCAATAGATTGGGGAATTCGTTCTATACCGGCATCGGCCAACTTTTCTGAAATATCCAACCGCCGCACCACCTCGGGTTCAATATGATTGGGAGAAATACGCCCCAAAACGCAGTCCTTTAAAATCGGTTCAACACATGCGTGCGTATTAAATTCAGTCAAATTCACCAAATTATACGTTTCCTTTTGATCGGTCAGTGGGTGCACCACATTATCTACCAAAACACCCAAAAATTGGGAAGCATGTTTTTGGTAATAGGCATGTGCCATTTCTTGCATTTGATCGTAATATGTTCCTTTGGGATTATAAATTTCATTGATAATGGAATTATAACATGCCCGATTCTTGTCCCCCGTAAACAACAATTCCATTTTTGTTGTAAAACTTTGGTTTTCCTTATCCGCCAAAGCAGGTTTGCCGCACATTTCCCAAATTTTAAAATAATTTTCACGCACCTGATGAAAATTTTTGACACCGACAAACGCTTTTTCCAACATCTCGTATTGTTTTTGAATAAGTGCGGTATCCGATTCGTCCGGTTGCTTTTTTGTTGAACCGATTGCCTGCATAACTTTTCCCATAATATAATATTGCTTATCCAGGTTCTTTTCTTCCCCTGACCTTAATGAAAAATCGCCCTGCTCATACTGTGCCCGATGATTGGGAAAAGCACTTGACATCATTTCAACATGAAAGTTTTCGGGGGTGATGGTATAATTTTCTTCCTGTGTGCCGCCGATTAGGGCCGCCGCCGACGTCCCCAACATCAATGCCCCCACACTCCATTCTTTTAATTTTTGAATCATGGCAATCACCCTTCATTGACATTCAACCTGTTATAAGAATTATACCTTATTTTTTATCTTTGTCAACATTTAACACACACTTTGGCTATCCGCCGGCCATAGGATAAAAACACACATTTATCGGCAAGGTTCAAGCGCGTTCTTTTGCCTTGTTTTTAACACGAAGACGCCGGCGAACGATTCCCCGCTCTACTTGTTCATTCAAACAAGCCAATGCCGTATTTAAATCCATACCGGGGTGTTGTTTTTGATACTGTTCAATTTCCTTTTGGGCACGCCGCACACAGGTTCGCCCCATTTTAACGGCCTTTAACAAATCGGACCATGCGGTTTTAAACGGAACCAAATCCGTTCCCTTTTCACGTGCCATGGTTTTTTCCCATGCCTTTTTGAATTCTTCTTTTGTGGCAATCAACTCTTTGTTTTCCACACGCAGGGAAAAAGGACCGTCCACCATGGCCAAGGGAATATTTTTAACCCGCAATTTTTCAATAATCGCCAATCCGATGCCCAATTGACGCTGTTCATCTTTCATATCGGGGTGATCAGCCAGAAAAACAACATCAAACATATCATGTGCCGAATACCGTTCAAACAACGAACGGAACTTTTCGGCAAACACATCCCGTAACGTATAGGTATTAGCGATCAGAGCCTCCCCCTCTTTATACGGGTGGCAAATGGGGCGCGTATAGGGTTTAAACACAACACTTTCATCGGCCGTTAAATCTAATTTCAAAGCCGGCGGATTAAACTTATCGTTATAAAGCGGCCCTTTAAAATGCAAGCTCCCGCGGCAGTTACGCTTATTACGCCCTTTTATTTTTTGATTTTTATTTTCATAAATGGGGAATGAAAAATCACCGATTTGTAACCCGTGATGTTCCTTGACATACGCTGAAACAGCCGAAAAAGCAGCATTCAATTTTTCTTCATTCATCATATCGGGATGAACGGTTAAATCCAAATCAGCCGATAATCGTGCGCGCGTCAGGTATGATTTTAGCATCTCCTTACGTCGTTTAAGGGGCAACAACCTGTCATTAACCTTCACTTGACCACACGTGCCGTTTTCATGATAAAAGCATTTATAAATGCAACTGCCCCCTTTTAAAAAAAATTTATCTTTCGTTTCGGAACACCGCGCAATGGCATCCAAAATCAAATTCATCACATAATCTTTTTCCAATGCTTCGGCTTTAACCTGCTTTACTTTGGCTATATCACGAAATAGTTTTGCCTCAATCACGGCGACACTCTCCTTTAAAAAAACGTTGTTCTTGGGCATCAATCACTTTTTGAAATGCACGACCGTCATGCTGGGCGTGCATCAACCGATTGATTGCCACGGCATATGACACATGGTGCCGGTTACAATAGGTTTGAATCACATCGTTTGTTTTTTGCACACATCTGTCGGCAAAACGAATAATACCGGGAATGTGTGCCCAATACGTTTCAAAGGCGGGCACGCGGGACATTTGACGCCCCAATGTTGTTTTCCAATTCATACGACACCGTTCATAGGCCGACGGCGTGCCATCCATTCCCACGGTTAATTGTTCCGGTGTTAATTGAAGGGGTATATTTTTTAACCTGAACTTTTCCATAAGGGATAATCCAATGCCGACTTGACGCCACGGATCTAAATCCGGATGACGAATTAACGTGTTTAAATCATACACATCCCGTGGCGAACATCGTTCAAACAAAGCGCGCACCTTTTCGGCAAAAATATCGCGCAGCGTATAGGTCAGAGCCACCAAAACCAACTCCTCCCCCTCCCGGGCATAGGGGTGATAAATTAACCGTTTATAGGGCGTGAACACGTTTCTTTCATCGGCAGTAATATCAAATTTTAAAGCCGGTGCATTAAATTTGGGATTAAACATCGGCCCTTGAAACCGAATCAACCCCCGACACAAACGCTTGGGACGTCCGTCAATCATCGTTTTGTTATTTTCATGAATGGGGAATGAAAACTGATTGATCTCAAGACCGTGCCGCCCAACCAAATAATCTCGTACTTCTGAAAATGCGGCGGTTAACTTACCCTCTTCCATCATATCGGGTTTAACAGTTAAATCAACATCTGCCGAAAAACGACCCGATAAAAAATAATCATCAACCCCCTTTGATTTGGGTGTGAACATGTGTGCCGAAAAACATTTGTGCACACAGCATCCCCCTTTAAAAAAAAACGAATCACGTGTTTTGGGGCAATGCGCGATGGCATCTAAAATCAGATTCATCACATAATCTTTTTCCAATGCTTCGGCTTTAATCCCCGTTTTACGGGACAGGTTTTGAAACACTTTCCCCGCAATCATACGCCCAACCTTTCTTTTAACGCCGTCAAAACGGCCGGCATACCACATGCTGCGGCATAGCGGCACAACGTGTTCGTATCGGCATTTGGCAGGGCAAGATAATTATCCCACACTTCGTCTATTATTTCATCCCCACCGGCCAAAACCGGATCATACAACATATCCACCACCGTGCGGTGCACGTCGGCCACGGTAAACCCGCCCGCGGGTGAGTCAACCTGAATCAACCCGACTTTTGCCGCCATCGGTATTTTTTTAAGCGAAACCAATTGATTGTAATGCCGCCGGGTGTCATCCTTTTCAAACAAAGGGGAAAACAACACATAATCGCGGGAAAACGACGCCGTTAAGCCGTGCCATTCGGCCCCACTCCACGACGTCAAATACGCGCCGGGATACAAACGCGCCAAAGCCCCGCGCACATCCTGGTAAAATGCCTCTGCCGTCATCATGGGTATCCTCTCCTTGCTTGATTTTCTGACAAAATTGTATTTATTTTACCTTTAAATCCCTTTTTTGTCAAGATTGTTTTATGCCCTTTCCCCGCGGTTTTCTGTTTTTAAAAGAGATTTTTTTTGCTTGACGCCCCCACAAAAAAAACTTATAACAACATCAAGTGACGGAATTGAATAAAGGAGTCCTATGTCCAACATCGGAAAAATCACGGCCGTTTCCGGCAGCGTTGTGGAAGTTCGTTTTGAAAAAGAACTGCCCGCGTTGTTTGCTGCCCTTGAAACCCGGGATGATCCGTCCCTGACCCTTGAAGTGCAAGGGTATATTGACGATAAAACCGTGCGCGCGTTGGCCTTTGGTTTTACACAAGGGTTATACCGCGGCCAACGGGTAGCAGATTTAAAACACCCGATTGAAGTCCCCGTCGGCAATCAAACGTTGGGGCGTATGTTTAATGTGCTGGGACAACCGATTGACAAGAAACCGGCCTTAAAAGATCCGCCGATGCAGGGTATTCATGCCTATCCGGTGCCGTTATCACGGCTTCAGGTTTCCTCGGAAATTTTTATCAGCGGGATTAAGGCGATTGACCTGTTGGCACCGTTGGAACGCGGGGGTAAAGCCGGCTTGTTCGGCGGGGCGGGTGTTGGTAAAACCGTTTTAATCACCGAAATGATTAATAACATGGTCGGGCGATATGAAGGGGTCAGTATTTTTGCCGGCATCGGCGAACGATCGCGCGAAGGGGAACAATTGTATCGTGAAATGCAGGCTGCCGGCGTGTTGGATAAAACCGTCATGATTTTCGGGCAAATGAACGAAGCCCCCGGTGTGCGGTTCCGCGTGGCATTGGCCGCCCTGACCATGGCGGAATATTTTCGCGATCAAAAAAAGCAAGATGTTTTATTGTTGATTGACAACATCTTTCGGTTTATTCAGGCGGGGGCCGAAGTGTCCACACTGCTGGGGCAAATTCCCTCTCGCGTCGGGTATCAGCCGGCCTTGGGCACCGATATTGCCGATTTACAGGAACGCATTTCCTCTACCACCGACGGGGCTATTACCTCTATTCAGGCGGTCTATGTTCCTGCCGACGATTTTACCGATCCGTCTGCTACGCACACGTTTGCCCATTTATCGGCCAGTATTGTGTTATCCCGCGCCCGCGCCGCGCAAGGGTTATATCCGGCGTTGGATCCGCTGGCCTCCTCCTCTAACATGTTGACGCCCCTGATTGTGGGCGATCGTCATTACCGTGTCGCGACCGCCGTGCGCCGCACGTTGGCGCAATACGAAGAGTTAAAGGACATCATCGCCATGCTGGGCTTTGACGAATTGCCCGAATCGGATCAACGCACCGTCACAACCGCCCGCAAATTGGAACGCTTTTTAACACAGCCGTTTTTCACAACGGGTCAATTTACCGGCATGACGGGCAAATCGGTTGATTTAAGCGATACCATTGACGGATGCGAACGCATTTTAAACGGCGAGTTTGACCGGTTAAGCGAAAACGATTTTTACATGATCGGTCGGGTAGAAGAGGCTTTGGAAAAAGCCGCTGCCAAAGCGAGGAAAGATGCATCTTAACGTTTATACGCCAACCGGCCTTGTATTAGACAAGGAAATTGATCAAATAGATGTTGAGGCCATTGACGGGTTTTACACCCTGTTGCCCCGACATGTTGATTTTGTCACCGCTTTGGCGCTCGGTATCACGACCTATCATGCGGCCGGCCAAAAAGCCTATATTGCCGTGAATGAAGGAATTTTGGTCAAGCAAGGCGCCCTTGTTCGTTTGGCCACGCGTCAGGCGGTTTTGGGCAACGATTTATCCACCTTGATACACTTGATTGAAACAGATTTTAAACGCATGCAACAACAACGCAAGGAATCGGCCGCCACATTGGCACGGCTTGAAATCGGCCTGACGAAAGGCTTCCTGCGGTTAAACGCGGCGGGAGGTCCCGATGGCGGAATTTGACGCATTGGAAAAAAAACAAGAACGCCTGTTAATTCAAAAGGCCGATCGGCTGCGTGACCGCCCCAAACGCGTTATCACCTTTAACGCCGCGGTATTGGGTGTGTATGGGTGGCATGTCTCCGTCCCTGTCTTGTTGGGGGTATTTTTGGGGCGTTTTATGGATAACAGATTTCCTGTTTTGCATCTTTCCTGGACGCTGAATTTAATTTTAATCGGTTTTTTAGCGGGGATTTATAATGCCAATCGTTGGCTGAAAAAAGAAGGGACGGTATCCGCCCCCGAAAAACAAAAGGCAAAAGACACGGATAAGAACACACATACCAACCAACGGGGGTCAGCATGCAACTCTTAACCACGCATTTAACCGTCCCTATGGCGGGCGGATTGCTTTTAATCGGCATGATGATGGGGATTTTGTATTACCTGATGTTGTGGCACAGTCTTAAAATACTCCTCCGTATAAAACGGCGCGGCGTATTTTTGTTTGTATCGGCAGCAGTGCGCATTTTTATGCTGATTTTCATCGCGCTTTATGCCGCACAAAACGAGGCAGGGCGTTTTTTACTTGTCATCGCGGGCTTTATCATCACACGCATTGTGTGTTTACGGGGTGTTAAACAACACTTAAAAAACATTAAGGGAACGGATGCATGATTGATAATTTAGATGACATCATCGTGTTTTCCATGTTCGGTTGGCCTATCAATGCCACGTTGGTGTGGTCATGGGTGGTAATGGCGCTTTTGGTCGGGGCCTCATGGGCGGCGACCCGCACCCTTAAAACCACACCGCGCGTTTCGTTGTTTCAAACAGCCTTGGAAATGATTGTCGTCACCATTCGCACCCAAATTAAAGAAGTCAGCGGTGATAACCCGATGAAATACCTGCCCATCATCGGCACGTTTTTCCTGTTTATCGGGATCAGCAATCTGTTAACCGTTATCCCATGGTTTCGCCCGCCGACAAGTTCATTATCCACCACGGCGGCATTTGCACTGTGCGTGTTTTGTGCCATGCCCTATTACGGCATTAAAAACGCCGGTATTAAGCGGTATTTAAAAAAATATGTAGAACCGACCCCCATTCTGACACCGCTGAATATTTTAAGTGATTTTTCATCCACGTTTTCGTTGGCAGTGCGTTTATACGGCAACATGTTGTCGGGCACGATTATCGCATCGGTCTTAATGATGCTGACACCGTTTTTATTGCCGTTGCCGATGCAGATTTTGGGTCTTGTCACCGGCATGATTCAAGCCTATATTTTCGCTTTACTCGCCATTGTCTATGTATCGGCGGTTACACCCGCCGAACCGTTTGTTGACCCGTTTTTATCACAAGGAAAGGAGAATTAAAATGGATGCAATTACTTTTATCGGCGGTATGTCCGTCTTTGCGGCGGGATTATGTATCGCACTGGGCGGTTTGGGATCGGGTATCGGGGAAGGAAACGCCGCCGCACAAGGTCTGCGCGCGATGGCGCAACAACCCGATGAAGCCGGCACCATCACCCGCACACTGTTCGTGTCTATGGCGATGATTGAATCTACCGCGATTTATTCATTCGTTATCACGGTGTTGATTTTGTATTTCAATCCGTTTTGGAACTATGCCGTTGAAGCGGCCGCAAAATAGGGTTGTCCGGTAAAGGAGTTTTGTCCCGTGGGGTTCAGTTGGGTCACCTTTTGCGCACAGATTGTGAATCTGTTTATTTTAATGGTCTTGTTAAAAAAGTTTTTATACAAGCCCGTTTTGACGGCTGTTGAAAAACGGCAACAATATATCGCGCATCAAATAGCAAATGCCCGCGCCGCCACACAAGCGGCGCAGGCCGAAAAAGACGCCTTGACCCAAGAACGTGCCGCCTTTAAAAACCAACAAAATGCGTTATTAGAGGCCGCCGCGCAAGAAGCCGCCCGCTTGAAAGAAACCCTTTCGGCCGAAGTAAAAGCCGATATCACCGCCGCGCATAAGCGGGCACAGGCGGATTTAAACCGCCGTGTGGCAGAGATTGACACCAGCCTGCGCGATTTTATGATTCAAAATTTCTTGCACCTGTCGGGTGATATTTTAGAAAAATTATGCGATACGGATATGCGCCAAAAAGCAACAGACGTCTTTTTAAATCAAGTGCGCGCCCTGCCCGCGGATGAAAAAAAGCGGTTAAAAGACGTGATTCAAACCGTGCCGGCTCTTGACATCACCACGGCGCAAAACCTGACCAAGTCGGGGAAAGAGGCGTTTTTAAATGCCTTGTTACAAACTTTAACGCTTGCCGTCCCTTTAAAAGCGCACTGGCACACAGATCCCACGTTATTGGCCGGCGCCGAAATAAGGGCCGGTGATATGACGGTGGCCTGGCATTTAAAGGCATGCGTTGAAACGTTTGAAACGCGTTTAAAAAACCAAATGGCCACGGTGTTAATCAAATAAAAGGAGCTCTTTTAATGTTGAAAAAAGCCGCTGAATCTGCTCTTAAAACCACCACGGAAGCGTTAAAAGCCGCAACACCGGCACTGCGCGTGGAGCCGTTAAGTGAAATCATGTCTATTTCTGCCGGCACGGCCGAAATATTGGGTTTAAAAGACGTGCGGATGAACGAACTGGTATTGTTTAAAAACAATGTCATGGGCATGGTTCAAACCTTAAAACCCGATTCGGTCGGCGTCGTGTTTTTAAGCAATCCTGATTCTTTAAAGGCGGGGGATAAAGTGCGGCGGACAAACCGCGTGCTGGATGTGCCCGTGGGTGACGCGCTTTTGGGGCGTGTCATTGACCCGTTGGGCACACCGTTGGATGAACTGGGCCCCCTTAACACCGATGAACGCCGCCGCATTGAAACCGATGCCGCCCCGATTATGGACCGCGCACCGGTGGATACCCCCCTGCAAACGGGTATTAAAGTTGTGGATGCCTTTACCCCCATTGGCCGCGGGCAACGGGAATTGATTTTAGGGGATCGTCAAACCGGTAAAACGGCGTTGGCACTTGACACTATTATCAATCAAAAAGACACCGGCGTTTTGTGTATTTATTGTTCCATCGGTGCCCGGGCGGCCGGCATCGCACGCGTGATTGCCGATTTAAAAAAATACGGCGTCATGCAAAACACAATTGTCATGGCGGCTACCGGCGATGATGAAGCGGGCATGCAATACATTGCCCCCTATGCCGCAACGGCCATCGGTGAATATTTTATGTATCAGGGGCGTGATGTGTTAATTGTTTATGATGATTTAACGGCACACGCACGGGCGTATCGTCAAATTTCACTGTTACTGCGCACACCCCCGGGGCGCGAAGCGTTTCCGGGTGACATTTTTTACATTCATTCACGGTTATTGGAACGGGCCACACATTTGCGGCCTGATGTCGGGGGCGGGTCGTTGACGGCTTTGCCCATTGTAACGACCGAGGCCGGCAACATATCGGCCTATATTCCCACCAACATTATTTCCATCACGGACGGGCAAATATACCTCTCGCTCACCTCATATCAAAAGGGTATATTGCCCGCTGTTGACACGGGACCGTCGGTGTCCCGTGTCGGCGGTGACGCTCAACTGCCGGCCTATCGTAAGTTAATCGGCCCCTTAAAATTGTTTTATGCACAATTTGAAGAACTTGAATCCTTTGCCAAATTCGGCACACAGCTGGACTCTGAAACACAAGATCGCCTGAAACGCGGTCATGCCATTCGTGCCGCCTTACAGCAAATGCAATATCGTCCCATGGCGGTTGAAACACAGGTTGCCGTTTGGACGGCGGTGAACGCCGGTTTGTTTGATGACATTCCCGCCGATAAAAGCATAGAGGCGCAAACCCGTACGGATGCCTTATTACACAATCGGTTTCCCGACTTGATTGATACCATTGTGACGCAAAAACAAGTGCCGACAGACCAACAAACAACGGCCTTTTTAACGGCACTGCAAGATGATTTAACGCCCCTTTATCAAACGGAACCCGTATGACGCTGCAACAGGTATCAAAACGCATAAAAACAACCACAGACCTGCGTGGCATTGTCAGCACGATGAAAATGCTTTCGTCGGTCAGTGTGCCCCCGTTTGAAAAAGCCTTGGCATCGGCCAAAGAATACGGACAAACGCTTGAAGATGCTTTTTTAGCCTTGGCCCTAAACACCGGATGGGAACCGCCTGCCCTATCCCCCGCACCGGCAGGTAAACGGCGCGCCGTGTTGATTGCTATCGGGTCAGATAATGGTCTTGTCGGCCGTTTTAACCGCGAGGTGTTAAAAGCCGCCGATCGGTTCTTAAGCGAACATGGCTATGACTTAAACGCTGTGGATACCGTATGTGTCGGCCGCCGGTTGGCTTTGACGGATCGGCGCACCCGTTCGGCGACTGCCGTATTTGCTACGTCAAACAACATAAAGGAATTACCCGCGCTGGCCGCGGCTATCCTTTTAAAAACAGATGAACTGACCGCCGGGCATAAGGCCGAGGCCGTCTTTTTAGCGTATCAGGAAAAATCGGGCACCCGCATTCACCCCCGTGTGATTCAGTTAATGCCCCTGTCACGAACGTGGTTTGATACGTTAAAAAAACGCAAATGGGGCGGTCGCATGCAACCAATGATGAGTGCGCCGAAAACGGATTTATTGGCGGCGTTCAGTCGGGAATACCTGACCATTGCGGTGGCGGGAACACTGACGGCCTCATTGGCAGCCGAACATTATACCCGCATGTTGAACATGCAGCAAGCCGAACAAAACATAGACGAATCGTTAGAAACGTTGAATCTAACCTATCAACAGGCCCGTCAAAACGCCATTACCGATGAATTAACGGATATTGTTTCGGGCGCCGAAAGTTTAACAAAACAATCATCAAAAAGGCGCACTCCCCTCTTGACAAAACACCGAAAAAAGGGTAAAACACCCGTTATTGATTCTAACAGAAAGGAAAAGATATGATTAAATCCGAATTAATTAAAAAAGTGGCCGAAGAAAACCGTCTGAAACACGCCGATGCCGAACGGGTTGTGTCAACGATTTTTGATCACATTGTCAATGCGTTGGCCGAAGGAAACCGTGTAGAGTTACGCGGTTTCGGTATTTTGACGGTGCGCACGCGCAAAGCCCGCAAAGCCCGCAACCCCAAAACCGGTGCCCCTGTGTTTATCGCGGAAAAGAAAGTGCCGTTTTTCAAAGCCGGCAAAGACATTCAAGACGCTTTAAATAACCGTTAATTTTTTAAAACCTTAAAAAAAATGAATTGGATTACAAGTCTGACCCGTCCGACCGTTAAAAAGGTCAATTTGCAAAAGGATATCCCCGATAATTATTGGGATCGCTGTCCGGGGTGTGGTGCCTTGTTGTTTCATCAGGAAATCACCAAAAGCAATTTTGTATGCCCCTATTGCACACATCATTTTCGCCTGCCCCCGTTAAAGCGGTTGGAATTATTGTTTGACGCGGGGGATTTTACCTTAATCCGATTGCCCAAAGGGCGTGAGGATCCCTTAAAATTCGCTGACCTTAAAAAATACAGTGACCGGTTAAAAGACGCCCGCAAAAAAACTAAAAACGAGGATGCCATTGTTGTGGCCCACGGCACAATCGGCGGCAAACCGGCGGTCGTCGCGGTGTTTGATTTCTCATTCATGGGCGGTTCTATGGGCACCGCGGTGGGGGAAGCGATTATCACCGCCGCTCAATTGGCCTTATTACAGGAAGCGGCCCTTATTTTAGTGCCGGCGTCGGGTGGCGCCCGCATGCAAGAGGGGATTTTATCCTTGATGCAAATGGCACGCACAACCGTTGCCGTCAAAAAGTTAAAGGCAAAACGGTTACCTTACATCGTTGTTCTAACCAACCCGACAACGGGGGGGGTAACGGCTTCGTTTGCCATGTTGGGAGATGTGGCATTAGCCGAACCCGGCGCCGTCATCGGTTTTGCCGGCGCGCGTGTGATTGAACAAACCATTCATGAAAAGTTGCCCGACAACTTTCAAAAGGCTGATTACCTGTTGGAACACGGCATGATTGATCAGGTTGTTGCGCGGGACAAACTGCACGATACGTTGGCACAAATTTTATTTTTACTGATGCCTTAAATAAAAAGAAAAAAAAGACATTAGCCGACTTGAAAATTCAAGTCGGCCTTTTATATAAAAGATATAACAGAAAGGAAACATCATGCAACCTATTTTATTTTTTAATACAGACAAAGAACTCACCGATTATGCGGCCGCAAACCCGATTGACGGAACACGCTTTGTGTTTTTTGACGAATCAATCAACGCCACACCCGATAAGCGGTTAGAGGCCTTCCAAGATGCCGAAATCATTTCTCTGTTTGTTCATTCCGAACGCGTGGATAACAAAAAATTGGACTTGTTCCCCCATTTAAAACTGATTGCAACCCGGTCAACAGGCTTTAACCATATTGATTTAGCGTATTGCAAACAACGTGGCATTGCCGTCACAAACGTGCCATGTTACGGAGAAACAACGGTGGCCGAGTTTGCATTTGGCCTGTTATTGGCATTATCGCGCAAAATCATCATCGCCAACAACGACATGGCGCACAGTCGTATTGCCATAGGTGAATACATGGGATTTGATCTGATGGGGAAAACATTGGGTGTGATCGGCACGGGCTCTATCGGCCGCCACATGATTCAAATCGCCCGCGGATTCGGCATGAATGTGTTGGCGTATGATCCCTATCCGACACCGGCACTGAAAGACCTGTATGTGGACACACCCAGTAAAATTTACGAACAAGCCGACGTGATTTCCTTGCATGTGCCCTCAACACCCGAAAACTTTCATATGTTGAATGCAGCCGCTTTTGCCAAAATGAAACCGGGCGTTTTAATCATCAACACCGCCCGCGGTGATTTAATTGATACACAAGCTTTGTATCAAGCCCTGCGGCAAGGCATTGTCGGTGGTGCCGGTTTGGACGTGTTGGAAAACGAAGATTTCCTGCTGCATGATGAAGTCTCCACCCCCGATAAAATGACGGATAACGACTTTTTACTGGATTCGGCTATGAACCTGAAAATCCTGCAATTCAAAAACGTGATTGCCACCCCGCATATTGCGTTTAACTCTATTGATGCCATTAACCGCATTTTAAAAACATCGTTTGACAACATCCGCACCTTTTTGGCCGGAACAATTCAAAACAATGTGGTGAAATAAAATTATAGGTATAGGGGCCCTTGTGGCCCCTCTTTGTCGTGCTTGACACGCGAGCATCCGGGAAAAATGAGGCCACTTTTCCGCGTCAGCGGACAACCAATTCCATGTCATCCTTGCGAAAGCTTTGGATCCAGTATCAATGATTCCGCTTTTCCTTCCCTTGACACATCGGCAAAATAAGGACTTGCTATCCTGGATGCCCGATCGGGGTCGGGCATGACGGAGGGGGGGGCATCCTTGCGAAAGCTTTGGATCCAGTATCAATGATTCCGCTTTTCCTCTTTTCCGCGTCAGCGGACAACCAATTCCATGTCATCCTTGCGAAAGCGAGGATCCAGTGTCAATGAATACCGCTTTTCCCTTATAAAACAATAAGATAAACATAAAAATAATGTGTCTAAAAAATTGGCCTGAATAATTTGTCAAGTGGTTTATGTCCAGATTGCGGCAACGGTATGGGTTGCCCCGAAACACTTATCTGTGCCGATAATAACCTTATGGAGTTTTGGTTTGATACAGAATTAGACGGTTTTTAAATCCTTATTCCCCATAAAAAAACGGGCTCTGTTCAGGGCCCGTTTTTTTTATTTATCACTTTATTAAATGGAACTTTTTATCCATTCCACCAATTCCGATTTTGGCATAGCACCCGTTTTTTGGGAAATCACGTTCCCATTTTTAAACAAAATCAATGTCGGAATGCTTTGAATGCCGTAACGGGCGGGCGTCGCTTCCGATTCATCCACATCCATTTTAACAATATTTAATTGTTCTTTCATTTCATCCGCCACTTCGGTGACCAGGGGTAACATCTGACGGCACGGACCGCACCAATTGGCAAAAAAATCAACCAACACGGGTTTGTCGGATTTTAAAACGGCGGTTTCAAAAGTTGTATCATTGACTGTTTCCATGGTTTTCTCCTTTGGTTAAGAAACATATAAAGTGAATATAATCGGTTTACGACTGCGTGTCAAGGGGCCATCTGGGGCGTGCCCGAAAATCAAGCGTATCGGTCATATTTTGGCAAAATCGTTCCATCCCCGCCCATGCAATCATCACACCGTTATCGGTGCACAGCTCTATGGGCGGCGCCGAAAATATAAAACCGTTGGCTTGGGCCATTTCCTTTAACGCAGTCCGCAGGGTTTTATTGGCCGCCACCCCGCCGGCAACAACCAAATCGCGTCCCGTGGGATACGCCGCTCGAAACGCTTGAAAGGCATGATTCAGCCGGTCACGCACCTGCGCCACCACCGCCATTTGAAAAGACGCACAAATATCATTTTTATCCGTTTCGGTCATTTGCCCCAACCCGTCAATGCATACCCGCACGGCGGTTTTCAGGCCCGAAAACGAAAAATCGCACCCTTTGCGCCCACGCATCGGCACGGGGAACGAAAACCGATCTGCCTTGCCCAAAACCGCCCGTTTTTCCAAATTCGGACCGCCGGGATAACCGATATCCAGCATCTTGGCAACCTTATCAAACGCTTCTCCGGCCGAATCATCCACTGTCGCGCCCAATTTGCGATATTGACCAACCCCTTCCACCGCAAGCACTTGACAATGCCCGCCCGATGTCAACAACAACAAATACGGAAACTGAATATCGGCACTTAACCGGGCGGTCAGGGCGTGCCCCTCTAAATGATTGACGGCAATAAACGGTTTATTATGTGCCAATGCAATGGCCTTGGCGGTCATGACACCGACCAACACCCCGCCGATTAACCCCGGCCCCGCAGCAACCGCTATGGCCGACAGGTTGCGAAACGTCACGCCGGCTTGTTTCAAAGCTTCTTGCACCAACACATCGCATTTGTCCAAATGCGCCCGTGCGGCAATTTCCGGCACCACCCCGCCAAAACGGCGATGCTCGTCATATTGCGACCACACAACGCTGGATAATACCTCTTTTTGATCCGATACAATGGCACAGGCCGTTTCGTCACAACTGCTTTCAATCCCCAATACAAGTGTTTTTGATGTCATTTATGTTTGCCTTTTGTTTGATACAATTCCAACCGAAGCGCGCCGCCACCGTTTTGCCAGGAAAAAGCGCGCACCCGTTCCTTAAAAAACGGGGTATCCAACCACAATGTGATTTCTTGCTTAATCAAGCCCGGGGCATTCAACCCCCGCCCCGTCACCACCGTCACATACCGGCTGCGCCGGCGTTCGTGATGCATTAAAAACAGCCGCAGGGTTTCATAGGCGTCCTGCACACTGAATCCGTGTAAATCCAACTGATACGGCAGCACCGGTTCATGTTGCACGGCAAAGTCAAAACGCCTCCCGCGAGCTAAAGATACTTTCGGTGTTTCGGGCCGCGCAAAAAAACGGCGGGCAAACGGCCGCACCGTTTTTTTAAATTCATCCCATAACGCCAAATCCGCCGGTTTCATAGATTATTTATCATTTTTGGGCAACAACAGATAATATTGACCCGGCTTGTGCATACGGCCGGAGGCATAAAACGCTTCTTCCCCGTGACCAAAGAAAAAGTCAGCGCGAATGCCGCCTTTAATCGCCGTTCCCTTATCCTGAGCCACAACAAGCCGTTCCAACGGCTGCCCATCGGGCAAGGTTGTAGCCAACCACACCGGTGTATGCATGGGCACAAAAGCCGGATCAACGGCAATGGATCGTCCGGGCGTTAAAACAACGCCGGCGGCACCGACAGGGGAATCGCCGGTTTGTTCTTTAAAGAAAATATACCGCGGGTTTTGATGCATAATTTCCTGCGCTTCATCGGGGTTATCTTGCAAATAGCGCTTAATATCATTCATAGAATGACGATATTGCGCGGGAATCCCCTCTTTCGCCATAATGGTTCCCAACCCTTTAAACGGCTGACCGTTATTGCCGGCATAGCCCAATTTAATTTCCCCATCGGGTGTGACCATGCGCCCCGATCCTTGCACCTGTAAAATAAACAACTCAACCGGATCGTCGGCCCATGCAATAATGGGAGCATCAAACAATTCGTCTTGCTCTATCTTGGCCCGGGGGGCAAGCTTTTGCCCATATTTATACCCATAGGGCGGCGCATAAACAGGCACTTGTCCGTCCTTGGTTTTGGTGCGTGTACCGGTCAGTGATGCTTCATAATAACCGGTTACACGGCCGGTATTGCTGCCGTTTACCGACACGGCATAAGGAACCAAATGCCGCTTCACAACATCCCGCACCTGATCTGATGATGCCCCCGCGGCGGGCAAATCGGCACAAAAGGTTTTCCATTTTGCGCCCGCACGGCAGCACGAACGCCGTAACGCCGGCAGGGCGGCGCTGAAATCATCCGTATAAAAACCGGGTAAGTCGTCAAAATCCACCTCTGTTAAGCGAAAGGAACGCCCCTGATCCAAATCGGGTGTGCCGGAGCATCCGGCCAACAACACAAAAAATACGGCGGCAAATCCGCCCCAAAGACGTGATACTTTCATAATAAAGACTCCGATTGTGTTGCAACAAGTTTCCACGCACGCATAACATCGTGTCGCCGTTCAAATTCCCACACATCCGATACGGCACGCAACCGACCGAAAATGCCCGAAACAATTTCATCCTTATCATTTTTGATATAATTAACCTGTGTCGTAATAAACCGCACGCGCACTTCGTTCAACCGATAGGTAAAGCGTTCAATTTCCACCTGTTCAAAATCACCCAATTCAAAATCCATGGTCAACTTATCGGCGATACGCTTATCAATCGCTTCCGAAAACCGTTCCAAAACATAGGGGGAAACAAGTTCCTCCAATGCCTTTTTATCCCCCGCCGCATAGGCCGACGAAATACGGCGGAACATATCTTTGGCAACCAATATAAAATCTTCCTCGGGTGTTTTGGCAACACTCGGCACCGTCGTGCATGGGGCTAAAGCAGGGTCATCCCCTTTTTGAAGCGTTCCCCCCGATTCAATCAACCGACGCAGCCGCCGACGCTCAACTTGTTGATGCGGCATAACGATAAATATACGCCACAACACATATCCTGCCAATAAGCACAGTGCCAATGTTCCCGGTGTCATTTTTTTGTTTTTTCCTTTGACTTTTTAAAAACAAACATGTATATTAAAAACCAATCGGTTTATAACTGCAATGGGTATGGTTATACACCAAACTTTAACTTTTTTTCAAGAGGATTTTTAAAATGCCCGAAAATAAAACACCGAACGCCCCGACGCTTCAGATTTTATCCCAATATATCCGTGATTTATCGTTGGAAGCTCCTGATATCCCTTTTGTGTTTGAAGGTATGACCAAGCCTCCCAAAATTGCCGTTAATATTGATGTTCAGGTAAAAAAGACCCCCGACGACAAGGGATACACCGTTGACTTGGTGACCAAAATCACCGCCACACGGGATGATACCCAAAAAACGGTCTTTTTATTGGAAATGACATACGGGGCTTTGGTCACCCTGACCGGCACACCGGATCAAATTGAACCGTTATTGTTGGTTGAAGTGCCCCATTTGATTTTCCCGCAGGTGCGTTCTGTTATCGCCACATTAACACGGGAAGCCGGATTACCGCCGCTGCAGATTAACCCGATTAACTTTGCGGCTCTGTTCGTTGAAAAAATGAAAAATCAACCAAACGCGACACCCCGGCAATAAAAAAGGGATATCAACGTTCAAAAGGATGAAAAAGGTTGCTTTTTCATCCTTTTTTTTATAGGATAATAAAAAAACAACCTGATAATAAAGGAGCAGTCACCATGATGTTACGCATTACTTTGTGGGCTTTGTTGGCCGGTTCAATTTTAATGGGCTTTTTGGGCATAAAAACCGGATCGGCAACGACCACGTTGGTGGGCATGTTTGTGTTGGCCTTTTGCGCTTTTACCTTGTTTTTTATTGCCAAAATGGTGGTGCAACTGGGTGTCGGAGCCGTGAAAGCGGTGATGATTCTTGTTTTATTGATTGCTTTAAGTTTTTTGGTATATAAGGGATGTCAAATCTTATTTTTCAAAACACGCACGGCTATTGAACAAACCGATACGGCGATTCGCGATAAAAAACGGGAGCTAAAAGAATTATCCCGCAAAACCGGCGGCATTATCGTTCAGTCATGGCAAAAAATCACCGGGGACACGCCCGGCGAATCGGCGCCCCAAGATACGTTAAATACGGACAATACCGATGCCGCCCAACCAACCGCGACGCCGGAGGACTCTGCCCCCTTGCCCGAATCGGCCAAAATATCCCTGTCCCCCGCTTTGCCCGATACCGGTCCCGCTGTTCCGTCAGACGGGATAATGCCGGAATCACCCGTGCAAGAACCGTCGTTTTGGGATAAAACAACCACCTTTTTTGCCGATTCGTGGGAAAATACCGTTTCTTTCTTTAAAGATAAGTCTTCCCCGGCCCGCACCGCACCAACCGTAAAAACAACCGCTCCCGTTCAACAAGTCAATCAAGCACAACCACAAACGTTTTCGGGGCGTGTCCGCGCGGTGCAATCGGGCTATTTGTTTCAAATAGAGGGCAGCTTTATTAAACTGTATGGTGTGGATGCGCCCGACCCATGGCAAACGTGTTTGGACGCGCACGGGCAAACATATACCTGCGGTCGCACGGCCAAACAATGGTTGGAACGTTTGATTTTAAATAAACATCTGACCTGCAAGGCGGTGGGAACGGACGGTAAAGGCAATTATATTGCTACCTGCAACATCGGCGGTTATGACGTCGGGGCGGCCATGACGGCGGTCGGTTGGGCCGTGGCAGACAGGCGCTCTTCGGCGGTTTATATTCCCTATGAACAACAAGCACGCACCGGACAAGCCGGCCTGTGGGCGGGACGTTTCGTTGCTCCGTGGGTGGCGCGGGCAAAACATCAAATCAATTAAATAAAGGAAGCCTTTATCATGCAAATTGTGTTTTCAATTCCCGGTGTTTTTGAAACCGAACAGGTGGCCGCCTTATTGGCGAAACACGTCACACGCGGCGATATTGTCGCCCTAAACGGTCCGTTGGGAGCCGGCAAAACGGTGTTTGCCCGGGCGTTTATTCGGGCGTTAAATCCCCGTATCACCGATGTCCCCAGTCCGACATTTACCTTGCTTCAAACCTATGAAACGCCGGCTTTCCCCGTTTATCACTTTGACATGTATCGTTTAAAAAGCCCCGATGAAGCTTATGAAATCGGCATTGAAGATGCCTTTGTCGAAGGGGTCAGTTTGATTGAATGGCCGGAAAAAATCGCCCCTCTCCTCCCCCGTCAACGATATGACCTGACGTTTACCGGGCCGGATAATAAACGCACCTTGATTTTAAAAGGGCCCGAATCGGATGAATCGGGCATATGGGAGATACCGGCCGACTTAACACGAAATCCGGACGACAGCATTGCCACACAAGCGGCAACATTGGCACACATTAAACAACATGTGTGCAATATCGGGGGGATTTTGCCGGCAACAGAGGAAGATACATCCCTCCAACCAACCTGTCCGCAAAAATCACACAAGAAATCTTTAAAAAAAAATAAAACAAAAGGATAAAATATGCGCACGCAACAATTAACCGACTTTTTAAATCAAACCGGTTGGGGAAACGCCCGCCGCACCCCATTGGCACATGATGCGTCGTTCCGGTCGTATGAACGCCTAACCCTGCCCGGACGCACGGCAGTGCTGATGAACGCCCCAAAACCGGAAAACCCCGCCCAATTTGTCCATGTAGATCACTTGTTAGCCGATGCCGGCGCTCGTGTGCCGGCCGTTTTGGCATCGGATTTAACAAACGGCTTTTTAATTTTGGAAGACTTTGGGGATGATACATTTGCACGGTTATTGGATCGGGGGGCAAATGATGTATCGCTTTATACGGCGGCGGCCGAAACGTTGGCCTTACTGCAACGCAATGCCGATTTACCGGCAAACAGTCTGCCCGCGTATGATTTAAAGTTGATGTTGTTTGAGGTTTCTTTATTCACCGATTGGTATCTTAAATACGTTTTAAAACGGGAATTAAGTGATCCAGAACGCGCCGAATTTACCCATATTTGGACAAACCTGATTCTGCCGTTACAGGCGATTGAACAAAAAATCGTTTTATTGGATTTTCATGTAGATAACTTAATGATCACGCCCGATAAACAATGCGGCTTGCTTGATTTTCAAGACGCGCGCCTGGGCCCCGTCACATATGATTTGATTTCGTTGACGGAAGATGCCCGCCGGCCGGTGTCAAATCGTGCCGCCGCCGCGGCGTTTGAAGCCTATTTTAACAAAATCCCCGAACACAACACCCCCATTTTTCGGGCCATGTGCCCCATTACCGCGGTGCAACGGCACACCAAAGTCATTGGTATTTTTACCCGTCTGTGCGTGCGGGATAACAAAGACGGTTATTTAAAGCATATCCCCTTTGTGTGGTCGTTGTTGGAAAAACATTTAAATGAACCGATTTTAGCGCCCTATAAAGCCTGGTTAGATCGGATAGTCCCCCCGGATGTGCGGCGTGTGATTCCCGATGCCGCCCGGATTAAGGAGGATAAATGATTCGCACCGCCATGATTTTAGCGGCCGGTCGCGGCACCCGCATGCAGCATTTGACCGACGCACGCCCCAAACCGTTGGTTCGGGTGGCGGGCAAAACATTATTGGATGCCGTCCTTGATAAAGCATTAAATGCCGGTGTTCAAAACGTGGTCGTGAATGTGTGTTATTTGGGGGACCAAATTGAACGCGCGTTAGCCCCCCGCCCGATTCCCATTCATTTTTCCCGTGAAGAAACGGCTCTGGAAACCGGCGGCGGCATTCAAAAGGCCTTGCCCTATTTATGTCAAAACGGCGGGGCGGACGGTTTTTTTGCCTTAAACGCCGACACGTTGTGGGATGACAAAACTCTATCGGTCTTTGACCGCCTGCGTGTGGCATGGAATCCGCAACACATGGATGCGTTATTGGCTCTGATTCCGATTGAAAACACCTTTGGCGACGTTAAAGACGGTAATTATTTTATTGAAAACGGCCTGCCGCGCCGCCAAAAACCGGGGGAAACACAAATTCCCTTTGTCTTTATGGGGGTTCAAATTTTGCATCCCCGCTTATTTGACGGCGTGACACCGGGTGTATTTTCGGTGCGTGATTTATATGATAAAGCCCAACAAAAGGGGCGTTTAAGGGCTGTAATTCATGACGGCCGCTGGTTTCATGTCGGCACCCCCGCCGCGGTAGAGCAAGCCGAATTACTTTTATCCGCAACAACAAGGTGATTGGGGTTTTCGGATGATTTACGCGGCGCGCCTTTCCGATCATTTTGCCAAAACACTGACAACGGTGTTGTTGGAACGCTATCCTGCCCAAAGTGATTTAGCCAATGTGCGCGTCATTTTGCCCACACGACGGGCCTGCCGCACGGTTAAGGAAGCCTTTTTGCAACACGCGCAAACACGGCCGATGTTATTGCCGCGCTTGATTCCCCTGTATGATTTTGAAGATTTAAGTGCCGATTTGCCACCGGCTTGCTCGGCGGTGGAACGCACCTTATTACTGACACATTTGTGTCGGGCCAAACCGCATGTCGCTTCACTCCCCGCGGCCTTAAAAATCGCATTGGGGTTGGGGGCATTGTTGGATGAATTTTATCAATTTGAAGTCTCCCCTGATGCCCTGGATACATTGGTTCAAGAGGCTTCCTTTGCCGAACATTGGAATCAAACAGTGGCGTTTTTAGATATTATTCGCGTTTGGTGGCCGCGTATTTTGCAAGAACGCGGGCAAATTGACGCCATGGATCGGACAGTGCGTCAAATTGACGCCCTGAATAAAAAATTCCAACACGTTAAACCCGAACACCCGATTGTGCTGGCGGGATTTGACGGCGGCATCAAAGCTGTCAATCGCTTAATAAATACTTTAAATAAATTTGATAATACACTTATTTTATTTGATTATTTTGATTTTAATATTTCCAAAGGATTATTTGATACGGCCGATGAAACACATCCGCTTTATAAAAAAATCCGTTTGATGAAGGACGGGGGAATCTCCTTGCAGGCAGTGCATCCGATAACAAACGAAACAAACACCGCACGGGAAAATTGGTTATATCGGGCCTTTGCCGACCGAACCGAAACAGGGGAACCGGTGACAAAGGCCGCCTTTCACAATGTACATCGCCTAACCTGTGCGACAGCGGCGGAAGAGGCAGCGGCCTGCGCCCTGATTTTACGTCAAATATTGGAAACACCCGGCAAAACGGCGGCGTTAGTAACAACCGATCGCACGTTATCCCGGCGGGTCATCAGTGAAATGAAACGATGGGGCATTGATTTGGACGATTCGGCCGGCCAACCGTTATTACATACACCCGTCGGTGTGTTTTTAGCTTTGGTGGCCGATGCCGCCGTTCCCGACACCGGCACACGGCCGTTAAACGCCTTGTTTAAACACCCGTTTGCGGCCGCATGGGCAACGCATTTGAACCTGTCCGCGGCCGAAGTTGACGCCCGCCGGCATGATACTCCCTTAACCCTCGCCCTGCCACCATTTTTTAAACAATTGCAGCAGGCGGCGGCCGACGGCACCCTGCGTCCGTTAAATGACTGGCTCACCTTGCACTTAAATGCAGCGGCGGAATTGGCATCTGCCCCCGAAACATCCAATACATCGCCGACAACAAAGGACGCAACCAATGCGCCCACCTCTCTCACCGAAACGGGTCAGGCGCGCTTGTGGGCCGGGGATGCCGGCGAAGCGGCGCTTTCGTTTTTAACGCAAGTGCAAGGGGCGGCATCGGTCATCCATCCGATGGATTTTACGGATTATCGCGGCCTGATCAATTTATTTTTCATGAACGAATCGGTGCGCCCGGCCTATGGCACGCACCCGCGCTTAAGTATTTTGGGACCGATTGAAGCCCGCCTGTTTCATCCCGACGTTTGTATTATCGGGGGGTTAAATGAAGGTATTTTTCCCGAAACACCCGATTCGGGCCCCTGGTTAAACCGCCCGATGCGCCGCGCGCTGGGCCTGCCCGTTCCCGAAACAAAAACCGCTGCGCTGGCGGCCGATTTTATGCATTGTTGCGCCGCGCCCGAAGTTTGGTTGACCCGTTCGGCCAAAAGCGGTGGCGCCCCGACGATTCCATCACGCTTTTTATCCCGATTGGATGCGGCAGCCGAACAAAGCGGGGAACAGTTTTTAACAGATACACTGCCGTTTTTGGCGGCTTTGGACCGACCCAAGGTATTTTCATCGCCCGAACGGCCGGCGCCTTGCCCACCGGTTAACAAACGGCCGCGCACATTGGCCGCAACCCGCATTGAATTGTGGATGCGCAATCCCTATGCCATTTATGCCCGTTTTATTTTAGGGCTGTTCCCCTTACCGGAATTGGAAGAACCCCGCCCGCGGCAGGTCTTTGGGTCCTTGGTGCATGCGGTGCTGGAGGATTTCTTTAAAACCGCCCCTGATACCACTAATACCGCGGTCTTGACAGCGCAGGGGGAAAAAGCACTGGCACACAGCACCCTGACACCGGCCGAACGGGCTTTTTTCGCCCCACAATGGGCTAAAATTGCCGCGTTCGTCACAAAAAATCAAGCCGTACGCGCCCCGTTCACACGCTCCACAACGGTGGAAGCAACGGGCACGTTGACCTTAAACCGACCGGGTGGCGCGTTCACCCTGACGGCACGGGCCGATCGTATTGATTTAATGCAAGACGGCACAGTGGAACTCATTGACTATAAAACGGGGTCCGTGCCGTCACTGGCAGAAATTGCGGCCGGCTATGCCCCCCAATTACCGTTGGAAGGTTTGATTTTAAGCGCCGGGGGTTTTTCGGTTTCCTCGGGCTCAAAAGCCCCCCCCGTTTTAACGCATTGGCAATTAAGCGGCCGCGACACAGGTGGGCGGGTGGCCGGTGCTTTGGGGCGCAAGGCCACCGAATCGGATGCCCTTACCTTATTAGAACACACCCGCGCCGGATTGGAACGGTTGATTGACGTGTTTGACCGCCCCGAAACCCCCTATGAGGCAACCCCCGTGCCCGGCAAAGCCCCGCGTTATGATGATTACCGGCATTTGGCCCGCACCCAAGAATGGATGAATGACGATTCGCAAGAGGATGACCCCGCATGAGTGCTTTGATTGATACCATTACAATGCATCAACGCCGCGCGGCCGATCCCACTGTATCGGCTTTTGTGGCAGCTTCGGCCGGGTCGGGCAAAACAACAGTCTTGACCGATCGGGTGCTGCGCCTTTTGTTAAACGATACGCCCCCCGAACGGTTGCTGTGTTTGACTTTTACAAAAACAGCCGCGGCCGAAATGGCCAACCGCATTACAAAAACGCTACGCGCCTGGGCGGTTATGCCGGCGGATAAATTGGCAAAAACATTGGAAAATTTGACCGGACAGATTCCGAATGACACGGTGAAACGCACGGCCAAACACTTGTTCACACGCACGTTGGAAACCCCCGGCGGCCTGAAAATTATGACGATTCACGGCTTTTGCCAATCGGTTTTAAAACGCTTTCCGTTGGAAGCCGGCGTCTCGCCGAACTTTGATATTTTGGATGAAACCGCGGCGGCCGTGTTTTTAAATAAAGCGATAGCCCAAACGTTGGCTGATCCCGCTTTAAAACCGGCGGTGGAAACACTGGCCGCCTACGTCAGCGCAGAAAAATTGCCCGCCTTATTGCAACAAACACTTGAAACCGATCTTCCGGATGATTTCACAATGTGGGAAGCGGCAATAAACGCTTATTTTGACTTAACCGGTTGGGATGAAGACCGCTTGATTACTGCTTGCGGTGCAACAAAAGAAACGTTTGATACCTTAAAAAAAACCTATTTGACCGACAAAGAAACGATTCGCCGCAAATTAACGGATCAACAGGCCGAAACGGCTGATTTGGTCTATACAGCCGTTCAAAAAATAAAAGCGATTCGGTTAAAGGAAGCCTCATCCGCCCTGTTTTCGGCAGCTAAAGGGATTCGGGCAGCTTACGCCCAATTAAAACACCGTGAATCGGTGCTGGATTATGATGACCTGATTGCCAAAACACGTGCGTTATTGGAACAAAATGCCATGGCAGCTTGGGTCTTATTTAAATTGGACGGCGGGCTTGATCACATTTTGGTGGACGAAGCCCAAGACACCAATACCCAGCAATGGAGCGTTATCAAAACCCTGGCCGACGAGTTTTTTGCCGGTCTTCAAGACACCCCCCGCCCGCGCACCATATTTGTCGTGGGGGATAAAAAACAATCCATTTACGGATTTCAAGGTGCCGATCCAGCGGAATTTGAGCGTATGCACCGTTTTTTCAGTGACCGTGTCACCGCCGCACGGCAACGGTTTGAAACCATTCCTTTAAATGCCTCTTTTCGCTCTACAAATGCGGTATTGGCCCTTGTGAATCAGGTGTTAGCCTGCCCCGCCGCCGCGGCCGGCGTGTTGGGCGAACAGGAAACCGCCCCCCATGTGTCAACCCGAACGGGGCATGCGGGCTTGGTGGAAATATGGCCGCTGGAAAAGGCCGCCGAAAGCGATGCCCCCGAAAGTTGGAAGCCCCCTGTTGAACGCATTGCCGAACCGTCAGCCGTCACCCGATTAGCACAAAAAATAACACATAAAATCAAAGAGATGTTGGATAATGGTGATGTGTTACATTCACAAAATCGCGCCGTGCGTCCGGGGGATTTTTTGATTTTGGTGCAACGGCGGCGGCAATTAACGCATGAACTGGTGCGCTTATTTAAAGAACTAAACATTCCCGTTGCGGGACTGGACCGATTGACCCTTAGCGATCATATCGCGGTTCAGGATTTAATTGCCCTGATACGGTTTGTGTTATTGCCCGCCGATGATTTGAATTTGGCCTGTTTATTAAAAAGCCCGTTGGTGGGTGTCACGGAAGACCAACTGATGCATGCGGCCATGGACCGCGGTAAGTGCTCTTTATTTCAGGCATTGGTTGACACCAATCATCCGGTTTTGGAGCGGTTACAGGCCTTTCGGCAGCTAAATGCTTTACCCCCATTTGAATTTTTAACACGGGTGCTGGGGGAATTCGGTGGTCGAAAAGCCTTTGTCGCCCGATTAGGCCACGAAGTGCACGAAGCCTTGGACGAATTGATGAATTTGGCCTTAACATATGAACAAACCGCTGCCCCGTCCCTACAGGGATTTGTGTATTGGTTAGGCGCCCGGGCGATTGAAATCAAACGTGATTTGGAAAATGCCGCCGATGCCGTGCGTATTATGACGGTGCATGCGTCTAAGGGATTGCAAGGCAACATCGTCTTTTTACCCGACACGACGTTTGTGCCCGAACAAATGCCCGCCTTTATTAAAACACCAACCGGTGCACCGCTGTGGCTGGCACGCAGTGCCCTTAAAACCCCCGCCGTGGACGCATTGTGCGATACCATTACAGACGCCGATCAAGCCGAATACCGGCGTTTGTTATACGTGGCCTTAACACGGGCCTGTGATCGGTTATACATATGCGGCTATCAAACCAAACGGCCGGTCAAAGAGGGGTGCTGGTATCAACTCATCGGGCGGGCTTTGGATTCCGTCTTACCGCCAAGCGGCATGGAAAACATCCTTTTGGCACCGGCCGACAATCCGGCGGATGCCGTATGGCTGACACACACGGATACGGGGCTCATCCGCTTGACAAACAGTGGCGATAAAGCAATCACATCAACAACTGCGCCGACCAAATCGGCAGTCCTTTCGCCCGCTTTACCCGATTGGCTGTATCAACCGGCCCCAAGCGAACCGACGCCGACCCGCCCCCTGATGCCGTCACGCCCGACGGATGACGATGGCAATGATCATCTGTTGCCGCCGGATCAGGCCTATGCCCTGCGGCGCGGCACGTTTTTACACCAATTGCTGCAATATTTACCTGATATTGCCCCCGAAAAACGGCGGGAGGCTGCCTTGAAACGCTGTCCGGCCGACATAACTGTCCCCGATCAATTGTTCCAAGTGCTGGATGACCCGCGATTTGCGCCCCTGTTCGGCCCCGGGTCCCTTGCGGAAGTACCGCTTGTCGGTCTGGTCGGAAATCAAGTGGTTTCGGGGCAAGCCGACCGCCTGGTTATTTTAAAGGATAAAGTCATCGTCATTGATTACAAAACCAATCGCCGGGTGCCGACATCCGTTGCTCACATACCGGTTGCCTATAAAAATCAAATGAATGCGTATAAACAGTTGCTAAAAGAAATTTTTCCTGATAAATTGATATGTGCCTATTTACTCTGGCTTGAAAATTTAACGATAACCGAGGTTGAATAAAATGAATAAATTATATGCCGTTTTATTGGCGACCCTAATGTGTGCGGGGTGCGCCGGTATGCCCGACGCCCCGGACGGGTTTGAAATAAAAACCATTGAAACCGAGCATTTTTCAATCCCGGTTTATGAAAAAAATGTGCAAAAAGGGGCTCCTTTACGCATTTATATTGAAGGGGACGGGAACCCGGCGCCCAAACGGGCGGTCGGCTTAATATTGGCACAAAAAGATCCATCCCAAAACGTTGTGTATATTACCCGTCCCTGCCAATACAACAAAAACACCGTTTGCAACAACCCGGATTTATGGGGTCAAGAGCGATATCACATTGAAATCATCAATGAAATGAAAGAATTGGTGACCTATTTGGCACGCAAGCATCAAGCAACACGTCTTGAATTGGTCGGTTACGGGGGCGGGGCCCCTATTGCGCTGTTATTGGCCAACCGCATGTCTGTCAGCCGGGTGATCACCATCGCCGGTATTTTGGATACAGATGCGTATTGCCATCAAAACGGATTACCCTTGATGCCCAATGCCGTCAATCCGGCACGGGAACGCAAACAGTTGGCTGCTGTGCCGCAAATTCACTATGTCGGGGCCGACGATACCGTCACGACCAAACGATTGGCGGAACGTTTTGTTGCCCGCTTGCCCAATCCGGTCGCTGCAACGGTTAAGGTTGTTCCCGAAACCGGCCATACCGATTGGGATGATGTTGAATTTGATTATTATTAAGGGGCCAACATCATATGTGTTTAAAAAAAAAGGTTTCCCTGATAATCCTGGGACTGTTGTTTTGGACGACCATACCATCTGTGGCGTGGTCTGGGCAAAACACGTATCAGACTGTGCATATTTTTGCGGATGTTGCCACAACACCCAGCTTGTTACAAATGGTCGCCTATTTAAAAGCACCGCCGGAAGATTTAAAAATTATCCTGTGGCGCCGTTTTCAAGGATACGATAAAGGACTTAAGGAAAACACAATTGAAGTTACTTGTCCCAATTCGGAACACGGTATTCATATATGTGGTAAGATTTTAAAAGAAAAAATTAAAAAAATTTATAAAAGCCTCCCCAAAGCCGAATATGTTATTCATGGGAACAATAAGCATTTTTATACATTTGGTGCCTCTTTACTCTCCTTTATTCCCCAAAAACAAATCCGCATGATTCATTTGTATGAAGACGGTAATGCAACTAAGTGGCGCAACCGAAAGGGAAAAAACGGCCTGCCTCGTTATTCAGTAAACTATTTGAAACAAATAATAAAAAATCAAAATGCGCCAATGTTTTTTCCCTTTGACGTCATACTGGGGCGCTTGTATCCATTAACAGTGCATTGTTTTTTTGCCGAGCGTATGCAAAAAGATGATCAATATGCCCCCTATATGAAAGCTTTATCCACATCTTTCCTTGAAAATGTGGATTATGTCCAATTGTCCAAAGAATTAAGTGAATGGGAGAAAGAACGCCTGTTTCAAATGGCCGGGTTTGATTACAAAACGTTAAAAAAACTGTTTCAAAAAAAGAAAAATGTGATAATTGTCCTGCCCATCATGCATCGTAATTCAGATAATTTTTTGGCTTATACACGAGCTATCGGTTTTTTAATGAGTGACGGATATAAAAAAATCAACCCTAAAGAATATACATTTTTTTATAAGCCACATCCTGCAATAAATAATTATGAAGACAACCCTATCTTAAAAAAGCGGTTTCCTGGTTTGGTCTTTTTACCTAAACGCTTACCCTATGAATTACTGATTTTGGGCGGATTTAAAATTGATTTTGTATTCGGTGTGCAATCAAGTCTGTTTTACACACTTTCACCGGAACAAGTACTTTACTGGTTTCCTGCCCATTATTATACATCAACACTGAAAGCATTGGGTTTGGCAGATGAAAATAAGCAATTAAACTTAAATGACTTTAAAAAGAACGAGGAATAAGGACAAGACAGGAGATGACTTACTGCCCATAAAAATACCGCCCGCAATACCTCCCCGGCCGTCATCCTTGCCTCCCCCTCCCCCGTCATGCTTGCGCAGGCGAGGATCCCCCTCCCCCGTCATGCTTGCGAATGCGAGCATCCAGGAAAAACATATTCCGCTTTTTAGGGATATTAACGCCCCGACAAAATAAGGAATCTTTGCCCTGGACCCTCGGGTCAAGCCCAAGGGTGACGGTAGAGAGGAGTCCCGGACGCTGACTCACCTCCGGCCGTCATCCTTGCCACCCCCTCCGGCCGTCATCCTTGCTCCCCCTCCCCCGTCATGCTTGCGAATGCGAGCATCCAGGAAAACTAATTCCGCTTTTCCTGCCCTTAACGCCCCGACAAAATAAGGACTCTTTGCCCTGGACCCTCGGGTCAAGCCCAAGGGTGACGACAGAGGGGGAACCACCGTTCGTGACAAGTTGTCCCGGACGCTGACTCAACCCCGATGGTCATCCTTGCGAAAGCGAGGATCCAGCAACACTGATACCGCTTTTTGGGGACATTAACGCCCCGACAAAATAAGGACTCTTTGCCCTGGACCCTCGGG
>CALXVS010000006.1 GCA_944392145.1 uncultured Alphaproteobacteria bacterium | reverse complement strand
GCCCTCAGCTATAACACCAACAGCTGCCCGTACATCCGTTTCTTTCCCTTATTCACTACTTCACTACCAACTTTAACCGGTTACCCGGTCTTTTGCATCCCTTGATGAGGTGCGTATTGATAACTATATCAGAACTTTTACTTCCTGTCAACAACTTTTTTTCATTTTTTGCAATTTATTTTGCAATCTCTTCAAAAAACAAGGTTTTTTTAGTGTTTTTTCAAAAAAGTCTTTTTCTGAACAGCCTTCAACAAGAGTTGTTCTTTATACTTTCTTTTGATTAAAATGTCAATAGATTTTTATGCGGTTGGCATTTTCCTCATCTTTCGTATTGACACGTTTCTTTTAAAACGTTAAAACACCTTTTAGAAAACATTTGGTTTAAACACTTTAGTAAATAATGGGGTTTCAACACGCATGTCTGATTTTATTGGCTTTTTCATCATTTTAAACAAAAGTGGTTTTATCACGCATTTAACAGTTTTAATTATTTCTTGTTACCTGATTAAACGTATTTTTGATTATGTTTCTATCTCAAGAAAAGAGAAAGAGCTGTTTCGGTGCGAAGCCTGCCATAAAGGCTTTTACTGCCATAAAGACGACTATGTATTCAGGTGTAACAAATGCCGCGATTATCCCTCACCTTTGTGGAAAAAGCGCTATAGCGCTCAGGCACATCCAAAATAAAAAACGAATCGCAAAAAAGTGAGTTAAAACCCACTTAATCTCATCAGCATCCGAATCTGGTGAGATGTTTAAAAAAACGCCCTATTCAAAGGGTGTATGGCGGTCTTGCTTGCTAAATGCGCTTCTCGCATTAAGCGCGCTTCGGTCAAATCAATCTAACGCTTTTATACGCGATTTTTCAATCGCTTTAAAAGCATAAGATTGTCTACAATCGCCATAAAAAAACACCCTATTCAAAGGGTGTTTTTTTATGGCGATCCCGGCAGGATTCGAACTTGCGACCCACAGCTTAGAAGGCTGTTGCTCTATCCAACTGAGCTACGGGACCATTAATGTTTTTTACCCGTATCAAAATTTCGGAACTTTGTCAATAAAAAAGAGAAAAAACCCAAAAAAAGCAAGTCGCAACCACAAAATCAATACGTTTGACCGAATCGTAAAATTCCTTCCGCCACCGCACTCCGCGAATCGTCCGACTCGTGCATAACCAATGCTGATCTTAAAATAAACGGCTTTTTACTTCCCATAACACCCCGAATCACGATTCGTTTTCCGGGCACCCCCTGCTTAGGTTCAATAGGAAAAACCTCCAATGCCCCGATTCGCCCGTTTAATAAAGATAAAATCTCGGGTAACGATTCGGTCCGATGTATCATACAAAATGTTCCTTTTGCCCTTAAATGGCGTAAACAAAAATCAATCCAACGTGCCAAAGGGCATACTTGCGTAAATGCTGCTGCAGATTGAGTATTTCGGCGCTGAAAATCTTCCGTATAAAACGGCGGATTTGTTACAACATGGTGAAACTGAACCCCCAAAAGTTCAGGAACTCTGCTTGAAACATCCCCCTGAACGAATCGCATTGGTGCATGATTCAACAAGGCATTCTCTTGTCCCAACGCAATCAAATCAGCCTGCAACTCAACACCTGTTACCGCCACACCGGGACATCTGGCATTTAAGCACAAACCAATAATACCTGTGCCTGCCCCAACATCTAATACGGTCTGTCCCGAACGAATCGGAACAGCGGCCGATACCAAAACCGAATCGGACGTGGCCCGATAACCGTTTTTAAATTGTTTCAGGTGTACCTGCCCCCCTAAAAAAGCATCAAGTGTAGTTTCTTGCATTCTTTCAGTTTAGCAAAGTCCCTCCCCCAAAACAAGCGAAAAGAGACTATTTTCAGTCTGTCTAAATGCTTTTTATATCTTTTTTTTTAAATTTTAACTTTTTTATCTTGACAAACACATCATAAAGCGATATAAAAGCACTTCGTTACCGTTGGGGGTATAGCTCAGCTGGGAGAGCGCTGCAATGGCATTGCAGAGGTCAGGAGTTCGATCCTCCTTACCTCCACCAATTTAAGATTCAGCCCGTTTGAAACGGGCTTTTTTCATGCCTGAAATGAGGCGATGAAAGCTAAGTTATAATGGCTCTTGTGATGAATTGGAACGTTTATTTGAAAATGCCCATTTACCACAATTCATCTGTGTTTTTTGTGAGATGAAAGCAAAAGTGCTATTTAAGCAAATGAACCACCCAAAACTTTCTTTGCTAGGCAATCCATAAAAAGGCATAACTTTGCGCCTTTTTCGTTTCGTATCTTTATCCGCTAGGCAATTTTAATTATCGCTTGGAATGTCAAATTGCCCATAATCAAAGACCGGGGCGCGATATTTACTGATTTTCTTACTGAGTGACGGGTCGTTAAAAAGACATTCTTTCGTCAAGGCTGTTGCTATTTCATCGTCGGCCAGTTTCGGCTTTTCTACCGCATAAAACTCATCCGCAGGAACAATTGGCTTTTTGGTATGCCCTTCCTGCATTTTCTTCAGCTCTTCCCCTTGTTGATAGGCGGCCAAATTCAGGTGGTCCAGCGCCAACGCCAAAAAGGCTTCAAAAGGAATAGGATCCCCTGTCAATTCCAGATGCTGCATTTTCATAATCTGAAGGGCCTCTATCAGGTGAGCCACACCCCGATATTGACGCCAGATATCTTTATAACGAGGGGCATTATTCTTTTGGGAATCTTTAGCTTTTCTCTCTTTGATGTTTTGATCCAAAACAAATGCCGCTTTATTGAGGCTGATTTTACCAGCCAATTTGGGATCCTGTTGCATGGACTGCATTGTCTTTAACATCCGCATGACATAAGCCCAATCGGTTGTTTGGATATGCTCTTGTAATTTTTTCATCTCTTTGGCCGATCGGTACAGGCGTAAAAGTGAAACCCCACCCAATTTTTCAAAAACTTCGGGCATTTCCTTTTCAAGGCCTGAGACCTTTATCAATAAAAATTCGCGTTGCAGGGCAGAATCTTTCGGAAATAAAGCCCGAGCCATAAACAAATATACTTGAAATAAATTCCTGTAAAATTCCTTCATCAGATACTCCTATATCCAAAGATATAGTCAAAAGGCGATAAAAAGGCAATATTTTTCAGGGGGAACAGGAACAAGTTTTTTGTACTCAACACTTTTTTTCGCAGACTGGGATTTTTAAAAAAATGCTAGTTTTCTTCAAAAAAATCTCAATGTTTATTCTTCTTTTTAAGCTTTATCTTTGCCTTGTTCGTATAAGGCGATCAATGTCAACAATAAATTAAGGAGAAATAAAAGATGGAAAAAAGAAAAGTAACGAAACGCTTTTATACAACAAAAGATGCCGCCACCTATCTGGGGTTAGCCCAACGCACCTTGCAAAAATACCGAGTGGATGGTTCCGGCCCCAAGTTCAGAAAAATACGCGGTCATAGTTTTTATGATGTAGCGGATTTAGATGCTTGGGTGGAATCGGCCGAAAAAACAGCAATCACTTTTGATAAGAGGTAGCCCATGAACAATCCGTTACACGAATTGGCGCTGGTCATACTCCCCACTTTGCTGAAAGTTTTCAATCAGGGGGCAGAAAGTGCCGAAAATAATCAGAATTAACTGGATATAAATTGTAAAAAGAGCGTTATTGTATTCACAAGGAGTCGTTATGGTTGATATAAATCTTGATATAAATCTTGATATAAATCTTGATATAAATCTTGATTTAAACATTGATATTAACACTGTGTCGGATTTGCCTTTTCATGTCCTGAAACAGTATTATATCCAACTGTATAATCAAGAAGCCCGCATTGGCAATAAAGAGTTTTACATCTTGCGCGTTTCTTACCGTTTGCAAGAATTACGCCATGGGGGATTATCCTTAAAGACAAAAAGCCTGATTAAAAAACTCTTTGAAAAACAACAACGCAAGAAAAGCTTATATCCGGTGGGAACAGTGATAGTCCGCACCTATAAAGGGAGGGACTATCGTGTCACTATTTTGGAAAGGGGCGTAGATATGGACGGCACCTATTACACTAGTTTATCATCAGCTGCCCATCATATCACAGGCATACGCACCTCGGGAAAACGCTTTTTTGGAGTTGGATAATGAGATGTGCAATCTATACACGTAAATCAACAGACGAAGGATTAGAAAAACAATTTAATACCCTGGAGGCTCAACGGGAAGCCGGGGAAAATTATATCAAGGCGCAACGTCATCAAGGATGGGAATTGATAGACAAACATTATGATGACGGTGGTTATTCCGGCGGTAATATGAACCGACCGGCTTTTCAAGAATTACTGGCCGATATTCAAGCGAATAAAGTGGATATGGTGGTTATTTATAAAATTGACCGGTTGACCAGATCTCTTTTGGATTTTTCCAAGATGATTGAAATTTTTGATAAACACCACTGCTCTTTTGTATCGGTGACACAAAATATCAATACGGCGGATAGCATGGGGCGATTGATGTTGAATGTACTGTTATCCTTTGCGCAGTTTGAACGGGAAATCAGTGGAGAACGTATCCGCGATAAGATTCTGGCGTCCAAGAAAAAGGGTATGTGGGTCGGCGGTGTTCCCCCGTTTGGTTATAAAGGTGAAGATAAAAAACTGGTGGTTGTGCCGGAAGATGCCGAAAAGGTCAAGCACGTTTATGAACTGTTTTTATCATCCGGTAATTTATCCATGGTGGGCCATACCCTTTTACGGGAAAATTGCACTTTCCGGGGAAAAGTTCCCGGCTGGACCTTTTTAAGGAGTATGCTTAATAATCGTGTTTATATCGGTGAGATTACGCATAAAGGGACTTCTTTCCCGGGCCAACATCAACCGATTATTGATAAAGAAACATTCGAATCCGCCCAAAACCTATTCAAATCAAATACACAAAAAATACGGCGGCGGCGGTTAAAACCGGTCACCAAAAACGAGGAAAACGGATTACTCCGAGGGATTCTGTCTTGCGGATGTTGTGAGCAAAAACTTTATCCCAGATATTCTTTAAAAAATGGCAAACGATACTATTATTATACCGATAGCACCCACAAAAAATACGGACCTCATTCATGTCGGCTGAATGCCATCCCCATGCACTTGTTGGATAATTTGGTGATGGACTTGCTCAATCCGCTGATTAAATCCCCGTATGTGTTACAGGCGCTGGCGCAGGAAGCCTGCCAAGTGCAACCGGGCTTAAAAGAAAGCGAAGTCTTTTATGCGATGCGTGAAACGGATTCTGTTTTTCAACAACTGACCGGCACGCAAAAGGAAAAAATAGTCAGCCTTTTGGTTCAAGGGGTAACGATTTTTGCCGATAAAATTATTGTGGTCTGGAAACCGTTGGCCCTTCACCTGATGGACAAACGCCTGAAAGCCAGTTTGAAACCTAATGAATTAAAACCGGAACTGATGGAATCTACTGTCCCCTTTAACCTGATTACACATCGTGGGAGCAAGGAGATTCATTTGCCCGAAACGGTGTCGGATATGCTGTATTTGACCTCAGATGAAAAGCCATCCAAGAAAGAGGACCGCTATCTCATTAAGATTTTGGCCAACGGCTTTACCTATCGTGAAACTCAAGAAGCCAAGAACTTAAACCTGCATGAACTGGCCGAAGTATATCATCAGGATCCGGCATATATCGGGGCGCAAATTCGGCTCACCTTTTTGGCACCGGATATTATTGATGCCATTTTACGGGGGGCTCAACCCAAAACAATGACCGCCCGAGAATTGCTCAGAGCCTCTATCCCGGCCAGTTGGACCGAACAAAGAAAACTATTCGGTTTTCCCAAAGTATAGGGAGGTTTCATGAAAAAACTGAGACACCCGATATCTCTTTCTTTCTCGTTTCAGGACACAATTCCATCCGGTAACGGTTATATTATGTTAGATCGCGAGCTTGTCAACTGGCCTCTGTTCTATGATGATGCGGCTTGGAAACTGTTTACATACCTTTTAATGCGGGCCAATTACACAACCCGTCAGTGGGGGACAAGAGAAGTTCGAAAAGGGGAACTGATTACCAGCTATCAACATTTGGCGGATGCCCTTCATAAATCCCGGGACGAAATCAAGCGCCTGTTGAAGAAGTTAAAGGACATTCATGAAGTGGAGACAATACGCGTTGGCAACGCCCTACTTATAAGGATGCCAAACTATTTGAAATATATGGGCTTTATGGAAAAGAAAAAAGAAAAGTCCGCCCGACCATCGCCCGAAGAAAATCCTGCCCCAGCCCCCGATGAGTCCATAAATAAAGAAAGTAAAGAAGGGAATAATGTTATAAGGAAAGAAAATTTATACACGCCTCAACATTTTCAAAATACCTCAAGCGGTGAGTTACGCTCAATCGGCAGTGTATTTGCTCGGCAGATAAAGTCTGTGCTACCCTATCATTTTGACCAACTTCCCCCAGATGAGGATGAAGTGCGGCGATATATAACGGAAAAAGAATTGACCGTAGATCTGGACCGCTTCTTTGATCATTACTATGCCCACGGCTGGTGCGATTTAAAAGGACGACCTTTGGACGGCTGGCACTTTGCCCTATGTCACATCCACAAAATCGGCGAATATTTGTAAAGGAGTTACCGCCATTTGACATTTGTGTCAGAGGGTGTTATAATATTTACAGTGGCGTTATCAGACCGCAGGTGTTATTTTATAATTGGTAACAAAGACTGAGAGGTAACGCCACCTTTCACTTTCCACATAGTATTTGTACTTAATGTTTTTCTTTTGGTTCTCAACTTTTCAATAAAAATTATACTTTATTTTTAAACAAACATATATCTGTGGCATATATTTTTATAAAAAACAATGCTCTCGCATATGTAATCCAACGGGTCCTTCCTGGCGAGATTTCATATGCGGGGACGCAAGCCGCGCCATATTTCTAGCGAAACAGAAAAATTCTGGCTGGTCGGGTATATCTCAAACCCCAATAAATACAAGGGTTATAATAGGGTCCGATTTTTCCTGGCTGGTCACTGGTCACTTCTGGCTGGTCACCCCCCTCAAAATAATGCATATTTCTTGCGATTTAGTACAGAAATAACTGGATAATTCTTCGAAAAAGAGCATTCATTGTGATGCGAAAGGAGATTATCATGAAAACAGTTAAAACTTACATGGTCAGGAAACCCTCTGATATTTCCGAAGTTCGGGATTTAACCAAAAAATACGCGCACCAAGCCGAAGAAGTTGTAATAGCCGAGAGGGTTCACCTGTCACCCATTTGGTATCAGGCCGTTTGCCAACACCCTCTGGATAACTACATCTTTTTATCCGGTAAAGGGGGATATAATAACGACAACCAACGTCAGGTTATCGCCCTAGAATGTGACGGTCAGCCGACACTCTACGCCGACCCGTCCAGCTCAAGCTATTGCCGCTACTTGGGGCTTGAGGTTAAATAAGGAGGTCGCCATGCCAAAATATCCTGAGATTACTGTCCGGCTTACCGGTGAAGACGGCAACGCATTTAATATATTAGGTATCTGTTTACGGGCGATGCGCCAGGCAGTCCTTTCCCAAGAAGAACGCGATGCTTTTTACGCCGAAGCCACCTCCGGCAACTACGACCACTTGCTTGCCACTTGTATAGAATGGTTTGAGGTAGAGTAATAGAAAAAATGTCAAACACTAAAACAAAAAATTGCCAAACCTAGAAATCGAAATTCACAAATCTCCGAATAACAAAGCATAATCCACCCTTTTATTCCCTTTTGTTCCCTTTAGAGGAAAAATTTCTTGCATTATTGTTTATGTTTTGTTAAAATTACACCGTTTCTTTTTAAAGAATATGGAGAAAGTAATGAGCGGTGATATTTTAACAGTTGAAGAAGTTGCTGAATATTTAAAATTGGCTAAGAAAACTGTTTATAAATTAGCGGCAGAGAAGAAGATTCCGGCTTTTAGAGTTGGGAAATTTTGGCGTTTCAAAAAAACAGAAATTGAAGAATGGATTAAGAATAAGTAATGCAAAAATATGTAACCATCAAAAGAGACTAAGACTAAAGGATTATAATATGTTTGAACTAAGTTTTAAGAATATTGATAATGAGTTGCACAAAGACGCCGGTTGCTCAACCGAAATGGATTATATTGAGCAGACTTCGTGGCTGTTGTTCTTGAAATATCTGGAAGATTTGGAAAACAATCGGGCAATGGAAGCCGAGCTTAACGGCAAAAAATATACCCCGATTATTGATGAGAATTATACTTGGAGCAGTTGGGCATATCCTAAAACTCCCGACGGCAAGCTTGATTATCACAAAGCTATGACCGGGGATGACTTAGTCAACTTCGTCAGGGATAAGTTATGGCCTTATTTGGCGCATTTTAAGGAATTAGCAGAGGCCGCTGACACTTTGGAATATAAAATCGGAGTTATTTTCAGCGAATTAAGAAACAAAATCAATGATGGCTATATCCTGCGTACTGTCATCAATATTATGCAGGAAATGCGTTTTCAAACCTCGGAAGAAAAGCACGAGCTTTCCGAACTTTACGAAGGTAAAATTCAAAATATGGGTAACAGCGGGCGCAACGGCGGTGAATATTATACCCCAAGACCACTCATCAGAGCTATTATCAATGTTGTTCAACCAAAACTGGGCGACAAAATTTATGACGGCGCTTGCGGGTCCGCCGGCTTCTTGGTGGAAGCTTTTAATTATCTTAAGGAAAGCAAGCAATTAACCGTTGATGAGATGGAAACTTTGCAGAAGAAAACGCTCTACGGTAAAGAATTTAAGCCGTTACCGTATATCATTGCCATTATGAATATGATTTTGCATGGGGTTGAAGCGCCGAATATTATCCGTAAAGATACGCTTTCTGAAAACATTATGGCGGTGCAAACCAAAGACCAGTTTAATGTTATTTTAGCCAATCCGCCTTTTGGTGCGGCAACAAGCAAATCGGACATTCAAAACTTTCCGATAAAGACTAGTGAAACGGCTTATATGTTTATTCAGCATTTTATCAAATACCTCAAAGCCGGAGGTAATGCCGGTGTTGTTATTAAAAATACCTTTTTGAGTAATGGTGATGCAACAGAAGTCAGAAGAGAGCTATTAGAAAGCTGTAATTTATATGCCGTATTAGATTTGCCGGCAAAGGTATTTTCTGCCGGAGTTAAAACGGTGGTGTTGTTTTTCAAAAAAGGCGAACCGACAAAAAAAATTTGGTATTATCAGCTAAACCTTGACCGGAATTTAGGCAAGACTAACCCCTTAAATGAAAATGATTTAGCTGATTTCTTAGAGTGTTTCAAAGGGCAAAAAGAAACCGAGAATTCTTGGTTTGTTGACCTAAAAGACGTTAATCCGGACACATTAGATTTATCGGTTAAAAACCCGAATAAGAGTGATGAAGTTATTTATCGTGAACCGAAAGATATTATTGCGGAAATAGAGAAGCTTGATGCTGAAAGTTCTGAAATCTTAGGCAAGATAAAGGAGCTATTTTAAATGTACCCTATTGTTTCGATTTCAGAATTGGAAAAAAATGGAGATGTACAGCTTTTAAGAGGAAGCGGTATATCTAAAAAAGATTTTAATAATATGGGAAAATTCCCGTGTATCCATTATGGCGATTTATATACGTTATACACGCCAATAATACAAGAAGTGTTACGTAAAACAAATGTTGAGGGTAAAATTAAATCTTTAGAAGGTGATGTTTTAGTGCCTGCTACAACAACAGCTGACGCGATGGGAATTGCAATAGCACGAGCACTTGATAAAGAAGGGGTTATTATAAGCGGGGATATAAATATTATAAGGACAAGAAATAATGTTTTATTGTCTTCGTATTTGTCATATATGATTAATTTTCCTCTCAAACATCAATTAGCCCAGTACGCAAAGGGAGTAAATATTTTACACCTGAACAATAATGACATTAGGATGCTGCGTATTCCCGTTCCTCCAATACAAGAACAAAAATCAATTGTAGAAAAAACTACAAAATTGTTTGCTAATATAGACAAGGTTAAAGCCAATGCCGAGCAAAACATTATTAATGCCAAAGAGCTGTTTGACGGATATTTAGAAAATATAGTTGCGCAAAAAGATAAATTAGGGAAATATATTAAAATAACAACCGGTAAACTTAATTCTAATGCTGCTGTTGAGAACGGTCGATATCCATTTTTTACTTGTTCTAGGACGCCTTTAAGAATAAATAATTTTGCATTTGACTGTGAAGCAATTTTGTTAGCAGGAAATAATGCATCTGGAGATTTTAATGTTAAACATTATAAAGGGAAATTTAATGCCTATCAAAGAACTTATGTAATAACTATACCTGATAAATCAAAATTAAATTATAGGTATCTTTATTTTCAATTATTCAAAGCGTTAGCAGAGTTGAAAAAAATGTCGTTAGGTGCAAATACTAAATTTTTAAGAGTAGGAATGATAACCGATTTTATGCTTTCAATGCCAACCATTGAGGTGCAACAAAAAATCGTTGAAAAGCTTGATGCACTAAAAGAACAAACCAAACAACTTGAAGCAATATATACCCAGAAAATTAAAGAATGTGATGAATTAAAACAATCTATATTGCAAAAAGCATTTAGAGGAGAACTGTGATGGTTTCTGAAGCTGATACAAGAGAAGAACTGATAAACCCGAAGTTGATAGAGTGTGGTTGGAAAACCGGCGACAATGTTATCGTTCGTCGGGAATATCCTATTTCTAAGGGTAAAATTATCGGTATGAACGCTCGCGCACCGAAGCTGAGCGCTGATTATGTGCTTATCTATAAAAATGTTAAATTAGCGGTGGTGGAAGCCAAAAAATCTTCTCGCTCATATACCGATGGTGTGGCGCAAGCCAAACAATATGCCGAACTCTTAAATATTCGCTTTACTTATGCCACAAATGGCACAGAAATCTATCAAATAGATATGGAAACCGGCAAAGAACAGCAAGTTACTGCTTATCCATCTCCGGAAGAACTCTGGCAGATGACATACAGCCAAGACAACGAGATATTTAATCTGCTTTCTGCTATTCCATCAAAAACCGACGGTCAATTTGAATTGCGCTATTATCAAGAAAATGCTATCAACGCCACGATAAAAGCATTAAGCGAAGGAAAGCCAAGAATTTTATTAACCCTTGCCACCGGAACAGGAAAAACCTGTATTGCTTTTCAGATAGTTTGGAAACTGATGCAGGCAAAGTGGAACATTAAAAACATCGGCGATCGCTTGCCTCGCGTGCTGTTTTTAGCCGACCGGAACATATTAGCCGACCAAGCTTTTAACGCTTTTCAGGCTTTTCCGCTCAATTCACTTGCCCGAATTACGCCGGCGGATATTAAGAAAAATGGTAGAGTACCGGATGCGCAAAGCATTTTCTTTACTATTTTCCAAACCTTTATGAGTGGCGAAAAGCCATATTTCGGACAATATCCGAAAGACTTTTTTGATTTGGTGATTATTGATGAATGTCACCGCGGTGGGGCTAATGATGAAAGTAATTGGCGCGAGATTTTGAACTATTTTGATTGCGCCGTTCACTTGGGTTTAACAGCTACACCAAAACGCAAAGATAATGTGGACACCTATAAATATTTTGGTGAGCCCGTTTATACATACTCATTAAAACAAGGTATAAATGACGGCTTTTTAACACCGTTTAGGGTTAGAAACCTAAGCACAAACTTTGACGAATATCAGTATAATGCCTCTGATGATGTTGATGGGGAAATTGATCCGGAAAAAACTTATAAGGACAATGAGGTATTTATTGTTGATAAGGAACTTGAGCGGGTTAAAAAGTTTATGGATGAAATCAATCAAAACGATAAAACCCTAGTCTTTTGCGCCACACAGACACACGCTGGTCTAATCAGAGATATGATAAACCAATATAAAAACGCAAGCACTAACCCAAACTATTGTGTGCGTGTGACTGCAGATGATGGCGCACGTGGGGAAATGTTTTTAAGGCAATTCCAAGATACGTCCAAAACTATTCCGACCATTTTAACCACATCACAAAAGCTCTCGACCGGTGTTGATGCTATTCAGGTGAAAAATATCGTTTTGCTCCGGCCTGTGAACTCGATGATTGAATTTAAGCAGATTATCGGTAGAGGAACCAGAGTTTGCGAAGATAAAGACTATTTCACAATTTATGATTTTGTGGGCGCTTCCAAGAACTTTGAAGATAAAGAATGGGATGGCCCGACAGAATATACCGGAAAGCCTAGCGGTGGCAATGGCGGCAAAGGCGGTCAAGGAGGTAACGGCGGAAATGGAAATGATGGTGAAACTCCGGAACCGAAGAAAATTACTAAAATTAAATTAGGTAAAGGTCGCGAAGTTAAAATTTTTGATGACGGTACCACATTTTATGATAAAGACTTGGGTAAACCTATCAGCGCCAAAGAATTTATTGAAAGACTGGTTGGTCAAACGCCAAACTTCTTTAAGACGGAAGAAGAATTGCGCCAAGTATGGCTTGATCCGATAACCAGAAAGACATTGCTTAAACGTTTTGCTGAACGTGGTTATAACAGAGAAACATTTAAATATATTCAAAAGGCGTTGCAAGCAGAGGATAAAGATGTATTTGATGTTTTGAGTTATTTGGCAGAATTTTGTAACGATATGATGACCAGAGCCGAAAGAGCCGTACAATGTAAGGTTTATGTTATGGATAACTATGCGTCAAGACAATATGCCTTTATTGAGTTCGTATTACAACAATATGTTAAAGAAGGTATTTCTGAACTTGATGATGAGAGAATTGGTAAACTTGTAAACTTGAAATATGGTTCACCAATGAACGCTTTGCAGGAACTCGGCAAACCGGATGAAATCCGCTTAATGTTCTGCAACTTCCAACAATATCTGTATAAGAAGGCGGCGTAAAAAAATACGACATGATATCACATTGGTGAAAATGGGTTGAAAGGACTATTTGATGACTAAAAAAGAAGTAATAAATATTAAAGCTTATGATGAATTATCTCCGGAAGAATTCAAAAGCAGAAGTGAATATGGATATACTTCCAATAAAGATATTGCTGTTCAAAAAATTGATGCAATAGAGATAGAGAATTTTAGAACATTAAAGAATCGAGTCCTTACTTTAGGAAAAAATTTGACGATTATATCCGGAAAAAACGGAACAATGAAAACAACACTTATGGGGTTAATTGCTCATCCATTTACAAGTGACTCGGTCGATTGTTTTGGAAATCAACTTAAGACACCTTTAAGTGAAGTATTTAGGTTATCTTTAAAATATGATGATGATTACAATTATAACATACTTTTAACATCAAAAAAAAATGAAAAAATAAAAGAAAAAGTTACTATTGATGAACGTGGTGGGCGACATCGAATAGTAGTGTCTGGTCACGAAAAAGGAGATGGCAATTTTATTTTTAATACATCTTTTCTCAGTTTAAGTAGATTAAGACCTATTATCGAAACAAAAGCGGAAGAACAAAAAAATATTGAGTTAAATGCAGAAGAAAAAGAAGATTTAAAAAAATTTTATGGTTATATTTTTTTACAAACGGATAAAAATGACTATATAGCAGTTTCTGATAATAATAAGAAAAAAACTTTTGGACCATCTGGAGCTAGCGCTACTTATGATTTTAATTCAATTTCTTCAGGGGAAGATAATTTAGGTTCAATATTCAATACGTTATTATCATTTCAAAGGACACGCAAGACGGGGCTTATTTGCATTGATGAAATTGAATCCAGTTTACACCCCTCAGCTCAAGTGAATTTAATCAGTTATTTAAACAAATGGTCGAAACAACACAATATACAAATTGTTTTTACAACTCATTCCCTTCATATTATCCAATATTTATATTTAAATATGAAGGAAGAACTTGAAAAACATAATATAATGATAAATTTTATAAGTTTTTCCCACTCTGGAAGTGATAAAAATTATGAAATTATAAAAAACCCAGATTATGCCCTTGCTTATAAAGAACTAACACTTAAATCTCCTCAAGAAGTTTCTCAACAGTACAAAACAACAGTATATTGTGAAGATGATGTAGCTAAACATATGTTAAGATCTATTTTAGGAACAAAAATTTGTAAATTTATTGAAATACAGCATAATTTAGATGAATCTGATAATCCTGGAACATCAAAAAAGACTTTAATCAGCATGTGTAAAAACATTCCAACTATTTTGTATAAAACAAAAGCTTTTGTCGTTTTAGATGGTGATGTTCCAGATCAAGAGGTTGTTCGTATAAGAGACAAAAAACTTTTTATGCGGTTACCTGAGCCTGATTTGTATCCGCTTGAAAAAAGAATTATCATTTATTTATTACAATTAGAAGCAAAAGATCCATTGTTTGAAAAAATAGATAAATTACAAGACTCTATAAAGAATGAATTAGTTCAGGAGTGCAGAATTAATCCGCCTAATATTTCGACTGTACGTCTTGCTGATACAAAATCGTGTAAAGCATGGGCACAATTAGATAAAAAACTTTTTAATGCGTGTGTTACTGCCTATTGCAAATCTCTAGATGAAACAATAATAAATAACTTCAAGAAAGAGTTTGTTGAAAGATTAAACTCTTCAAATATCAAATTAGGACTCCCAAAAATTGATATTAAGTAAAAATAGTTCTGGCCAAATCGTTTTTTTTATGCTATAGTAGAGTTATTATAAAGGGAAAAATAGATGCAAAATAATACACCACTTAGATATCCTGGAGGTAAAAGCAGAATAACTGGTTTTATTTCTAAAATTATAAAGGATAACAATATAGTTGATGGCAACTATGTTGAGCCATTTGCTGGTGGATGCGGTGTAGCATTAAATCTTCTTTTGACCGGAATTGTAAAGGATATATACATAAATGATAAAGATCGTTCCATTTATGCTTTTTGGTATTCAATTCTAAATAATTGCGATGAATTCATTGAAAAAATAAATTCCGTTGATATTTCAGTTGAAGAATGGAAAAAACAACAGGAAATTCAAAAAAATAAAGAAAATTGCGATTTATTTGAATTGGGTTTTTCGACATTTTTCTTAAATAGAACGAATAGATCAGGCATCATTAAAGGCGGAATAATTGGTGGGTTACAACAAAAAGGTCCATGGAAACTCGATGTCCGTTTTAACAAGAAAAAATTAGTAGAAAAAATTTTGAAAATTGCTAGATATAAAGAGAATATACATCTTTATAATTTAGATGCTGTTGATTTTTTAGATACAATTGTACCCCAATTAAATGTGGCTAATACTCTATTTTATTTAGATCCTCCATATTATGTAAAAGGAGGACAGCTTTATATGAATTACTTCAAACATGAGGATCATGTGAGAATTTTAAATGCTGTTAGAAAACTAAAGCATCATTGGTTAGTTTCGTACGATAATCATAAAGAAATTAACGAATTATATGGCGGTATAAAAAATATAACATACTTGTTACGTTATACTGCAGGAACAAAATATAATGGATCAGAAATAATGTTTGCCAGTTCTGATTTGATATTCGATGAAAACGCGGAACCTTTAAAAGTAAAAAATAATTCTACTTTTTAGAGAAATAATATTTCAATATGTCTGCAACACAATATGACAATTGCAATATATTATCTTTATCGTATGCTATTTCTCCATGTGCATATTTTGCTAACAATCCCTCTATATGCTCATTAGTATTCAACCAATTTTGTGTAATTACAGAGAGATTTAAGCATTCTTGAGACATTTCTTTTTTTGCTTTGTGAACGAAGTTTCCATATATATTCTTGTCCGAGGATATAATTTTTCTATTATTCTCTTTTTCAAATTGCTCGCGAGCAGCAAATTCCAGGAGTAATCTTAAAGACATTCCTATAATAGGATAAATAATATCATCTTTTGTCTCTTTATAAATTTTATCTATTGCTAAATATAAATCATTTGTCTTTCCAGACACTAAGCTTAAAGTTTGACCAAACAGGATATCACATTTTTTTGTTCTTTTCGTCTTACGACATGTTTTTATACTATCTATATTCGGAGCTATGTAATTAACATCTTTGACAGGCCCCTTGTCCTTTTTTTCTGAGTACTGGATAATTTCATTTTCTATTCCTGCGTGAAGCTCTTTCAGTGCCGCAAAAGGATTTCCCCTGTTTTTTCTGGTAGAAATTATTTCTTTATTGACAATATCAACTATAGAATCTAGTACTTTTTTCCCCTTATCCGTATCATATACACTAACTAATTTATTATTTTTTATTGCAAAACCCAGTTTGGTGAGGTTATCTTTTTTCAATACCTCATTTTTTACAAAATCCTGATTCATCTTCTTATTATTTTCAATGATATGAGTACTATCATTAATAACTAAAAAATCAGATTTTTCTTTCCCTCTGTGTTTGTATAAAAAATAATCTCTTTCTAACGCCTTCCAAGACCCTGTTTCGATGTGCTTTCTTTCGATATTATCAAGAGCTGTTTCTTTGTCACACACATTACACGGAATTGTACTTAAATTAAGGAAATGTTCAAGGTTGTCTGGTAAAAATAGCTTACCCATAACTGACTGATACAGTGATTGATTTTGTAATATTTTAATTATTGCAAGTCTTCTATTCCCATCATAAACAATATACTCACCTTTATCCTGAACTACTGTAGGGAGTTCACTAAAATCATAATGAGATCCCATTTTGTTTAAAAGTTTATCAAGGTTCCATTTTTCGTGGTCATTTTGAAGCGCATGTGAAATAATGTCAAAATCACTTGCTTCTTTATCAATAGGGTCCCTAGGATTTTCACTCCAAAGACGAAGTTTATTAATTTCTATGTACTCAATTTTTTGTTTCATAAAAAAGTCTACTACCAACTGAATTAGTTAACATAACAAGGAACATGATATAATATTTTTTAAAAAAATTCAAGATACTATAAAATAGGCCTTGAAAATTCTCTTTTCTTGCTTTTACATACAATTATAATTTAGAACAATGGAGCAACAATCATGGCGCAAGATAAAAAAACAGAAGAAAGGGAGTATTTAAATTATTTTTTAGCTTCAGATGAAGGTAAAGAATGGTATAGAAAGAACGGCATAGTATCCTGTCAAGATGCTGACCCCCCTGATTTTATCTTCACAACAAAAAACAATCAAAAAATTGGATTAGAGGTCACAAAATTTATTGTTAAAAGTCGCCATGGTCGGGCTTTACAACATCTCATGACAATCGGTAATCAGGCCTGTCAGTACGCCCAAAAGGAGTATCATTTAAATATTTCTATTTTGATTGATAAATGGAATAAACGAAAATGGTGCGCAAGAACTTACCAAGAAAAAATGGATGCTATTTATAATCCAGGTTTCTGGGATATATATAATAAAAAAGCCTTAAAAGACGGAATAAAAAGTATTATTGACAGAAATGCCGAAAATTTAAAGCGCTGCCCCTGTTTTGTTAAAGAAAGTATTCTTGTGCAAAATGAATACTTTAATATTTCTATCAGTGGTTTTGAAAACATGGATGGAAAATTTGACTGTCACGTGAACAACGAGTGTTATAGCAAGGAAAACCCTTTTGATGAACTACAAGAAGCAATTGATAAGAAAAACGCAAAAATCAGCCATTATCTAAAACATTGTGATAAATGCTTTTTACTAATCTATTTACCAGATGTAGCTCATGGCAATTATTGCCATTTTACAAAGAAATTAAAAGACTATGTTTTCCGTTCGAAATTTAAGTCTTGTTACATAATAAAATGGGATAAAATATTCACAGAAGATAATTTTATTCAAAAATTACACTGTAAAAAATATCTTTTGAGGAGATTTTTTACTTTTATCAAACTAAAAATTGTTAGTTTTTTCAATTCAAAATAAAACTTCTTGCAATGAAAACAAAAGTGTGCTATACTATTTGATGTTCGGACTGCCCGTCTGAACTGTGGACTTTACAATCCAAGAACTTATGTGGGCATACATCGGCATATCTTGTGCCAAATGTTTGTCGTAGGCATCTATCCATAATGGGTGGATGCCAGTGAATATGGGTTCGCCCAAATAAACTGGGCTATTTCTCACATAAGTTATAGTTGTAAACATCCACCCGCCTGTAAATGGCGGGTTTTTGGTAGGGTTGATATGAGGATCCATGGGACAGATTTGTGTCTTTTTCGTCCATCGCTTTATTCCCAACCAGAGCCTAGTTAAGGCCGGCTTAACTGATGTGATATTAGACCTGATCCGTTCCAAAGGTGTGGATGAATTTTGGCTGGGCGGCTACGGCGATTTTGACCATCTAGCCTTTGAAGTTTTACGCAGTATTAAAAAGGAACATCCCACTATTACGCGTTCTTTAGCGTTGGCGTATTTGCCCACAAATCAAGAGGACTATGATTGGAAAAAAAGTAGCTATGACCATGTTTTTTGTCCTGAAGGAATTGAAGAAGGACCTTTGCGCTTTGCCATCTGTCGGCGAAATAAGTGGTTGGCTCAAAATGCGGATTTTGTTGTTTGCTATGTGGATACCAAAAGCGGTGGCGCTTATCAGGCTGTACGCATAGCAAAAAGCGCTGGTAAAACAATCATCAATTTGGCAAATTCTTAGTTTTTCCTTGAGATTTCGGGCGTTCTTTTTTATAATAGGAGTATGGATAACCTGAATGATTAGAAAGAAGTCAAATGATTAAAGTCTTATTTGTATGTCTTGGGAATATATGTCGGTCGCCGATGGCGGAGTTTGTGATGAAGCAAATGGTGAATGAGCGAGGCCTATCCGATCAGTTTGAAATAGATTCTGCCGCCACCGAGGGATATAATGAAATGTGTCATGCCGGTATGCACTATGGTACGCGCGAGATGTTGAGCGCTATGCACGTTCCTTTTGAAGAGCATTATTCTCGTCGAATTCGTCCGTCTGATTATGCTTATTATGATTATATCTTAGCGATGGACGACAGCAATATTGAAGACATTCAATCTATCGTTGGCGTAGATACGGATAATAAAATCCATCGTTTGTTAGATTTTTCAAATAAGCCCCGCAATATCAAAGACCCTTGGTACACCGGTAATTTTGATGAAGCCTATTGGGATATTTATGAGGGGTGCCAAGCGTTTTTAGAGAGTATTAGTAATTGTCACATTTGACGTATTTTTCTGTTTTGGTAGGAACTTCAAATTGCTTTTTTAATTCATCAAAATGCTTTAAATTATATTCTGCAATTGCACCTTTCCTAGCACTAATCCGCTGTTTCAAAATCTCATCTGGCGCATTCAAAAAATGTATAACAGGATTGAATCCCAAATCCTTTGCCCTTTGTGTTGCTTCATCCCGACTTTGTTTTGTCCAAAATCCCATGTCGAAAATAATGGATTTTCCATTTTTGGCATATTCTCCTGCTTTTTTCCACAAATACGCTATAGTTTCAGAAAAACATTTATTCCAATTTTGTTCATATTCTTCTTTGGAAAACAATTTCATACACCATTCATCAGGATTTAGATGGATTGCTTCCGTTTCTTTGGAGAGTTTTTGGGAATAAGTTGTTTTGCCAGCACCTAAAAACCCACAAATAAGATAGCAAATCGGTAAGCTCATTTGCCTGTCGCCACTTGCCTAATAATCTCTTTTAGAAAATCGTCCAATCTGGAATCGGTAGTTTCCGCCCAATCAAAAGCGACATGTTCGGAACTGAGTATCATGTTGGGTTCTGTGTCCATAACAATCTTATAATTTAATTGTAAATATCTTTCTGTTTTATCTTCATTCATAAACTCTTCAGAAATACCGATTAGTTGGGGATACTTGCTTGATATATCCAAACCTATTTCTTCTTTTATTTCTCGTTTCAAGGCTTCAGTTATTGTTTCACCATCTTCTACACCACCACCAGGGAATTCCCAACAATTTGGCAAAAAGTCATCTGTTTCAGAGCGTTTGACTATTAGAAATTTGCTCTGATACATAATAACACCACAAACAGATAGTTTAATTTTGCTCATTTGCTTTTCTCCAGTATCTTCTTAACCTCTTCAGAGTATTTTACCTTTGTTTCAGGAACACTTAAATGTTGTGCTAATAAAATCGGTGTATCCAAAGTAATATCCGGATAATGAACTCGCATTTGTTTTAGTCCTGTTTCAATATCTGGTGTATGCGCATCGAAACCATCTATTTCTAATGCTTGACGTAAAGGGACATAATACACATGAGTCACATAAACAACTTCTGCCCACTGTTCCTTTGGACAGTCTTTATAGACCAAAAATCCTTTATGAACAAATCCTTCATTCAAACGGAATGTGGAAGTCTTTTCGCCATTTAACAAAGCCGGCCAACGTCTTTCTACTAAATGCAACCATTGTTGTTTTGGGGAGAGAGCTTGTTCCACAAAACCTTTGATAACTTCGGCAGTTTCTTTGGGTGTTTGATTGTCATTGTTGATGATAAAGTCGGAGTATGGACGATTTTGATATCCTTCCTCATACATCTCTTTGATTCTGTTTCGTTCCCAATCATCTAGTTCCCGTTCGCCACGATTCTTTAAACATTCTTCCAAACTGGGGGCAAGGGTGATATTTATAAAACGAGTGTTTTCATCCGCCATAGAGGACCATGTTTTATAACTATTTTCACTGATGGGATAGGCAAATATAACCGTTTCGTATTGACGAGATTGTTTCAATGCTAAGAGTGTTTCATTTAGGCGTTTTTGACGTTCTGCCCAACCATCCTGTATAGAAAGTCCCAATTTTGCTTCCTCTTCGTCACTCATCAACTCATCCACTTCAATAAAAGTGGCATTGGGCAACAGATTTACCAAAATCTTGGAAACTGTTGTCTTTCCTGAATTGATTGGTCCATTAATATTCAGTATTAACATTAAAACTCCTTGTGATTGCTTTCATCCTAACCAAACCGCACATAAAAGTCAATCCTTTCGGGCTAAACATACTCGGCCAGGTTAATTATCTTCTTTTTATGTTTTCGGGCTTTTTCGACAGCCTTATAAGCGCCACCGGAATTATGGGTGATATAGCAAACAATGTAATCCGCATTCTTGGCGATGTAGTCGTTTCTCCGTAAAATGGCAACCTGAGGTGGAGCATTGGCCACTTCATCGGGGTATATCAAGTCGTAATCTTGCGCATCAACCCACACCATTTTAGCCTCACTGGGGTGATATGCCGGAAGCAAGCACAGGGAGATCCCTTTAAACTCCTTTTTTAATTCTTTCAAGGTAAGGCGCGCCATACAATCAAATGCGCCTTGCTCGCACAGCCAAAATTCATCTACCCCTTGGGCTATTAAATCTCTGATAACTTCCTCTAAATGTCGCTCTATGTTGCTGGACATAGGGGTGTCACGGTGGCCAAAGAACGCGCAGATGCTCAAACTGAATTACCTGTCAGCCCAAACAAAACACCGCCAGAAGGCGGTGGGTGTTACAAACTACGAATCTCGTGAAAAGTAGCCCGGTTTATTCGAGCATGCCTTATATCGCCGGCACCCACCAAACGGTGAGATGCCCACAAACAAAGAAACTTTCAATAATACAAAAGTCCCTTGCCCACGAGAATCAGGGTTTGTACTCCCTTGTTAGAACTTGGGCTGTCCTAACAGAACTGATTATATACGAAGAACGTTCAAAAAACAAGCTCTATTTTGCTTTTTTGAGTTGATATTCCTTGTCCAGGTCCGCTTTCATTTGTTTATAACGTGCGACCATTTGTTCCAATTTGTATTGCATGCGGGTCAGATTTCGCGCCTGTTTTATGGGAAGAGGATTGCCATAAGCCTGCTTCAGTTGAGTTTCAATATGTGTCAAAATCCGGCCGGCGTGGTAATAAAGCATTGTAAAGTTTGTCCGGTTGCTTGGGGTAATATCCTCATACTTGCGCATTTTCATCAGTTTTCCTTTCGTTGCAACACAATGAATGCTTGAAACAAAAGAAAAGTCCAGTGAAATATGCTGAAATCTTGTATTTTTGATATAATGCCCGTATAATATCAAAAATTTTTGGAGAAATATCAATGATTGACTGGCCAAATGAAGATAAATTGAAAATTATAAAAGAATTTAAACCTTTAGAAAAAACCACCTTTGAAGGAAGTGAAGATGCTTTTTACGGGGTTATTTGGAGTTTATATTTTCGAATAGGTGATGCTTTTAAATCTTTTTGTACTTTATTTGAAAACAAACATTACTATGATGCTTTTATAATTGCGGGACATACATTGGAAACCTGTGCTATACTGAGCTATATAAAAGACTGTCCAACGAATGAGGGAAGAAAACAAAATTACAACAAATATTTTGCTTCAGCAGTTATGGGGCGAATAAAGGCCAGCTTGGAAATGGGTGATACTTTGGAAAGTCCAATAGCGTGGGAGAATTTTGGTGTTTTGTTTAAGTTATTTTATCCCGTTGGTAGCTATATAACTAAGGATAAAAATAACCCAAAAGAAAAACATGAGGAAGCCATTAAACTTATCAATTATAGGAAGGGGCCGAATCAAGAGAAAATTGGATTATTCAATAAATATTACTCTCCAATTAAAACGACCGAATATATAAAAGAATTTAGGAAAAATCTTCCTTTTAATGACCAAGATGATTTCAACTATTTTTATAGTAAATATTGTAGTTTCAAACACAGTAATGTGCTTACGCCTGGGGCTTCGTTCGAACATTCTAATGATATTAGCTGTTTTGATAATGTACTAAATTTGATATTAGGTATCATTGCATATCTTCAGTTATCGGATTTTAGTTCGTTTAAAAAGCCTTAACTATACTGGCATCCTTTTCTATATTTGCTCAGGGGTGGCGAGGATAATCACCGCCTTTTTGTGGAATGAAAGTTCAACTTGGGCGGCGGTTTTTAGTTTTTTTATTATTTTTCAATACGGTTAAGAGCGTTGGCAGGATGATTTGCGCCAGAAGTTTAAGTTGTTTTTCCATGTGCTGTCCTTTCAATTGATCGCATCACCATACATGCTCTTATTTACAGATTTATCAACTTATATTTTCAAGACGTGCATTTTTGACGATAAACAACACTATTTTTGCATACAAGTCATTTGCAAAATGTCCCAAAAGCAAATGAATATATACTGTTTTCCGTAGAAAATGAAAAAATCTCCACCAATTTTAAGAGAGTTTGCATAAAACTCTCTTTTTTTATACCCCGCGAAAGCCCTTATTCCGCCTTGTTTTCGGGGAAATCGGTCTGTTTATATGCCGACGCGATTTTTACTTCCCTCCCCCTTTTTTCACATTTGTATACCATAATTAAGAGAGCAGTACCCAAAATGCGGTAAATGCCGAAAAGCCTTATTACGTCTGGTCTATCCCCCTATTTTGCAAACTTGTTCAGTTTGATGTGCTATCGGTAGGGAAAGATTATTAAATAAAACGCTGCCCTTTTGTTTTTTTGCGACACTTTCAATCCCAGCGGCATTTTTAATTTGCAGGAGGGGAAAAAATGAACCTGCAAAAACAATTATAATGTATATCCATTTGCAGATAAGCAGTTTATAACGCCCCCTCCCTCATGTCATACCCGCGCATGCGGGTATCCAGGATAATGATTCCTTATTTTAGTGGAGCGTTAAAGGTAATAAAGCGGGATTTATGTTGCCTAGATGCTCGCTTTCGCAAGCTTTATTATAACAGTTTTGTTTTCAGTTTTAAAAGGCAATCTGCCCCTCAAACACCACTAAGAAACAACTTTATTCCCCGAACTTTTCCTGCAGTTTTTGCAAAAACAGATTAGCGGCTGCAGAACGAACTTGAAATTTATTCCAAACGATATCTAATTTTGATTCTAATTTTGGTTCAAACGGCCGAAAACATAAAGTGCTGCTGCTTGATGTATCAACCAATTTATCCAGCACAATGGCACATCCGACACCTGATTTTACCAGCAAGGCGGCATTATAAATCAAGTTGTAGGTAGCAACGACATTTAAGGTTTCAAACTTTCCGTGAAACCAGTGTGCAAATTCGTTATGGGAAAATTTTTTCATGGTTTGCCGTGAGGTAATCAGTGGAATACCTGTAAGGTTTTCCAGCTTCACGGATTGATATGCAGCAAGCGGAGAATCTTTACGTATTAAAATACCCCACGTATCTGTTGCCGGCAGCGTGATATTATCATATTTTGCAATATCTACCGGTTGAATTAAAATTCCAAAATCAAGCAGTTTTTTATCCAGTCTCTCCATGACTTCTTCGGCATTACCGGAATGAATATGGAACGTTATATCTGGGTGAGAAACTTGTATATCCTTAATCACTTCCGCAACGTATTGCATAGCTTCGGTTTCTCCGCACCCGATATACACATCGCCACGCACATCTTCAGCAGAAGACATAATGTCATTTTTGGTTTTGCATACCATTTCAATAATTTCTTTGGCACGATCTTTGAGCAACATACCTTTTTCAGTCAGGGTGATTTTATGCTTTCCGCGTGTAAAAAGTTTTTGTTTGAGCTCATGTTCCAAATTTTGCAATTGCCGTGTTACCGTGGGTTGCGTTAAATGCAACGCATTTGCCGCGGCAGTAATACTGCCTTCGTGCGCAACAGCCAAAAAATACTTAAGAACTCTGATCTCCATAAAAAGAAAATACATCAACTAAATATACCTGTCAAGCATATTTAATAATTTCCAATAAGTATTTGCTATATTAAAATAACCGCTGTATATTAATACATGATTAACAAAAAAGGAGAATTATAATGACTATGAAAACTTTATGTGCCTTTTCCATGGCTGTTTTAGGATTATTTCTGAACACGCCTGACAAGGTTTTTGCCTCATCTAATGAAACCCTTTGGGATAAAGTTTTTGAAAAAAGCGAAAAAGTTGATGTGAAAAAAGTTACTTTCAAGAACCGTTTCGGCATTAAGTTAATCGGTGATTTATATGAGCCGAAAAACAGATCGGCCGATAAAATGGCAGCGATTGCCGTTGCGGGGCCTTTTGGTGCCGTCAAGGAACAATCCGCCGGCTTATATGCCATGAATATGGCTGAGCGCGGATTTATAACATTAGCCTTTGACCCCTCATTTACCGGCGAATCCGGCGGTGAAGTTCGTAATGTTGCCTCGCCCGACATCAACACAGATGATTTCAGTGCGGCTGTTGATTATTTAACCACTTTACCAGAAGTTGATAAAAGTAAAATTGGTATTATCGGTATTTGCGGCTGGGGTGGTTTTGCTCTGAACGCCGCGGCACAAGATACACGTGTCAAGGCAACCGTTACTTCTACAATGTATGATATGACACGTGTTACTGCAAAAGGTTATAACGATTCCATGTCGGCTGATGATTTATACAAACTGCGTGAGGACTTGAACAATCAGCGCACAAAAGACTATAAAAATGGTACTTTTGCCAAAGCGGCCGGGTTGCCTGACAAACTGACGGGCAATGAACCTCAATTTGTTCAGGATTATTTCGGTTACTATAAAACAAAACTTGGGTTTCATCCGCGTTCAATCAATTCTAACGGACATTGGAACACCACTTCAGCATTATCTTTGATTACCCAACCGATTTTAGCATATGCTGATACGATTAAAAATCCTGTTTTGATGATACACGGTGAAAAAGCACATAGCCGCTATTTTTCGGAAGATGTTTTCAAAAAATTGACGGGTAACAACAAAGAGCTGATAATTATCCCCGGTGCCAACCATGTTGATTTATACCACAGAACAGATGTGATTCCGTTTGATAAAATGGAAGCCTTCTTTAAGGATAACTTGAAATAGAAAATATTTATAACACAATATATCAAGGCCGCGCTTAACCACGCGGCTCTTTTATTTTTAATACTTAAAAGCGGCCGGAATTCTTCACAAAAAACATCAATGTGTTTCATCTTTTGCCATTCTTTTTCCTGTAAAAAAAATAATATGACAGATTTCATTTTGCAATCAAAATAAAAAATTCCTTTCAAATAAAAAATTATTTGTATTTTAATTAAACCTTTTATATATTGAACATATGGGAACGGTTCCGAATGATTGAACCTAACATACAGATAAAAAAAGAAAATGAAAATATACATTACCGGCGGTGCCGGCAGCGGCAAAACAACTTATGCCCAAAAAATTATCTGAAAAACGACATATACCCTATTTTGATTTGGATGAAATCAAATGGATGAATGGGGGGAGTCATGCTCTTTTTAATCAAAAACGTTCCCCCCAGAAGAACGCAAGACCTTATTAAATAAAATTTTAACAGAAAATGAAAGTTGGATTTGTGAAGGCGTTTACTTTCAGGACTGGATAACACCGGTCATTCAACAAGCCGACATTGTTCTGATTTTAAAGACATCTGTCTTAATTCGCCACTATCGGGTTATTAAAAGGTCACTGCGGCGGATGTTTCATATTGAACCACAAAAATATAAGGAAACGCCTCTTGCCTTGTTTCGCTTGTTATGTTGGTCGCACGTCTATGATAAAAAATATCTGCCCCAAGCCATGATGAAAATCATAGAAGCGAAAACAAAATACCATATTATCAAACGAAAGCCTAAAATAACATCACGTTTCATAAAGACAAAATTAAAAAATATAAAAACGACAGGCGTTGAACATATTGTCACACACCTTGAATAAAAAAAACATCCCTGTCCGATACAACGTATTCGCTCAAAATAGGATATGTTATTTAAGAAGGCCCATACCTAAAAAAAGCGAATAGAGAAAAAATAATTCTTTTCAAAATGGAAAATATGGAGTATAGATAAAGTATCGGGATATTTCTTTGATAAAAATAAAACTATTTACTTATATGAAAGGGGTATATAATGAATCAAACAGTTAAAATAGGTGCTCAAATTCGGTTTTTCAGAAAATATCGTGGATTGTCACAAGAGCAGCTTGCCGATTTGGTTCAATGCAGTCCAAAGACAATCAGCCATATGGAAAATGATAAAGGATCACCGGATTTAAGACGTCTTGTAAATATCTGCAATGCTTTGGAGATTCGTGTAAACGAACTTTTTTTAAAACAGCAATAAATACATTCTTTAAAACTAAAACAATATCTTAAAAAAAATGATCAAATGTCAGGAAGGGATGTAATATTCCCTTTCTTTTTAATTATAGCAAAAAAATCTTATAAAAGAAGAACATCAAATTAAACCATGTTCAATTGAAAAAAGTAAATGTATTCCTCACCAAAATTACATAATCAAAAAATTTATTATCATCAAAGAATAAATAATCCTTTTCAAAACAAGCCTAATTATGTATAATAACTTGGTGTTGGTTTATATTTAATATAAATTGATTGATATAAAAAGGATGGATAAAATGAGTAAGTCAACAATAAGTGCAAAAGTTTATTTTTTCAGAAATGAACGGGGATTATCCCAAGAAGCATTAGCCAAAATGAGTTACACTTCCATTGAAACAATCCGCCACATTGAAAAGGGTGAAAGGATACCGGATTTAAAAGAACTGGTCACCATCTGTGATGCCCTAAATATTCAGCCAGATGATTTAATTACAAAAAAAGAATCAGATCATTTTAACGATTAAAAGAATCACAAAAAAATTTCTTAAATTAAGAGTATTAATTCTATCTGTGACTCTTTACTTAAGGTTAATTTAATTATTCGGTTACAGGAAAGAAACAGGATATATTCTCATATAAAAAAGGGTCGTTTTAATAAAACGACCCTTTTGGAACACATTCAAAAAACTAACGTGAATAAAATTCAATAACCAAATTCGGTTCCATTGATGTTGCATAAGGCACATCCATCAACTTCGGTGTTCGTGTGTATTTTCCTTTCATTTCATTGGCATCAACTTCAATATAATCCGGAACTTCCCGATCTGTCGCTGCTAATGCTTCAATGACAACGGCCATTTCCTTGGCTTTACTGCGAACAGCAATCTCATCACCGACTTTAACCAAATAAGAAGGAATATTGACCTTTTTCCCATTTACCAATACATGGCCATGGCTAACAAACTGACGTGCGGCAAAGACAGACGGCACAAATTTCATCCGATAAACCAATGAATCTAACCGGCTTTCCAATAAACCAATCAGGTTTTCAGAAGAGTCACCTTTACGGCGAATCGCCTCGGCATAATAACGGCGCAATTGTTTTTCCGACACATTACCATAAACACCCTTTAACTTTTGTTTGGCATGCAACTGAACACCGTAATCCGTCGGTTTTTTACGATTTTGACCATGCTGACCGGGGCCATAATTTCTTTTATTAACGGGACTTTTCGCTTTTCCCCACAAATTTACACCCAACCGACGATCAATTTTAAATTTTGAACTTAATCTTTTTGACATACTTCTTCCTTAAATTTTGTTACAAGTTGTCCCCAATAGTCTTTAACCTCTTGATAAAGCGTGACATTTTTATATAAAAATATCCTCATTCTCGGGGAATGTTCTATTTATACTGAAAAAATCTGATCTTGTCAACAAAAAAAAGGAGGGATGACCGATAATAATACCGTTTAATCAATCGGCCTTTTTAATCACAGATTTTTTTGAATAAGCGCTAAACCGATTTCATACATTTGGCGGCGCAAATCCTCGTCTTCAATCAAGGCTACTTTTTTTTCCAAAGCAACCTTTTGCTGTTTTGGTATTTTTTTAAAACATGCAATCGGTTCATCGGCTTTCAATTTAAGGGCTCCTTGAATAATTTTTAATGATTCAACCGCCGGATATCCGAAATAAGTGTTGATTCTGTCTAAAATACGTCCTTTTTGGTGTTCACACAACATCGCGAACGCACCACCGGAACTTTTTACATGCAACACCCCATGCGACCGCGATTCGTTTTTAAAAACAATTTTAACAGGAGCAATGCCGCGCGACAAATCCGGCCCTAAAATATCTGCCCAATTTTCAATGATATCAACATTGGAAAATCCCCGCGCTCCCAAAGCCGCTTTACTGACGGCACGTACGGAGCGTGTCAACGATGACAACCCTTGATACCGCTGCACGGGCTGTGTCATACTACATTTTTCGGTCATGTTGCCAACGGGACATAAATTGATCATAAAAAGGCTCAAAAGCGCCGTTTTCAAGTGCTTGTCGTATTTGGAACATCAAATTCTGATAAAACCGAATATTATGCCATGTCAGCAACATACTGCTTAAGATTTCACCACACCGAAACAAATGGTGTAAATATCCACGTGTATACCACCGACACGCCGGACAATCGCAAGCCTCATCCAAAGGCGTTTCATCATCCGCATGACGGGCATTACGCAAATTCAATACCCCATGCGATGTAAATGCCTGCCCCGTACGACCGGACCGTGACGGCATCACACAATCAAACATGTCCACACCCCGCCAAACGGCCCCGACGATATCACTGGGACGCCCGACTCCCATTAAATAACGCGGTTTATCGGCCGGCAAAAAATCAGGTGTATAATCTAATACCTGAAACATTGTTTCTTGCCCTTCACCAACCGCCAAACCACCGATAGCATATCCGTCAAACCCAATTTTCTTTAAGGTTTCGGCCGATTCGGCCCGTAAATCACGAAACATGCCACCTTGAACAATACCAAACAGACCGTATCCCTGCCGATCCTTAAAGGCCGCTTTTGATCTTGCTGCCCAACGCATGGAACGGCGCATGGATTTTTCAACCGTCTGCTTGTCGGCCGGAAACGAGACACATTCATCAAATGCCATGGTAATATCAGCATCCAATAAATATTGAATGTCCATAGATCGTTCGGGTGACAGCATATGGGTTGATCCGTCTAAATGAGATTGAAACCGAACCCCCTCTTCCGTAATTTTCCTTAACCCGGACAGACTCATCACCTGAAATCCACCCGAATCAGTCAAAATCGGTCCCGGCCAATTCATAAACCGATGTAATCCGCCGAACCGCGCTACCCGTTCCGCCGTGGGACGCAACATTAAATGGTATGTATTTCCTAAAATAATTTCAGCTCCTGTTTCACGGACAGATTCGGGTAACATGGCTTTGACCGAACCAACGGTTCCAACCGGCATAAACGCCGGTGTTTGAACAATTCCGTGTGCGGTTTCTAAACAGCCGCGCCGCGCTTTTTTTTCTGTATGAGACAAAGTAAATTTTAACATGGACAAACCTGCTTTTTTGTGATATATAAACCCATATTTTTATTAAGATACATACCATATAAAAGGATAAATTTCAAATGAAAAAAGAAAAAAAAGCCGGCGGCTTTTGGTCTAATGCATTCGGTCTGACGTTGGCCGTTTTAGCGGCTTTGGGAATCCGCTCACTCTTGATTGAACCCTATAATATTCCTTCCAGTTCAATGGTCCCGACGCTTTTAATCGGGGATTACCTGTTTATTTCAAAATACACCTATGGTTATTCAAAACACTCTTTCCCTTTATCATTGCCTTTGATACCGCGGGGACGACTTTTTGCTTCCGCCCCCGAACGCGGCGATGTGGTTGTGTTCAAAGTTCCGACTGATAATAAAACCGATTACATTAAACGCGTTATCGGGCTGCCCGGTGATACAATTCAAATGAAACAGGGACGCCTTTACATCAACAATGAACTTGTTGAGCGTGAACTTGTCGGTGTTGAAGAACAAACAACGGAAAGCGGAACAACCCGCTATACGCGGTATGTAGAAACGTTACCCAACGGCAAAAAACATTTTATTTACGAACGTTCCGACGATATGCGGAGCGACGATACGCCTCCCGTTCTTGTTCCGGAAGGATATTACTTCATGATGGGCGACAACCGTGACAACTCTTCTGACAGTCGTTTTTTCGGTGTGGTTCCATTTGAAAATTTAGAAGGGAAAGCACGCTTTTTATTCTATTCCAACAACGGTGCCGGTGCGGCCTATGAATTCTGGAAATGGAATGATTCATTGCGTTTAGACCGTTTTTTTACAAGGATTGAGTGATGCTTGATTTGAAACATAAAATTGAAACAAATCCTTTGTTTAAACAAGCGTTTACTTTGTCACACGGGGGACACCGTGCTGATTATGAACGTCTTGAATTTTTAGGTGACCGTGTTTTAGGATTATGTATTGCAGAGATGCTTTATCGTCGTTTCCCTCAAGAGCAGGAAGGTGCTTTGGCGCACCGCTTTACAGATTTGGTACGTGAAGAAACATTAGCGATCGTTGCACGACAACTGGATATTTCCCGTTTTTTAATTACAAAAGAAAATTCATTACGCCACAACGATTCTATTTTGGCGGATGTGTGCGAAGCCTTAATCGGTGCTGTGTTTTTAAATGACGGTTTTGAAGCAGCTCGCACATTAATCACACAAAACTGGCAATCAATCATGCTGTCTTATCGTCAAGCACCCAAAGATCCCAAATCAGCACTTCAAGAATGGACACAAAAGCACTTTGGACAATTACCCGTTTATAAGCTTATCGGTCGCTCGGGCCCCGATCATGCGCCCGTTTTTCATGTAGAGGTCCGTGCAAAAGGGCATTGCCGCGTCGGACAAGGCTCATCCAAAAAAACAGCCGAACAAGCGGCGGCGAAATTGTTATGGGAGGAATTTACCGCATGACAGAGACACATTTTGGTTTTGTTGCCGTTTTAGGGGCACCCAATGCCGGAAAATCAACTTTGGTCAACAACCTGGTCGGTGCAAAAGTATCTATTGTTTCCCCGAAAGTTCAAACAACCCGCTCACGCATTCGCGGTATTTGGATTGAAGGCAATACGCAAATTGTTTTGGTTGATACCCCCGGTATTTTCAAACCAAGCCGTCGTTTGGATCGTGCTATGGTTGCTGCAGCCTGGACAGAAGCCGGTGAATCGGATTTATGCTTGTTATTGGTAGACGCATCAAAAGGTTTAGAAAAAAATACCCGTGAGATTATTTCTTCACTTAAAAAAAACGGTCAACACGCTGTATTGGTCCTGAATAAAATTGATATTGTCAAAAAAGAAGCTTTGTTACCCCTGATCGCCACTTTAAACGATCCTGATGTTTTTTCAGAAACATTTTTAATTTCCGCAAAAACATCCGAAAATCTGAACGACTTAAAGCACTATCTGATCAATAAAATACCTAAAGGTACATGGATGTTTCCGCCGGATCAATTGTCAGATCTGCCGAATCGGTTGTTTTGTGCCGAAATAACACGGGAAAAATTATTTTTCTTGTTACAACAAGAGCTCCCCTATATGATAAGCGTTGAAACAACACGGTTTGATGAGACAAAATCAGATATTCGTATTGAGCAAACGATTTATGTGGAGCGGGCCGGACAAAAAGCGATTGTTTTAGGGAAAAACGGCTCCATGATAAAAAAAATCGGTGAATCGGCTCGCCGTGAATTAAGTGCCTTATTTGAAAAAACAGTCCATTTGTTTTTATTCGTTAAAGTAAAAGAAAATTGGGGTGAAGATCCGGCACAATACACCAATTGGGGTTTGGATTTTAATGCCTGAATTTAAAACGACAGATGCTTTGGTTCTGTCAACGCACCGGCTTAGTGAACATGCATGGCTTTTATCTTTGCTTACTGCTGAAAACGGCCGCTATCGCGGAGCAATTAAAACAAAAATACCCCCGCAAATCGGATCATTTGTACATGCCCGATGGCAAGCGCGTTTAAACGAGCAAACAGGCCGTTTTTATATTGAACAAAGCCATTCGTTTTGGACGCGATTTATGAATGACCGATATCGTTTGAACGCACTGATGTCTGTTTGCTTTTTAGCAGATACTTTGTTACCCGAACGTCAAACTTGTAATTCATTTTATCAAGATGTTTGCTCTTTTCTGACACATTTAGCGGATGATAACTTTTTAATGTTTTACGTTCGGCTGGAGTGGCGTTTATTAGAAACAATCGGCTTTGGATTGGATACATCTGTCTGTGCTGGCGGCGGTGATAGGAATGATCTGGCCTATATTTCCCCAAAAACGGGCCGTGCGGTCAGTCGTGAAAAAGGGCTTCCTTACCACGATAAGTTGTTAAAACTACCGGCTTTTTTATGGCGTGATGCACCAGCCGACAAGATTGACATTCAAAATGGTCTCACGTTAACCGCCTATTTTTTAAAAACGTATGCCGGGGTAAATAATCTACCCGTCACCCGAGCGGACTTATTTAAATAATTTCAGGGCTGCAAACGAGGCATATGATCCTCAATAACCTCAAAAATTTTGACCCCTGATGGTTCATCGTAATAAATTCGTTTAAGCCATTTAGGCATACCGGGCAACTCATAATACGTTTTGAAATAAAAATATGCATCTAATCCTTCACGCTTTTTAAATGCCTTATCATTCCAAAATAAATATACCATACAACCGGGATGCGTCATAAAAATCAATTTTGTCTGACGATATTCTAATAACCGACGTGCCACTTTAAAATCAGGGCCTTCATCAAAAAACACACGTATTAAATCCAGATGAGGGGCAATCATATCATGATACGGCCCGCCCCAAACGGGTCTACCACTCTCCCACAAAACCTGAGGTGCTTGAAAAATATCAGTTAAAACACCGCCTTTTACCGGATGTTCTTTTAAAACTTTAAAGGCACTTTCCGGCGTTTTGCATGAATATGTTTCGTCTTCAGGACGTTGGTTAAACAACGCATTGACTTTTGCATCAAGTGTTAGCTCTTTTTCTTCATTTTTTGCTTTTTCTTTTAAAAATTCATCTTTTAAAAACGTTGGCAATTCTATATCAGGGTTATTTTCATAGGCTTCTTTGTAATGATCTACACCAAACTTGATGAAACGTTCCATAATTATTTTACCCTTTATTGTTGTTCCCATAAACAACGCATAAAACACAATAAATATCAAAGTCAGTTTAACTGATTTTTCCCGCGGAAAAAAAACATCGTTCAAAAAGAAAACCGCTGTCCAAATAAAGAAAGCATCAACCGAAATCCCTACTCTGACATGAAAAACCATTAAAGTTGTGTAAAAAACAAGGCCGCTTAACACCGTCAATAGAATAGCTTGTCGTTTTTGTATGTGGTTTTGAATAAAAGAAACCATCATCCCTACAACAACAGGAGCCGTCAAAATAACATACCGAAAAAATGATGGCCAATCATTTGTTAAAGGAGCCATCTCGGTTACTTTTTTAACCCATAAATGATACACGACGGGATCTGTCATCGGCCGAAAAATAATATCCTGGAATCCGATTAAAAGCGCGCAACAGGTAATAGATACCATCAAAACACCATAAATCAGCCGTCTGAAAACACTTGTCTGAATAATCCGAAATAAACTCTCTAATATCAGGCAAATACCGGTAAATATTCCACCCAATATGGCATGAAATAACGAAAAACGATAGATATCCAATGTCATAAAACCACTCATCGGGTGGTCAAAGCTTAAGGCAAGCAAACAAACAAGTGTATAAACACAAAAATACACTGTTAATGCTTTTAAAGAAGTGTTAAACAACAACCACCAAAAGGCAAACGGCAACGCAACAAAAACCATATTTATCGCAAATTCGGCCGTTATCCAAGTCCCCAATGCCGTTAAAACACCCGCGGCAGCCATTAAACAAAGTTTTGCTTGTCCTACAGTTAAAAAACTTCGTGCAGTCAAAGCAATCACCCACATCAACAATGTAAAATGAAACACATGATGATCATAATATCCGGGTGCTGCCTGTCCCCAAACGTATCCGATTGCATAAAAAAACAACCAAAATCCCAAAAATGCTATTTTAGGAGATACATAACCGCGCATTCCGTAAAAATAGCCCCGGATTCCAATCAACAAAACAATAATCGGGGTAAACGTTGCCATAATTTCCAGAGCTGTTTTCAATCCCCATGTGGGAATAAACGTCCATGCGAATGCGTATCCTAAAAAATCAAGTGGCCGTGTCCAATGAAGCTCTTGTCCAAAGGGAAAATTTTGTTCAGCGGTTAAATATTCATGCCAGGGAAATCCTAAACGGCTCCATTCGGCGATACGCGCCAACCGTGTCCAAACATCCGTTGAAAACCCCGTCACATAAAACGGTGCAAAAACAAACAACGCCATAACGACGCTTAACCAAAAAACCGCCCGATAACTTGAAAACATGTATGTTTACCCTTTTTACTTATTCTTGCCGCAATACCGGAATGGATAAATATCGCATCCGCCGTAATTCTTTACGACTGTTATTAACCATATCCAAAATCAGACCAATTGCCCAACTGACACCCCCGGTTAATGCCACAGCTGCCGACAACAATGCGGTTGGCAAGCGCGGCACCAAACCCGTTTCAAAATACGTTAAAATGACCGGTGCCGCCAGCATTAAAGATACAATAAACAGCACTGTTCCCAAAACACCAAAAAACAATAACGGCCGTTCTTCCTTTATCAGTGTTGCAATCATCTTTAAAATACGCCACCCATCACGAAATGTAGACAATTTACTGACTGATCCTTCGGGACGAGCGTAATATGGCGTCACAACATCTGCTGTCGGCAATCGCATGGATGAAGCATACACCGTTAACTCGGTTTCAATTTCAAAACCTTTGGACATAGCTGGAAACGATTTTACAAATCGACGTGAAAACACCCTTAATCCTGAGAGCATATCTGCTGTCCGTCGACCAAAAAATAAATGAACCACACGTGTCATTAAAACATTACCAAATTGATGCCCAGGCCGATATGCTTCACTTTCCCGATGTTGGCGCACACCTGTAACCATATCCAACCGCTCCTCTGTTAATTTATGAATCATGATAGGAATACTGGGGGCGTCATACGTCGCATCTCCATCTAACATGACATACACATCCGCCTCAACATCGGCGAACATACGCCGCACGACACTTCCCTTCCCCTGATAACTTTCAAAACGAACCAAAGCACCGGCATCGCGTGCAATTTGGGCTGTTTGATCCGTTGAATTATTATCATAAACGTAAATGTCTGCCTTGGGTATAACGGCTTTTATATCACGAACAACCTGCCCGATACTGGTGGCTTCGTTATAACAAGGGATTAAAACAGCGATTTTCATGTATTCTCCTTATTTTTTGGGTTAAATGCCATGTATTTCAGCATCAGATAACTGTTAACCGTTACCAAAGTTAAAGCAACCAATTGCGCTAAATAAGGATTCAGAAACCACGTTAAAACGAACAACAAACCGGCGTTAATGACATAGTTTACTCCCCATGCTGTTAAGCACCGAATGTATTCTTTGAACAAGGCTTTATTTTTACTTTGAAAAACATAAATACGTTGTGTCCAATAACTGTTCACGGAAGAAACCAAAAAGGATAAAAATAAAGCTGTCTGTGCCATCATTCCACCTAAAAGATACAAAAATAAGCTGTAAAGGGCATATGAAACAACCGTATTGTATCCACCGACAAGTAAAAAACGTATTTTTTCCGGAAATGTCATCCAAAAACGAAAAAGCACATCATACCATTCTTTTATTTTTCTCATTTTCTGCCCCGGATTAAAAAAATTGGTTTTATGCTATCAATATTTTAATACCCTGTCAATTCTTTTTTTTCTTGTTTCAAAAAGGTTTTTTTGCTATGTTTAAAACATATAAGGATACAAAAAATGAACACGGACAAATTGTTATTACTTTCATGTTGTGCGCCTTGCTCGGTTGGTGTTATTGAAGAATTAAGTGCACAGCATGCAAATTTTACGGTCTTATTTTATAATCCTAATATTCGTCCGGCCGAAGAATATGCCAAACGATTGACTGAAAATAAACGCATTTGCCTTGAATACGGGGTTCCGTTTGTTGAATTGGAATATGACCCGCACACATGGGATGCAGCAACGAAAGGTCTTGAACATGAACCAGAACGCGGTAAACGATGTGATGTGTGTTTTTATTTAAGACTGCGTCGTGCAGCTCAATACGCCAAAGAAAATGGCTTTACCCGTTTTTCTTCCGTTTTAGGAATTTCCCGGTATAAAGATTTTGATCAAGTGTGCCGTGCAGGTCAAAAAGCAGCTGAAAGCGAAAACATCCCCTATGATACAACAAATTGGCGTAAAAACGGGGGTGAACAGCGACGGGCAGCATTAACAAAATTAAAAAAACTGTATGCCCAAACATATTGCGGCTGCAAACCACGCACATCCCTTAAATAAAAGGGGTTTTAATGACGGTTAGCATCTAAACGCGCTTGAACTTTATCTAATGCATTAAAAATTTCATCCGGTTGATCCACAAATTCAATAAAATCAACTTTATCCTGATCCAAGGTCCCTTCCTGAAGCATATTTAAAATCAGCTCTTGCAACGGTTTCCAAAACTCGTTGAAATTTAAAAATACCATCGGTTTTTTTGGTAAATCGCCTGTTTGAATCAAAACGGCAAATTCTGAAAACTCATCAATGGTTCCCCATCCGCCCGGACCGACCAAAATGGCCTCACCCAATTGAAACATTTCTTTCTTACGTTGTGATAAATTTTCAACAACTTTAATCTCACCCGGGCGATAAACGCTTTTATCCCGACATTGCAATTCCAACAACTTTTCAGTTGTAATACCCACAACCCGACCGTTTTTGTTACGCACTCCCTGAAACACACTACCCATCATACCTTCATCACCAACGCCATAGACCATCGTGATCCCCTTTTCGGCCAACAATTCACCCACCTGACGCATCGGGGCATGATGAACGGAAGAAACACGCCCTGACGCACTGGCAAAAACGGTAATAGTTTTATAATGTATCATATCTGTATCCTTGTTTTTAAATTCCTGTATGTGTTATAATCCGAAATATTTGTCTTTTCAATAAAAAAATTTGACAGGCTGATTTCTTTTCGGATAAAATGGTAAAAAAAGGAGTTTTTATGGATTTAAATGCCCTGTTTAAAATATCGCACGGCTTATATGTCATTGGCGCAAAAGATGAAAACAATCGTTGGGTCGGCAGTTGTATTGACGCGGTTATGGTTATTGAAGTTGACCCATGTCAAATCATGATTTCTTTGGGTAAAAATTCCTATACCTGCGAAACTTTTTTAAAAACAAAAGCGCTATCTTTATCTGTTCTGCCGGAACATACACCATTTAACACCATAGCCCGATTCGGATTTCAATCATCACGTACCACCGACAAATGGAAAAAGGAAACCCTGTTTGAAAAAGAAGGCTTGCCTTTTTTAAAAAACGCTTGTGCTTACATGCATCTGAAACAAAATACAGTTCTTGAAACAGCAACTCATTACGTCTTTTTATGCGATGTTATATCCTGTGTGGCGGGTGAATGCGATGCTGAACTGACATATAACGCTTATCAAAAAAATATTAAGAAAAAGGAGAAAACAATGACACAACAAACCAAATGGATCTGCTCGGTATGTGGCTATGTCTATGATGGAGAAACACCGTTTGAGGAATTACCCGATGATTGGGTTTGCCCTTTATGTGGTGAACCAAAAAGTGTTTTTGTCCGTGAAGAATAACCGTTCTTTTTTTAATGACCAATAACACTGAAATCGCTTTTTACATTGGGATTATGACAGGGAACTCAATGGATGCGGTTGATGTTGCTTCGGCATGGTTTTCTGATGGCTTTTTTAAAACAGGTCCCTCATTCAGCAAACCATTTTCACGCAAAATAATTGATCGCATGCACCAGCTACGTGCCTTGGCAGAAAGTGGTATATCCATGGAAACGTTTGTTGCAAATCCCATTTTCAAAGAAATACATGATACCTATGTGCGCCAAGTGGCCGATGCGGTTACAGAATTTATCCGCAAAAATGATCTGAATCCCTCTTGTATCGCTGCTATTTGTACACACGGTAAAACGTTAGATCACTGCCCTCCCTCACACATAAACGGAGACAAAACACAAAGTTATACCCTACAAATCGGGTCGGGGAAAATGTTGGCTGACCTGATTTCACAAAAACTGAATGGTGCCCTTATTCGTGTTTTATATGATTTTCGCTCAAACGATGTGGTAAACGGCGGTGAGGGTGCTCCATTAATGCCGCCTTTTTCGGCATTATTGGCCCGTCAAGAGGGAGAACCCGATAAGATTGACTTTAATGCCGGCAATACATCAAATCTGACAGTTATCCATCATGGTTTAGCCGTTCAAGCATGGGATGCCGGCCCCTGCAATGAATTTACTGATCATCTTGTCCGCCGGTATACATCCGATTCATTTGATAAAGACGGAAAATATGCCCTTAACGGGCAATTGGATACGGATTTATTGCAACATTTGTATGATATGGGGCGTTCTTATTACGAACGTGCTGTCCCCAAATCGGGTGATCCGGCTTATTATCATTTTGACCGAATTCAAGCCTTTGAAACCTCGGGCCGATTAAATGATAAAATCCATACAGCGGCTTATTTCGCCGCTTACACAGCCGCTTTAACCTTACGTTTTGTCACACCTCGGATTGAAATGCCAACAGTATTTTCCCTTTATGGTGGTGGATGGCATCATCCGATTGTTTATCGGGGATTTAAAGATCTTCTTAGCGGACAGGGATTTATTTTACCCGAACACAAAACCGTTTTTCAAAACATTTTGGCCAGATTCAAAGTTCCCCCGCGTATCAAACTCAGCCAACAACAACAAACTATGGAAAGTTTACTTCTAACCGCTATGGGGGCAGCTTATGATAAAGGAATGCCCTGGACACATCCTCATTTGACCGGATGTAAAACTCCGACTGTTTGCGGCCGTGAAGCCATATCGCACGCCAACCGTATAACATATGATGATTATTTATCACTGGCCGCCAAAGGATGGCAAACACGTCTTTTCATAAAAAATGAAAAAAGAGCTTGACATTTAAAAAAAACAAGCGTATAAAAAGAACGTTTTTCGGAATGTAGCTCAGCCTGGTAGAGCACTACGTTCGGGACGTAGGGGCCGGAGGTTCAAATCCTCTCATTCCGACCAATATAAAAAAATAAAAACGGATACTTTAAAGTGTCCGCTTTTTTTATGCCCGCTTAAAGCCCAGTTTCAGCCACTATTCCCCTTTTCAAAATTTCCTATTACGCGGCTGTCATTTTAATTGTTACTCCCCCAAAAGTATACCTATACCCAAAAAGTATACCCTGCCATATCTGCCAACCAAAAAGTGCCGCTTTGATTTTAAGATATTGATTTACAATGTTTTCCATACAATTTTATTGCTCTTGTGTTTCTAATCTACTCAAGAGAGGTTGACATTAGGTTGAAAAACGTCAGTTTAAGTTCTTGATTTTATTATTAATACAAACCTTTTTCAATGCAAGGTTCTTTTACGAATGGGTTCGGATTTCCTTGGATTTCTTCGATACGTTTGGCCCGGGTGCATTCCCATGGCGTGACCGGATACAAAACATTCCAGGCATCCATCAGCCTCCGCAATTGCTTACTCATGTTATATGTCTGGTATTCGCTATCAAAATAAAGGTATGTCCTGGCGATTTCACCTTTGCTCATGTCCGCCGGCTCAACCTTGTGGCCCAGTACCTTAAAGTTACAGGCATCAATGATAAAATCAACATCTTCCGGTAACTCGGCAAAATTATAGTTTGACCGGATAGCATTAACCGCGCCAACGGACGGGTAAAGATTATACATATCAGCCTGCATCATACGAAATTGGCTGTTTGTTTTGTTTGCACAGCGGCGGCCTTTGAATGGTTGGCCTTTTCTGTTAACACATGCCGGGTCTCCCACACGCCATTCTCGGAAAGCGCGACCAAAGTTCTCGGCCGGAACTATATGTTCCCATTCCATGCGGCCAGCGCGTTTTTTATGTTTCGCTATGTAAAAATCTGACGGTAATATGGTCCTATTATGAACATCAAAAGGAACATGACAGTAAAATGTCTGATGATGGTCATAATATACCAGGTTTTTCAGGTCATTTTTGGCCTGATTAAAGGATATAATGCGCTCATTTCCGGCTAACGCTGAGGTTGTGATGAACATCATCGAACATATAAGAACATATTTACACACTATGTTTGACATATGTTTATCACCTTTTTTTTGTGGGCCAACGCTGTTTTCATAGCGACATAGGCTCCTCCATAATCGCGCTTAACGTAACATATCATGTAATCTGTGTTGAAAGACATCCAACGGTTACGCCTTGTGATCGCAAATCGCTGAGGACCAACCTCAACACCGTCTGGTAAAAAGATATGATCATAATAACGCTCTTTCCACTCGTAATCCTCTTTATTTGTTGGAACATAGGATAAAACAAGTGCCAGTTTTATGTTTGGGAATTTTTCTTTGAGTTGTCTGACTGTATAGCTACAAAGGGAATCAAATTCGCCTTTGGCGCCGACCCAAAATTCAGTAACATCGTGATTTACGATAAGGTCGGTAATTGAAGCAGTTAATTTTTCTTTCTCTGCTTCTGTAAGCGGTGCGTATCTATGACCAAAGAACGTGCATATAGCCATTACTTATCCATTCAGCCCATAGTTTTAACCCGCCATGTTTCAGGCGGGTGGATGTACAAACTACGATCTGTTAGACAAGTAGCCCAGCTATTTGGGCGAAGCCTTATTCACTGGCATCCACCCATAACGAGTAGATGCCCGATTAACAATCGTTTCACACCAATGGTAATTCACACACGCATTGTGTGAACGAGTGCCCTAACAGATCTAGGCTTTGTATACCCACGTTGTGATTGGGCCATCACAACGGGATATACTATACCCGATGTTAATAACAAACGCAAGAGGTTTATAAATTTTTTCGACAACTCATGCGCTGGACATCTACATTTTACTGGCAGACATCCCCACCGGAATTAGAATTATACAAATAAAAAAGGATTACAACCGCACCACCGCAAACAGAAGTCAAAAAATGGCACAATGAGGCTGTGCTATGTCAAAAATTGTCAGAGTTTGGATTTTTTCTACCAATCACGCTCTTCATCTTCACGCTCCCAACTCAGATTTCCATGTTCATTTATGGAATTGCGTTGGCCGTAATCGTAATTATCGCGCTCGATCTCTCCGGATCGGATATAATCTTCTGCGGTGGGTTCTTGATTAAACGGACTGCGCCTTCTTAGTTGTTCGTTTGATTGATTCATAATTCCAAAAAACAATTCACTGAAAAATCCCATAATAATGTTCTCCTTTGTCGGGAACATTTTAGCAGAAAATAAGCCAAAACTTAAATTTTTTTTACTGGTTTGTGCCATTTTTTGACATCTATTTAATTGACATTCGAAATTGATTTAATGTATAATCATCCAGCTATTAGTAAAAATGGAGCCGGAACATGTATAAAAAAACGCAGACGCTCAATGACCTGATTTTGTGGATGCAGGACACAGATGACGGCGTTTCTCTTAAAGACATCATGGAAAAGTATGATGTCTCTCTCCGGACAGCGGTTCGTATGAAAGATTCTATCGCCGATAAATACCATCAATTAAAAGAAATTAACGGTCGTTATAATACAAAACGTTGGTATTTACCTAAGGGGACCGGCCGCGAAATGGTCAATTTTTCTATGGAAGAGATCCATGCCCTACAAAATGCATCCAAACTTTTATCATCAAAAAGCATGATAGATGCGCATTACGTTGATACAGTTTTACATAAAATAAAAGCCATCATCGGTAAAGATGCCACAAATAGGATAGAACCGGATGCCGAAGCACTATTGGAAGCTGAGGGATATGCTTTCCGACCCGGACCAAAGATTATCATCAATACAGAACACTTAAAACAGCTCCGGTACGCAATTATTGCGTGCAACCGCATTAAAATAAAATACGATTCTGCGCACAACAAGGACTGGCGCGAGCTGTTCCCTTATGGCTTTTTGTATGGAAATAAGCACTATTTAATTGCCTGGGATCCAACAAAGCGCAAGATATGTCATTTTAATTTAAATAAAATAAAAGAAATTGAGGTATTGAATACGTACTTTAAGCGTGATCCTCATTTCTCTCTTAAGGAGTTCAGCGAACAAGCCTTTGGTGTTTACCAAGAAAAGCCATTTGATGTTGAGTGGCTGTTTGATGCTGAAGTTGCTGATTCTGCGGCTCAATATACATTTCATCCGAAGCAAGAAGCAATCCGCAATCCGGACGGCACCTTAACAGTTAAATTCCGGGCCGGCGGCGCACTTGAAATGGATTGGCACCTTTACACATGGGGTAAGCATGTAAAGGTTATAAAACCGGAAGATTTTGATAAAAGAAAGTAACTTTAATGTGGATTAGTAAGGAAAAATACGAAGATATTGAAAGGCGTGTAAAGGAACTCAACGGGGAATTACAACGGCTTTATAATTTAGCATATCTCGTCGATATAAAACAAGACGGAATGAAAATGGTAATGACCTTTTGCCAAGGCGATAAAATGTTCACAATTGAGGCTGTTCGGATCATTTCCGGCGGCAAGGATATATCAAATTTATTGTCTAAGCAGTAAGAGATTTAACAATTTCATAGATCGCAATAAAAATTTCTTCAATTTCGTCTTCCGTATTTTCCTTTCCTAAAGATATACGGATTGTACCGTAGGCATAGTCTTCTGGAACTCCAAGAGCCTTTATTACGTGAGATGTTTGATTTTTTACACTGTCACAGGCAGATCCTGTGGATACCATAATTCCTTTAAGATCCAACCTATGCATTAACGTTTCTCCTGATATTCCTTTGAATGAAAGGCTTATATTTCCAGGAATATGGTTAACATTTGTATTGCATATAAAGTCAAGATTGCTTTCTTTTAATTTTCTGAGGAAAACTTCTTCAAGCTCTATGATGTGTTGAGCATTTTCTTTTAATTTATTGCAGTTATTCTTGAGAGCTGTTGACATACCAACTATTGAAGCAACATTTTCCGTCCCAGCGCGTTTACCTTTTTCTTGAGATCCTCCATTAATTAATGAAGGAATATCTAGGCCTTTTTTGACATAGAGAAAACCAATTCCTTTTGGCCCATTAAATTTATGCGCAGACGAAGAAAGCATATCCACATTCAAATCTTTAACATCAAGTGCAACATGTCCAACAGCCTGTACAGCATCAGTGTGGAATAATGATCCATTTTGATGACTAATAGAGGCTAATTCCTTGATTGGCTGAATCGCACCGTATTCATTGTTTGCGTACATTATTGATGTAAGATAAACGTCATTATATATGTTGAATTGTTTCTTTAGTGCCTCAGGATTCACAAGTCCATTGGAATTTACTTGAATATAAGTTGAGTAATAATCTTTAAATTTTTCAATCCTTTTACAAGTTTCTAAAATTGCATGATGCTCGATGTTCGAGGTTATAATTCCCTTTTTTTGATTTTGGTATAATATGCTTTTAATGACCCAATTGTTACTTTCTGTCCCACATGAAGTAAAAAATATTTCGTCTTCATCAGCATTAATGCATTCTGCTATTGTTTTTCTAGCATTTTGAATTGCTTTTTTTGCATTTCTTGCAAATGAATATGGTTGGGATGGATTTGCAAAATTGTCCACCAGGAACTCCTTCATAGCTTCAAAAGCTTCAGGATCCAAGGCTGAAGTAGCAGCATGGTCTGCATATATAAATTTTTTATTTACCATTTTACTTTCCCTCAAACAGTTTACAACCTTCCTCTTTAAATTCCTCGATTTTATCCAAAAGTTCCTGAACGGTACAATCAAGATACTCCGCAAGGCAATCTAAGCAATAAAAATTTGCAATATCTAAACCAAGTAATTTTTTATTAATGCCGATTGTATCCTTATCAAGGTTTTCTTTTCCACAGGCCACACAGTTAGTTGCCATATTCACTCCTAACAGTCAATGTCGGTACATCTTTTCCTTTATACTCTGTATCCAAAATACCCAATTGCATTTTAATTATCTGACGCATCTTCGTAGCAGGACGTAAACAATACTTAGTAAATTCAAGAGCATTGATATCCTTTGGCGAGCGAACGTGTGGGAAAAGCAACTTGAGGTATCCAGTCGCTATTCTCTTTATCGCTTCTGTGTCACGGGTATCTGCTCGCTCAGGCACTTCAAGAATTTGGTCGACTATTGCACGATAACTTGCATCTTCTCTAAGCAAGTGTAGCATTGTACAGAAATATTCAGAATTCAATGCCCACCCGGAGATTTTAAGATCATCATGCATACGCGGGATATCCCATCCACGAATGAAACCATGGAAACGATCTAGTAAAGCACTTTCCTTGAAAACAGTAGGAAGATTGACAAACATATTTTTGTATTCATCCATATTTTCTTGCATGATATTGCCCAAAAGTATAATTCCGGCATCCGCAGATCCCTCATGGCCTCCAAAAGAGATTGTTCCTTGTTCCATGTAGCCTTTCAAAGTTGAACTAATCTCATCGGAATTCACGAATGCAAGCTTTTGAATTTCATCAAAAGCGACATAATCATAGTTGTAAACAAGTCCTTTTGTTCTGCGACTTAGATCAAAAAACAACTTAGCACGAGACATAACGCCTGACGCAAGGTAACCAAATCTGCTGACTCCACCGAACAAATATGATTTTCCGGTTCCTTTTGGAGCCAGTTCTATCAAATTAATCCTTTTTTCTACGAATGGCAACAATCGAGTGATCATTGACCGTTTTTGATCCTCATTTTCGTATCCGCTGGCATTGTAATCGATTGCACCCAATATCACATCCAGCCATTCTTGAACAGTAAATTCTTTGCGGACATCCTTGAAATACTCCAAATCTACCGTATAAGGACAGAAATTTGTAAAACTAATTAGTTTAATTTTACCAGGAATTTTTTTCTCCTCATCTGGAAACTTATAACCAAGCTCAACAACACCCCACGTATCTTTCCCGTTAACAAGCTCATTCTTACAGTTCTCCCATACATTTGGTTCAATGATGGTTTCCCTTGTTGTTAAACCAAAATCAGGAAGAGAAAAGCTTATTTCTTGGGTTTTAATACTAATATCAATTGATATTTTAGTTAAAAATTTGACATGCTCATTTTCATAAACAATCCTATTTTTTATGCTTGTCCATTCGTTCTTTGATGGGATGTAGGTCTTTATAAAGGCAGAGATATCCTCAACATTAAATTCACCTTGAGAATCTTCGAATTTCTTTAACAGCCAGTCGCGCAAGAAGGAAGGCAAACTCAAGGCACTAAAAAAATTGCTCTTTTTAAGATCCTTAAAAACAACCATTTCATCAAAATATTCTTTCAATTTTTCATCTATTGACATGGACATTCCTTTCTAAAATAGATCTTTTTCAACTATTACTTCACTTTTGACATTAAATTGCAAACCGGATGCAATCAGATTTTCCGATGCATAAACGTCAAATATATAATGCTTTGCCTTCCTGATATCCGGCATATTTACCTGATACACAAACTCCTCTGCAGTTGGCTGAGCATCATAATACTTACCTTCAATTTTAATTTTTAGATTGTTCAGCTTCTTGTTTATGAAGAATTTAATAAGAGCAGATTTTCTAAAGCTTACCGTTATATTCTTGTAAGAATCCAGTATACGAACATCAATCTTTTCATTTTTCGGTGAGATTTCAATTATAGGCACGCAAACTTCTTCCAATGCCGCACCACCATGCACTTCCACATTGGCCTTTCTTCCACCCTTAAACCGGTCATAATTAGCCAATACCCAGTAGCCATTCTCCTCTGTTGCAAACTCAGGTTTTTCATCAATATCTGAAACAGGGCAACATCTACCTGAATGTTCACCTTTTTCGGACATCTCATATTTATTTTCTGTCTCGTTAATAACAGCTAATCTACTAGCTCCGTGATCAGAGATTATAATTGCCTTTTCACATTTTCCACTAGCGATATTTGTACGGATTTTTTCTAGAACATTAGCAATGATGCTTAATTCTTCAATTAAGTGTATTGGTTCTTTCGTAATCTGATAATCAAAATCATTCGTTCCGTGGTGTTTTAATTCATCAAGGTCTTTTATATCAATGATTTTACAGCCTGCTGAACTAAATACATCAACAAACTCCTTATTCATACAGGTTATAGAAGGTAATTCAGAACGACAAACTGTCACGTTCGCAAACAAATTATTACTATTACACTGTGCAATGATAAAGCTCAAATACTCAACTCCCAGTGCATCCACGAAATAAACAATGGTATTTTTCGTATCAATTTTTTCGAGATATGAAACTCGTGGACGCAAAATAGAGTTATACTCACGTTTGATAGCTTGTTCTTCAACTACTTTTGCAAAATCCGAAGAAATGTGGTTGAAAAGCTTTTGATACTTATATGCTTGGAAATATCCCTTCAAAAGCGGGTGTTCAAAATTATATTCTCCCATATATGAGTATAAATCCGGATAAACTACTTTCAGGATTGAATTAATATCATTTGCGTTAAGTTCAGAAGCATATCGCCCCAATAATCCGATTACAGTTTGTTTTTCAAGGTTGGTATTGTCAGTCAAATAGAAAAGGCCGCTTTTCCCTTTAGCTGATACCAATTTACAGTATTCGCATATTTCTTCTGTTTCTTTAGCAAAATTTTTCAATATACATTTTCTCTCTAGGTACAAACTACTAAATTCTGAGTCTGTATGATCAAAATTTAAGATGGTTTGAAAGAGCGCAGAAACAAAATCTTTGTACGACGAAACCCTTTGTAGTATTTTGGAAAGGTATCCTGTTACGATTTCTGAGCTGTATAATTTCAGCATAAGAACATATAACCACTTCTTAAACTCATCAAAACCTGCATAAGCATCTATTCTAAATGGTAAATTTTGAATACCCCCAAATTCATTTGAAATAAGCGTTTCCCATCCATCAGCTTCTTGAAGGCGTTTTAATAATTCAGACCACTCATCAACTGTTCCGAAATCATCATTAACAAGAGATATGCTATCTTCGTACGTTTTAATTATATCATATGCGCTTGAAACGGTTGAAATTTGCAGGAGTGATTTTGGAAAATCTGACTCAGTATGCTTGGTGGAAAGGAATACTTTGTCGCTTGGATTAAATTCTACGGCTTGATCAAGACTATTAATTCCAGTGTACGAATACACTTTATCGAGCGAAATTTTAGGCGATACAAGAGTTAATGCGGGAATATAATCAGGTTCGCCTTCAACAATTATTATCCGATTAGCATCGTAAAGACGCTTATCATGAAAATCAAGATACTTAGAACACTGATATGTTATTATCACTACATGGCTCTCAGTAGACAAATCAAGAAGAACACGAAGCTGTGACCGCAATTCTTCCTTTCCTTGCAATCTTAGAAAAGTTGAAAGACCCGTTATGAATAAATCATCTTCTGATTTTGCCAGGTCATTTTTTAAATTATCCAAGCGACAATAAGAGTCTTTTTTGCAGTAACTTCCTGCATTTTTATAGGAATAAAACGAACTGGGAAACCGTTCTTTTAATTTCTCAAAATCAATACCATTCTGTATGTCCACAATTATTGGTTGGGACTTTTTTGATTGTAAATATTTATCAATTTTTGTAAAAGCAAGATCCAGTTTCACAGTTTCTCTCCTTTTAATGACTATTCTTAATAATTTGAATACCCAAAATCATATCATCTTTAATTAATTTCTTGATATAGGATTTTACGTCTTCAGTATCCATCTTATCAATTTTTGCAAGGGCTTTTTCATAACCGTTTTTGTTATATTGAGCCTCTGCAAGCTGTTGAATTTTCTTTTTCACTTCCGGAATACCAAGCCACAAATATGGCTCTGTTCCAACTTTTTCGTATAAATAATTTTTAACAGCATCCACATCTTGAAGTATCACAGAATATTCGTTTATTATTGTATTCTTGAAGGCTGTATCCCGTTTATCTTCATCGTTTAGGCGGTCATAGAAATTTCCATTTTCTAAGAATTCCATTGCCTTTTTAACTGATTCGTTGTCAGGATGCGGCTTGTTTAACACATCAAAGGCTTGATGAGCTCTTTGCATATCGTCGTCATCAATTAAGGCAAATATTGGCATTTTATACTTCTCTGACCATTCTGCTGGCGATGTAGTTTTTGTTTTATCCTTCCACAATTTTTTGAGTTTAGAATAGCCAAGAGAGTTTTTATAATCCTCAGCAACTTTTGCGACAATGCTAGTATACTCAGATTTCTCTTTGCTAAAGGATCCAAGTGGAAGCTGCGCAAAGATCGCGTTTATTTCATCATCAGCGAATCCATCAATGTAAAATGCGCAAACATCTTTGAAATATGATGACTGATTTTCAAAGAACGTTCTAAACTCAGTTCCGTATTTAGAGAGAGCCGTTAAGAACTTGGATTTTTGTGCTTCAGCTAGGTGACCGCCATTTCTTCTCAATTCATAAAGAATATCAAATAGCTCAGTTGCATCTCCTATTTTTTCCTTACACATCGGATATGAAATACGAATATAGTTGCATTTTTCAGACCAATCAGCCAACGCTTTTGCAAAATTCGTATTTTGTGATGACATGATTTTGTTGCTCTCGGCAATAATTTTATATTCCACAATCATTTCATCAATCTTTTGATTGGCTGTTTCCTTGTTCCATACCCAATTTGCGGCATCTGCATCAAACTTATTTCTCAAGGCATTAACATAGAAATGATTATCCTTGATCTCGTTGGCCAATCTTGGAAGTTCACCATCCTTAAATTGATCCAAATACGCAATCATACCGCTTGTACACTTTTCTTTTGTAAACAAGCTTTGTAAATCATTCACTGCTTTAGGATTTTTTATGCAGAGCTTTCCAATTTCAAGAGCAATATCACTATCCGTTTTATTTACATGAGCATTATTATTATTTGCAATGTAACTATAATTTTCAATAAGTGTTGAAATTACCTGCTTATCAGTAGTTAGCGGCTCATTGTCCAGAATATACTGTAATACCCAAACAGGGAAAGAAAGCTCTTTCATTTTACCGCGAATGCGTTCACGTGTTTGTTCAATAGACGTGCAGAATGATGCCGGGATTGAAAAGGCGGAAGCAGTTGCCTCATTAAATGCCTTTTCTTCAGCTGTCATCGTTACAATATATTTGTCCTTAAAGCGGTTATTTGGAGTGACATCTAATTTGATGACTTCATCAATAACCTCTTTTAGTTTTGCTATATTGAAAGCATCATTTGTTAGGCCATCACTCCATGTATATGAACCATCCACATATTCTTTTAATACAAAGCCCAATACAAAAGCTGTTAAGTTGCATGGCAAGAAACCATATGGTTCCTGCTTAAGCATGCTATATATATCCGTCACAGATACACGGCCTTCTTCCTTAAAAGAGTGCACGATTTTTTCTTCTACAGCAATTTTTATCTTGGAAATAGGCATGAGGTTTGGAGCTGTTTTCCAATAATCGTTTACTTTCCAAGCTCCCTTTAATGCTTCTTCCAATTTTGTTGTTGGGTTCGCTGATTTGAAAATACCCATTGTATCTTGTTTTGCACCACATTCAGCACCCATTTTGAGCGAAGATAATTGATACATACTATCCGTTACTGTGTATTGTTCCAAGCAATATGGGAACTTATGAAGATTTACATCCTGTAGGTACGAATATAAACCATCAGCTGAAGCGAAACGCTTACCATCCGGCAGGTCTTGAGAAAACACTAAAAACTCGCCTTTAGCAATTCTATCTCTCCAGGACGTGAGAACCTGCAACGCATAGGTATCATACGTTCTAGCTTGATTATTATCTTTACCATTTTGATATTGAGCATTCGCCTTATTTTCGCAATACTGTTCAATTGCATCGCGCCCCATCGGTGTTGTTGTTGCATCAATAAAGATCATCTTGTAACTGCCATCGCTGACAGCATCCTTAATCTTTTTATTAAGCGTAGCGGCTTCGTTATCGTCCTTTGCAAGAGTTACAACAGCACAGAGCTTGTTCAGATATTTATCTTCTTCAGCTCTCAATCTCTTGATTACTGTATCAAAATCTGAAATGCTCGCATAGGAAATAGAATAGCGCAGAGCTAATGATTTTGGCAGATTAAGTGTACTGGAGAGACTTCCTTCTTGAATAAGTGTTGCTGTTGGACGATCCTTTAATTGTTCTTTTATCTCTTCAATTTTTCCCGTATCAACACCACCTGTTAATGCAGAATACTGGAACTCTCCACCGCCCAACGACTTTTTATAAATAATTTTGTCACGTTCTAATTTTGCCGCAATACGGGCAGCTTCACGTTCAATATCTGTTCCTTCAAATGCATTGTTGATATTTTTATCGTTTGGAACGAAAAATTCAACAGATCCGCCCACTTTCTGTGAAATAGCCTGTAAAAGTAATACAGCTTTTAACACACGCTTCTCATCTGAACTGAGCTGTTTAGTTTCAGCCCTTGCATAACAGTCCAAAATGGTTCGAATATCTGTTGATAGTGATGCACGACCTTTTTCATAGAAGAAATCCCAAAGCATATCCACAGTCAACAAAGGATTTGCATCCAATGGACCATAGTTGTCAATAAACCACTGGAATCCTTTTATTTCTTCACCTCTATCGTTCTTAATAAAATCAAACATACTCCGTTGGTTTGAATCAAAACCTGATGAAATATGTTTCAGCAAGAGTGCTGTGTAAGGATGGATAGGTAAAATCTTCATCAGTTCATCATCACTGATTTTAACGATATCTTTGATAATTTTACGTGAATCGCGTGTTCTATCATAAAGGTCCGTAACTGTAGCATTCCAATCTGCTAAAACACTTGGGTCCTGATTTTTTTCCATTGCCGCTCCCATGAGTTGGAAAGCAATATTTTCAGGCAACTGGATCATACAGGTAGGACTTATAAATCTATCAAGAATTTTTCTTTTATCCTTATCTGCATCGCTAAATAGAGCCGCACTTTTATGAGTTACAATCATTAAATAGAAAGGATCTGTTGCAGATATTTCAGCAATTTCTTGAAAACCAGTTAAGCCACGAAGGTTATTATTGAAATACTCAGTGAATTCATCCCAAATAAAAACAATCGCTTTTAATCCATTGGCTTTTATAATTTCTTTAATCCAATTGCACAAATCTGTAGTTGTCAATGTAAATGCATTTATTTGACGTTCCTTTGCAACTTTAAAAATCTGATCCATAAGCGTTTGCAGAGCATCGTCTGTATATGTCTGCAACTTATTAATGATTATATCAACGGTATCACCACCAAACAATTTTGAATAGCTTCCGGTAATAAGAGCATTAAAAAAGTGCTTATTATCAGTATCAGAAAGCCATTTAATGATTGCGTTTTTCAAGGTATTAGGTCCTTGATTTTCGATTCCCTCACTATTTAATGCTTTTTCGATACTTTCTTGAATAGCTAAAACTAGATCGTTATCGCCGCGAATACTTGCCGATCCATATCTGTGTACTGTCAAAATTTTACCGCTATTCTTTTCTCCTTGGAACTTATTCAGTAAATCATTATCCAAGTTATATTTTTCGAAATATGCCTTCGTATCCTTTTCATTAGCATCAAGTAATTTCTTCAAAGTTAAAACAGCATAAGATTTACCTGTTCCATATGCCCCCTCAACCCATATTGACAATTTTTGCTGTCTGGATAAAACGGAGACTGTGTCTTTAATAAGCTTCACAAATGTGGCATGTGGATAGTATTTTTGCCAAATATTTGGCTGAGTTTCGATAACGGCCTCATTTACTTGAGCAAAAAAGTCTGGGTCAATATTAAAGTATTCGCGGTATTTTTGTAACATTTTATTCTCCGTTAGAACAATTGTAACACATCTTCTGATGTTTTATCACTTTTAAGAGTTATATTATCAAGATCGAGCGTAAAAGATGCCGAGATGAAATCTGGGTAATTTACAGACAATCCATTCAAAATTTTTTCCATTGTTTCTCTATCTAAACCAAAAATTTCTGTGGGGCTTATTCCATCACTTTCAATCGTATGATCTAAAAGACGAGAGAGAGTAAATTGATAATAATTTCCACATTTCTCGGCAAATTTATAGAGAGAATATAAAACTACTTTCGGATCCGGATTCTCCCAGGCTGTCCGACAAAATGAATTCAAAGTTATTTTTTCATTTCCTGATGAAGATGCTTTTTCTGTATAATCCCCAATCCCAAGGCCTATTTTTGAGAATGGAGTTTTTGTAATGAAAACTTTAAGAGCATCACAAATATTGCGTTTTCCTAATCCTTTAGTATCTCCTTCCATAACATCTTCTAAGAGATATTTTACACGATCCAAGTTCATATTTTCATTTAATGGTAGATTTTTTATGAACCAATTAAATTCCGAAGTATACACGAGATTGGACAGCATTAATGCCCAAGCACTTTCGTTATCTGATCCCAAGCCAAACAGAATGCAAGAAAAATTAGAAGGTTTAAATTTCGTATATTTGTTGCCGGCATCGCCCTTTGATGCAATAACCATGTCTGCATCTTTTAAGAAATTAAGAAAGGCATCTTTCTTCTTGTTTGGAACGGCTCCATGCCCATCTGTGTCCCAAAACTCCTCCAAGCCCTCATCCTTGAAGTAATAATCAATCCAACTTTTACGAATTCCAAAACTGAAATATCTATCTAGGCCTTTCATTTTTTTCTCCATGTTTATTTTGTTTCTAATAGAATTATATCGCAAACAATGCTCGTGAACCTCATGGCACTGATAACAATGTTTACAATCGTCAGATATTTTTAATTGGCCGTCTGACATATCAATACAGCCATTGGTGCATTCAGCTACGCATACACCACAATTAACGCAATAAATACTCTTAATTATAACGCTTTTGAATAGCGATAAGAATTTTACATCAGATTTTGAGGTACCACAATTGGGGAATGTAAAAACAGCTTTATCATTGTCGTACTTTAAATTAACCTCATATGTGAAATCGTTGAAATCGATTAAATATTTATCGTCAGAAATAACTATAAATTTACCAATGGTTTTTGCCCATTCTTTCCAGCGAGTATTATATTTTAATACCGTTATGACTGTGTTACCATCTACACGTTCAATAATATGCTTATCGGATCCAAAATTAAGCTCGCGGCCACTTCTGCGTGTTTTCCAATTTCCATCCTCTATAAATTTCGTCATTTCACCTTCTGAAAAAGAAGATTTTCCGCTTGTAGCTCGTATTTTTTCTATAAACTTTTCCATTTCAGCCGGATAGCATTGGTTTTTCATAAACTCATGTTTTCCAGATGACATAGGACAAACTAAGCATCCCGCGCGGCTGTTACCTTTCAGATAGGATTCATTCAAAATCAAATGGTTTTTGTATATGTAAAGAAATAGCTCTGCAGTATTCCACTCTAATATCGGGTGGCAACTGTACTGTCCTTTATGCTTTTGACCAAAACTAATGTCATCATATTCACTTCTTGAAACACTTTCATCTCCGCGAACGCCTGTGAATGCCATTCCAGTAAACCCTTGGATGTGTGTTTTCAATTGAAGCAACATAATTTGAGGCGATGTTTTATGAACGCTACAGCACCATCTGTTTGTTACAGCAGGTGGACCAAACGCCTTCCAGGTGTTTTCTGGCATAAGTTTTGACTTGGCGCGCAGGAATTCGATGTTGTTGTCAGCACAAAACTTTGATATCTTTTCAACAACGTTATAAGTATCAGGAAATTCCATTCCTGTATCGCCAAAAATAACCTTGAAGTCATTATGGGGTAATGCTCTCTGTACAAGATCCAATGCTACAACGCTATCTTTACCACCGCTAAATGCTACATAAAAAACATCAACTTTATTTCTATAATTTATATAATTATTATAGATTTTTTTTATCGTTTCCTGAGTGAGGGTATCAAGTATTTCTTGGTTCTTTTCAACCATACGCTCAATATTAACGGGCTCAAGTTTCTTTCCTGGTTCTTCCGGTTCACCTTCCAAGATGATCTCTGGACGAGTATAAAGACTACCGCCTTTTGTTCGAGCAACGACACGCCCTTTATAAATATATGTATTGGATTCAGCCCACATATACGGTGCATTACTGTTTGGATCATACGCCCAGTACTTATTAAAACCGAGTATGTCTAATTCTTTTGCGTACACAGGTCTTGGCTCTTTGCTAAATTGCAAAGGAGAAGTATTTAATAAAAGTCCGCCAGTTTCTGTGTCCCAAGTATATGAATACATCAATTATCCTTTCGAATTCCTTTTTTGTGAAGCCCTTTCTATTATGTTATCAATTGATGAATACGTTCTTCGTACAATATAACCATAATCACATAAGAACTGTAAAATAGTATCTTTTTGCAATTGACATCTTGATTTAGCTACTGCATCCACGAGAATATCATCAAAACTCGTATAGGCACTGGTCTTTTTAACTATTGCACCAACACTCTTTGTTTCACAAGCAGATGCCTGAAAAAGTCTGAATGCCGGGCTGTAATTTTGTAAGTATGATTCTAATAAAAATGTATTCCATTTATAGCCAACATCAGGGAATGAAGCAAAAGTATTCACTGCCTGAATAGGCGTATAGCCGGCTTGGCAAAAGAGTGAAATTGCATGATCAATCTCTTTGAAATTGAAATCAATTTTATCTTTTCCAATAAACTCATCCTTGCTAATTCTTATAGCATATTTATTTATGGCATCAAAATAAATCGGGGCAGAAAATTCACTTGCAAGATTTTTTAATTCTGCCAACGAAAAACTTGAAGTGTTTTTCGCAAAATCTTCAAAAATATCGTTCAGATTTAGGTTTGTATCCTTGCCACTTATTACATTGCTATTGAAACTGAAGCTATCGCCTAAAATTGAAGCCAAAGCATTCCTTACTCCTAATTCAGAGATAAAACCATTATTCTCGAAAATTTCCGGTACTTTTTTATGAATAATTTCCATTACTTCAGCGGCCGTAATAAAATGAGTACTGCTGGCATCTAATAAATCTGAAATAAGCTTCTTAACCGTCTCAATTTCATCGTTAGTTATGTTAAAGTTTCTTGCCAAGAAGTATTGTTCTTTTCCATTACTTATAAATTCGGAAGAAGAGCGGAGTTCTTTTATTAATTTGTTCTTATCAATATGCGGAAGCATTGCAGACAATTCATCTTGGAAAAACGGTTCAGAGCGATCAACAAGCAATTGAATGATTTCATCTGAAATGCTTTGGTTCACAGACCTATCCTTTGATAAATATTCTTTAAACACATAATATTTACCTGTGTTTTCATATTTTAAATATTCTCTTAAAATATCAGGATCAAATATACTCTGTGTTAAAAATTTATCTGAAAACTCTTCAAATAACGCTGTGTAATAAATTGTGTTGTGGCCATGATCAAAACTTTGACTGATAAATGCAAATAGATCCGCTTTCGTATTCTCATCCAACATATTTTCTGCTATGTAAACACGATCATTATAAACTATCCCGTTTTTCAAAATCAGCTGATCTAGTAATTTTTCTGATATTTCTTCAGGTATTTTTTCAGAATGAATTTGTTCAAAAAATAATTTGAAACGCTCTTTTTCAAGGTGTGAATCAAGCCGGAAGCCTTTTTGGTACTTTTCACACAATACAGTATGTGTTTTTTGCGATAAATCAGAATACTTAACAGTAGCATCAGATTTTTGAGTGTCGGTCGCTTCAAAAACATTAAAGGCTGGTTCATTAGAACCATTAGAGAGTTTAATTTTTGCTGTTTGTCCTTGATTATTTTCCAAATAAATAGTGCATTGATCAGGTGTAATCCCATAGCAATCTAAAAGCTCACTAATACGTTGCATAACAGCCACTGCGCTATAATTCACATTCAGAAGTAACCCATTAATCAACTTGACATAGCGACCTTTTTTTGTACCTTTTGTATATGATACAACTATAGTATCAGGATAAGGCTTCAGCTGTTTATATTTTTTTATCATAAGATTGAATACGGAACTATATAAACTACTCCACCCATGAACTTCTTCGAAATATTGTCCAACATCAAACGCCACCGCTTTACTTCCTGTAATTGATGCCTGATTAGATGGTGCTATTTCTTGCAATTCTTGTTGTTTCTCTAATTTGGATGAATCACCGTCACGCGCTACAACTGGATTGATTGCTCCTAATTTTTGGACTTTTATAAGCTTATTTGAATTTATATCAACAAAGAATTCTGTAAATGATGACAAGTTATTCAAAAGTACATAATACTTTCTCCAGTCAAAACATCCAGTGCTATTGCATTCAAGAGGGTGTTTATATTGTTCAAATAGACTTTTTATTTTCTCTTTATAAGCTTCGAGGATTCCTTTAATCCTGCTGTAGAGTGATTTTTCGATATCTGCTATTTCGCTCTCAAGCACATTGAAATGGCGAGCAATTGATACAAGAGATTCAGGTTGCGCCGACATCATGCGTCTAGTGATAATATATTGTTTTTTCCCTCCAACATAAAATTTGTTATAAAAATCATCAAGTTCATTACTCATTGATGATAAAATGCCACCAAGTTCTACAGCGTAACTTTGTTCCTCTTTTATTGGTTCTTCCGATTTAATTTCAGGCTCTGGTGTGGTTAAATAATTCGCAATAATTCCATCAAGAGATTTCCATTTTTCCTCTGAATCAGTGCTTTGAGTCTCAGAAGATACTCTTTGATCATTGACTTTATTATTTTCGTTATCAGCCATATTGTTTTGAGTTGATAACATCTTTCGTTTTTTTATAACTACAACAACTGGCTTTTTAGATTGATTTTCTACGTGCTCTGTTTTTTTAGGTGCGAATAAACCATTTGATTCCAGACTAAATTCTTTATTGAACGCATCAATATCGGTTTTATAGAGTTCATATATTCGTTCAAAAGCCTTGCTTGCTCCAGACAGACCTTTTTTACCTTCTGTGAGTAAAAACTCCATTTTTAGCATCTGTAATGCAATACCAGCTTCATTTCGATACAGGTCACCAACATTTGCTCCGTTAATCCTTCCCATAGAACGAAGCTTGGACGAAAGTTTAGCAATTACATCGGCCCTTTCTTTTTTTCCAAAATAAATATCTTCCAAGGCAACTATTAGTAATGCACACTCTTTTCCAGACCAAATATTTCTCTTTCTCAGTTCAACAATTTCTGCTTGCTTTGATTTATCCTTTTGTTGCGGCGAAACTGGTGTGCGCTTAACTGCAGGAGCTGTTTCTAGCTCTTGTGTTTTTAACGATGCCAATAATTGTTTTGCCTTGGATAAAATAAAGTTCATTTTGTAGCCCCTAATTATTCAGCCTTGGCCTTTCTGTTATTCTTTATCCACTCTTCAATCTCAGTTTTCTTAAACCGCCAAAACTTTCCTACGCGAAATGCTGGAATTGTTCCTTCAACAGCCATTTTATAGACAGTTTTCTTAGCGAGTTTTAAATATTCAGCCACTTCCTCAACGGTTAAAATATCACTACTCATTGTTTTCTCCTTGATGATTAAAAGAAACGAAAGGATTTTAGCAAAAATAAAATAATAATGCAAGAAAAAAATTCCATTAAAGGGGATAAAAGGGAATGAAAAGACATTTAACGACATTTATTTAGTGACTCCATTATAAATTTTGCTGATTTTCTCATAAATGAAATTATTTTTCAATAGGGGCACACGAATCAATGCCAAATTCTGACAGGCACAATTTAGGCACAAAAAAAGAACCCCGCAGGTGTTATTCCCGCGGGGTTTTTAGAAACTTTATAAAATTTATTTCACTGCATTTTTCAAAACTGCACCGGCTTTGAACTTAGGAGCTTTTGTTGCAGCAATTTTGATTTCTTTACCAGTTCTTGGGTTACGGCCTGTACGAGCAGCTTTTTTAACAACATCAAATGTACCAAAACCAGTTAATTGAACAGCTTCACCTTTTTTCAAAGATTTTGTAATAACAGCTAAACAAGCATCAACAGCAATTGTAGCTTGTGCTTTTGTCATTCCTGCAGCTTCAGCAACAGCTGCTACGTATTCAGTTTTATTCATGTTTAATTTTCCTTTCTTAACGTTAAGTTTATAGAGGTTCATGACACCTACGCTTATGATTCGAGCCATTTTCCGAGGAAAAGTCAAACAAAATCTTTTAATTTGTACATAAATCATCGTAAACCACATTGTTTCTATCAATTTGACGGACAGTTTCCGGGGTGTCATGCTCATAATCTGCAT
>CALXVS010000005.1 GCA_944392145.1 uncultured Alphaproteobacteria bacterium | reverse complement strand
CTGCGCGATTATGAAAACCCTATCATGATCTTTGTCAATGACGTGCGCTATAACGCCGATACAACCATCTGTGATGATGAAACCGGAGAGGCCTTAAACGATATGGGCTTTATTTATAAAAATGATCTGGGAACACACGAAGCGTGTTCCGAGAAAGGGTATTTTGACGAAGAGGACTTTCAGTGTCACTGTTCGGGCAACACCTATCTGGACATTTACACGAACGATTGTTTGTGTCCGGCGGGGCATATCTGGAGCGCCGGGGAAGGCACCTGTATTGAGTCTATTTGTCCAGAGGGAGAGTTTGAATCGCTCACGGCAGGGTGTGTGCCGTGTTCGGATGAAACGACCTATACCATCGCGACAGATGAACGCCACAAACAGCTGTGCGAAGCCTCCACTTGCGGGCGTGTTTTAACAGCTAACAACAAATGTTCTTTGAAACAAGTTTGTCCTACAGATACTTTCTTGACTTCTGGAGGATGTAAACCTTGTAATGATCCGAAAATATATATAGTTTCAGGGGTTTCTAATTCATCCGAAATTGTGCAAAAATTTCGTGAATCATGTGAAACGTGTCACAATCGGTTATTTGTATACAGTGCCTCACAATACTATTGTATTTCAAATACGACATGTCCAAGCGGTCAATTTTTAAGTTTAGGAAGCTTTTTTTCTCAACCTGATTCCTGTTTATCATGTGATGATGTCGGTTCATATTATGTTGGCTCATCTGCTTATACGCAAGGATTATGTCAGGCCTGTAAAAATGAGTCCGGCAAAACAAATCGTTCGGTTATCAATCAAAAGTGTCAAAAAAGCCTGTGCGATTCGGGCGAGTTCATGGGGGCTGATGGAAGATGTTATACGTGCACACACGCTAACCAAATAAAGGTCAATGAAAATTCAGGTTGCACGGATCCTGCTTGTGGCCGAAGTGTGACACAAGATGGATACTGCCAACGGACAAACTGCCCCACCGGAACACATGTTTTTATTGATGGGAACTGTTATTCTTGTGATTCAACTTTTAAAGCAACGAAAGAGCAGTGTGATCAATGTACCGACCCTGAAAAATTATGGTTAGGAACATATGTTGATGAAACAACAAAAGGTACATGTGGAAAAAAATGCATATTAGGGACTTCATATCCTCATCAATATGGAGGGTTTTGTTATTCTTGCGCCGGATTTGGAGATGGGGGCGGTTTTTCTTGTGATAATGAGGTATGCCGACAATATTGTGAAGCCTGTCACAATTATTTATCGGGTTCATATTGTTTTTCCCAAAAATCATGCAATCGTGGAGAAAGTCTGCGTAGTTCGCAAATCTTAAATAACAATGGGAATTATTTATTTTGCCATGATTGTACGATAGTGGATTCGATAAATATCGGGACATCCAGCGAACACCGTGACATGTGCCTTGCCTGCACGACAAAACCGCGTTTTTGGGTGGGATCATACTGCTATCGGTGCGATTCCCACGAAACACCCGAAGTCACAACACCTGAAGAAGAAGACAGTTGTTATTCTTGCAAGGGAGTACGTGAGGTCAAAGACGGTAAGTGTGTCTTGGTGCAATAAATATCAGCATATTGAAAATCGCATGGTAAACGCCCACATAATCTGCTGGGGGAATCCGAAATAACAGAACAAAAGGAGGCTTTATCATGGAAAAAATTGTTCAACCGTCCCGTAATTTATGGCTATTGATTATTAGTATTTTGCTTATTGGTTGCGGTATTTATGTTTTACTCAATCCGATTACCGCGCTGATTGCATCGGCACTGTTTATCGGTATTACTTTTATCTTAATGGGTGTTGGGTATTTAATTGTTTTTAGGCGCACAAAATCCTATATGCAATTAAGCATCGGCCTGTTAGACATTGTTATCGGCCTGATTTTCTTGGCAAACCTGGGTATTACTGCCGTCAGTATGCCGTTGATATTCGGACTGTGGTGTTTGTTCATCGGCGTTACCCAAATTGCGGCCGGCTTGGAATTGAAACAGGTTCTGGATCGTTCATGGAGTTGGATTGTCACGTCGGGTATCGTAGGGCTGATTTTTGCCTTGCTTATTTTCTTTTACCCGTTTATCGGCACCGTCACAATCACCTTGTTAATGGGGGGATACTTGATTGTTTATGGTGCTTTTGAATTGAACCGTTATTTACGCGGTTTTTAAACACATGTCATTCGGATTTAACCCATAAAAAAACGTCGAATTTTCGGCGTTTTTTTATGCAACTTTCTTTTTCCGTCCCGAAAAACACCCGCAGGCCAAGCGGCGTATGTAATATCGGTATCCCAATGCCACAACCGCTGCCGCACCAATCCATGCTGCAGGAGAGGCATAGCACAACCCCGGGAACCCGAATGCTGCCGCCAAAATCAATGCACTGAACGATCGCATGCCAAATTCAATAAAGCCCGAAATTAACGGCACCATGGGCTGGCCGATTCCCTGCAATGTTTGACGGAAAACAAATATTTGCCCCAAGAAACAATAAAATAAGGTTGTTGTCTTTAAATATTGATGTGACAAACTGACAATTTCGGCATTCGGTTCCTTTAAAAACAACAGGATGATTTTTTCACCCCATATATAAACAACCGCCGCAATCAAAAAACTTAACAAGAACGAAAACAACGATCCTTGCCGCACGCCTTCACGAATACGCCGAATGCGACAAGCCCCGAAATTTTGGGCGGCATAAACAACCATACTGGGGCCTAAAGACATCAACGGCAATGTAAACAATTGCTCAACCCGCAGACTGGCCACCATTGCGGCAATGGCATTCATACCGAACCGATTGCAGACAGCTTGAATCACCAACGCCCCTAATCCGATAACGGAAAACTGCAATGCGGTCGGCAAACCAAGACGCACATGCGCCCATATGAAAGCCGCTGTCATGTTAAAATCGCTTCGTTTCAGACGTAAAACGGGATACCGTATTACCAAATAAACAGCACACAAAATTACCGATGTCATTTGTGCGCAAACACTGCCTAAAGCCGATCCCTTAACCCCGAACCCCAAGGAAACAATCAACCACAGGTTTAACAATAAATTAAATACACAAGAAAAAATTAAAAAATAAAGGGGTGTTTTACTGTCCCCCAACGCCCTTAAGACATTGGACAGGTAATTATAAAACACCATACCCGATATTCCCCAAATTAAGGTTCCGATAAAATCATGCGATAATGTTGTCAGGGCAGCAGGTACATTCATTTGCTTTAAAATATCGGGTAAAAGCGGAATACAGATTCCCATTGATAAAACAGCAAAAATACCACTTAATACTAATCCCGTTGCATAAGAATGCCGAATACCATCCGTATCTCGTGCTCCAAACCGTTGGGCCACAATGACACTTAACCCGCTGGTAAATCCGAATGACATCATCAATAAGACAACAAAAATCGGAATTGTTCCCCCTAATGCGGCCAAAGATTCAACACCCAAATACCGCCCGACAATAACCAAATCACCAATCATATACAACTGTTGAAACAATTGCCCGAAAAAAACAGGCAACGAAAATAATAAAATCAGCTTGATCGGCCGACCGGACGTCATGTTTTTAACCATGAAACGATATTCCTTGCAAATTTAAAGGTTATCAGTATAAGCCTTTTAAGGTAAAAAGCAATGGAAAAAATTAAGACAAACCGTAAATAAATCCGATAAAAACACCCGAAAGTAAGATAAAACCGCCCCATGTCAAAACAGCAGAAGGTTTTGTTTTTTCTCGTAAAACCCAATTTGCAATAAAAATTGCCAGATAACTGACCAAAAATGCGCCACTGGATAAATTCACAATAGCATTAAAATCAAATGAAACGGTTGCAGCCACAATCAAAACAACAGATAACAAGTTTCCCCAAGATCCGTGCCGCCAAAACTTTTCGGCGTAAAAACGGGGTAAAATCCCTTGATGTGCCAAAGATTGAGAAATGCGAAACGTGCTGAAAAAAGTGGCACTGACCCCCGAAACAAAAGCAATAACCGCCGCTAAATACAATAACGCATATCCCCACACGCCCATAAGCCGTTCGGCCGCCGCCGTAACCGCCGTATCAGCACCAGCCATTAATTCTTTTAACGGGACAAAATTTAAAACCACAAATGCCAATGACATATAAAGTGCCATGACAATAAATAATGTCAGATATATCGCATGTGTAATTGTCTTTTGCGGTCGTGCGACATCGGCGGCGGCATTGGTAATCACCCCAAAACCGGCATATGCAAAAAAGGTAATACCGATACTTTTGAAAAATGATCCTCCTGTCACCGTAACGGGGTGTGTTTGTATTGTTCCATCAAAAGCGGCAAATGCCGTAACAATCAATATGAATAAAATGGCTACTTTAATCCCGACTAATAATAATTCGGCTTTGCCAACATCATCGGCACCGGCCATATTTAGAAAAGCCTGTGTCACAATTAAAACAACAGCAAAAAAATCGGCAAACAAGGTCGGATCATATACAGGATGAAATAAATTCAGCATGTAAAGGCCGAATGATTTTGCCAACATGCACACAGACACAGAAGACGTCAACCAATATAAAATGGAAAAACCACCCGAAATAACCTTTGACGGAAAAGCATGGTAAAAATAATCTGTTAACCCGCCTGATTGTGGATAAACAGCCGCCAATTTAGCATATGAGTAACCACATAACATGGCAATAATACCCGCGATTAAAAAGGCATAATAAGTTAAATCGCCGGCACTTAAAATCACTTCGCCCAATAAAGCGAAAATACCGGCCCCGACAATAGATCCGATTCCGATAGCAATCACACTTAACAAATTTAAATCAAATCGGCGTGCCCGCATTTTACCCCCTTTGTTTGACCTTATCCCCTGACATATCAGGTAAGATAAGATGATTTCTTTTTTCAAGAGAAACCAACCGAAAGGAGGGATTTTATAATTTTAAACGGGTAAAGAGGCAAGCGCCAACTGTCGGAGTAAATCCGGCCGATATAAACAGGCGATTTTTTCTGCATCTGTTAGGGAAAGCGGCTGACCATGGTGTATAAATGCTGCACTTTTTCGGGCTAAACTTTCCCGAACGGTGGCATCAACCGCCGGTGCCGGCCCGTTTGCCCGTAACAAAACAATATGAGCATTCAACCACACAGGATCTTTTAAAAATTGGTTAAAAACATCATCAAAATGGGGAGGCGCTTTTTTTAATAATGCGTTTGCCCGCATCAACAAAAGAGGGGGGCGTGTTTCTGTCGGAATACCGAACAACCGTGGTTTTTGATGCTGACCGGACATTGCTGTGCGGGATAACCATACGCTGATAGGCACAGATAGCACCAACCCGGCAGCAACGGGTAAAACCCACCAAAACAATCGGGGAATATACAGCCAAACGGCAACAATCGTTAAAAGTCCCACAACCGTATGCCCCGCATGATGACGGAACGCTTGCCGCCAAGAGGTCCCTTCCGCTCCCCGATTTTGTGTATTCCAGCCCGAATCAAACCCCGATAAAATTTCAAAAACAAACCGTGTTTGAAACAACATCATAATCGGTGCCGTCAGTATACTGACCACCGTTTCGGCTAAAAAACCCGACCACAATGCTATGTGTCCGCCAAAGCGCTTTACACGTCGCCGATTGATTGAAATATAAATACCCCCCAAAATTTTAGGCGTAATCAAAAAAGCCATTGAGACGATAAATAAAATTAAAGTCCCCATCCAATCAAATACCGGCCACGTAGGGAACAATGTTTTGACCGGTGCAAAGTAAACGGGCGGGAAAAAAACACGCCAGAAAGCAATCCCCAACCCCAAAACCAAAAATAAAAACCATAACGGTGACGAAACATATGACATAATTCCGCACAGGAAGTGAATCCGACTGACCGGATGTAAATTTTTGGAAAATAAAATCCGAATATGCTGCAAGTTTCCTTGACACCAACGCCGATCCCGGGCCGCGAAATCAATCAATGACGGCGGACATTCTTCGTAACTGCCCCCTAATTCAGGTAACATCCACGCCAACCAACCGGCCCGCCGAATCAATGCCGCTTCAACAAAATCGTGACTTAAAATCATCCCCCCAAATGGCGCTTTACCGCTTAAAATAGGCAAGGCACAGCTGTCTTGAAATGCTTTAATCCGGATAATGGCATTATGCCCCCAGTAATTGCTGTCCCATACCTGCCACCATGCCAAACCGGCCGTAATAACGGGACCGTAAACATGACCGGCAAACTGCTGTAATCGGGCAAACCGTGACTGACCGTTTATTAACGCGGGTGGTGCCTGAATAATACCGGTCGTAGGATTGACCTCCATTAACTGCGCCATTTTAACCAACGTATCGCCCCGCATTAAACTATCGGCATCTAAAACAACCATAAAATCATATCCGGCCCCAAAGCGAACGCAAAAATCTTCTATATTACCGCTTTTACGCGCCACATTCCGCGGCCGTCGCCGATAAAACAACCGAATACCCAATTTTTGAAAATGATCTTTCAGTGCCAAAAAGCGTTCTTCCTCTAACAGCCAGATATCCGGCTTGGTCGTATCACTGATGACAAAAAAATCAAAATGCTTTTCTTGTCCCGTTTGTACCAAATCCTCGGCCATTGCTGTTAAACGGGCAAAAACGGCATGCGGATCTTCGTTATAAACCGGCATTAAAATAACATTTCGTGAGTGAAGCTTTGTTCCGAAAGGCACCCGCACCAACCCGGGCATCCGGCGGTTTTTTAAAAGGGTGAAAAAACCGGCGACCGATGAAAAAAAGAACAGCGCAATCCATCCGAATGTCAACGCAAATAATAAAACTAACGCCGCTTGAACACCTTTTGCCGCATCGCTGGGTAAATAAGTAATCCATTTTGTTGTTGCAACAATTGTTGAAAGTGTCACACACAAAAACAATACCAATCGCCGCAGCCTGATTCGCCGCCGTGTCATCGGCTTAAATATAATTTCCGTTTCAGACACGCTTTTCCTCATCCTGTCTATTGATGTTATTTTTTCGGATTTTGTTTATAATAGCTTTCAATGGATGGACAGGAACAATTGCTTGTGGCATCATGGTTACACGTTTTTCGTCCGGTGTGCCGGCAAAATCCCATGTATCATAGCACTGCCGCCACGCTTCTATATCATGTTCATCCGGATCAAGCAGCCGATCGGTTTCCTTCCCTAAACGTGTCAGGCACATCAATTGAAACCGTGCCATTTTTTCAGCCGATGATAATGTCTGATCGCGAACCACCCGATCGGCCACCTGGGCCATGTGCCGCTCCAGTTTATTGAGTGCGACAGCAACACTTTGAACGGATGTTTCTTTAAAAAAAAGAGCCCCGGCGGCAGCTGCTTTCTTTTCAGAAACACCGAATGCTGCCAGATATGCGACGGGAACCCGATACTTACTGTTCAGTTCCCCGTCCATTGATAACTCCATTTTTCACTGACCGTCTTGCCGTCTTGCTCTAATCGCGCACTTAACTCAATCGCTTTCCCCTTTTCGGGTTTAAAATCAAAAAACACCCGCACACCGTCCGTTAAGGGATTGGGAATCATCACAACTTCTTTCAACCGTCCGGCAGAAGCTTCCACAACGGGAACAATCTTTTGAATGTCAGCAGTCGGTTTTTCAAAATCAATTACAAACTTGACCCGTTCTTCTTTCGGATCACCTGATACCCCGCCAATCCCTGTATATGTGGCTAAAACACGCGCTTTAACATTGCCGATGCTTTCTTCATCGGATAACCAGCTTAACCGATACTTAAACCGGTATGCCTGCCCCGATGCGACAGGTGTTTTGGGTACAAAAAACGCTACCACATTGTCGTGAATCTCTTTATCCGACGGAATTTCAACCAATTCAACGACACCGGCGCCAAATCCTTCCAACGGTTCTACCCAGGCACCGGGACGTAAATGGTAATCGGCCTCAAAATCCTGATAATGATCTGGATTGCGATCTCGTTGTAACAAACCAAAGCCTTTTAAGGATGTATCTTCAAATGAGCTGATCCGCAATGTTCGTGCGTTATCCAAAGGACGCCAAATCCATTCATCGGCACCGTTATGAACCAATAGTCCATCGGAATCATGCACTTCCGGACGGTAGTCAAAAAAGCGGTGCTTTGTATTTTCCCCAAATAAATACATACTTGTTAAAGGGGCAACGCCCAGTTTCTGAATATTTCTCCGCGGAAATAAAACAGTAGTTATTTCCATTGTTGTTGTTTTTCCCGGGCGAATCAAAAATTGATATGCCCCTGTCAATCCGGGTGAATCCAATAAGGCATAAACCATTATTTGACGTTGTCTTTGAACAGGGCGTGGAATCCAAAAACGCACGAAACGGGGAAATTCTTCACCTGTTTCCAAGCCGGTATCAACGGCAATGCCGCGGGCGGACAATCCATATTTTTGACCACGCCCCAATGCACGAAAATAACTGGCCCCCAAAAATGTAATCAACTCGTCATAATAATCCGAACGGTTCAGCGGATAATGCAAACGAAACCCGGCATAGCCGACATCGGGCCAAGAAGGTAAAGCTTGATCTTTTAACGTAAATGCTTCTGGATCATACGCTATTTCGGTTGCTTTTTTATCAAAAATTTCATTTATCTGCACCTGTTGTTTAAACAACGATCCCGGATGGAAAAATTGAATTTCAAAAGGGATATTTTTCCCGAACCACGGCCCTTTTTCCCGCACATAACGCAATGTCCGAAATGTATCATAGTCCATATCATTTAAATCCGCGGGCAACGTAACCGTTTCTTCACGATACGGCTGTTCGTTCAAAAGACGTGCCTGTTCAACCACATCGGCAAAATCAAATTGGTTATTTGCCGAACTTTTGAAACTTATTCCTAACAAGATGCTTAAAAATACAGATAAAAAATATTTCATGTGGTTTGTTTACCTCAAAAAAAATCGGTTGTCAACCCCTCAAAAAAAGCACTTAAAAAATGGGGGACGTTTTACGGATTTACCTGCCAAATACCGTTCTTAAAAACAAATGTTTCATATCCCCAATAATCCCATTTAACCTTAATTTCACGGGGTGTTTGCGATATAATATCACCCGCATCGCCCGCCAAACGGATAAATCGTTTCCCTTCAATCAAGACAGAATCTGTCCAATTGGGATGTTGAACGTATATCACGTGCTCCTTGGGCATAAAAATACCGTTTTTTTGCTCAAGCACCAGATCTTCTTTTTTGGAGAAACGAACAACCAATTCATCGGCTTCGGCACGAATCAAATGACCAATCGTCCCGTTTGCACGAACCAAAAGGCCATGGGTCAACCATGCTTCTTCAACCCCTTTATCCCCCAGCAAGAAAAAAGTCTTTTTAAACGGAAACACCCGCACTGTTTCGGGACACTGCTTAACAAAAGAATCCTCAAGCGCTTCTAATCGCTCATTCCGTGATAAGGTGCTTTGTCCTATTAAGTATGCCAACTCATCACAAGAAGTTGTTGCCGGTTTTCCAAATCCGACATTCGTATCCGACATGATAAGGGATACAGGGAGTAACTCCCCTTTAAATCTGAAAACAAAACCGCCCGCACCGGCCAATACTGCCAAAAAGAAAAGTAAGAAAAGACGTTTCATATGTTATTCCTTGTTTTTCTCTTATACGAAATTCTTTTAAAAAAGACAAGAGCCCTTTATATTAATTGTTTTTTACCTGAACCTATGTTACAGTAAAGGCACTTTTTGATATAACATAAGGAACAAATCCGATGACATTCTCTTTGACTGCTTTTTTCTTGAAACCGGGGCGCACTTATCTGTTTTTGTGCCTGGCCGGTGCTATATCCGCTGTTGGTTTTGCCCCTTGGAATCTGTGGCTGATCAATATTGTTGCCTTGGCATTTTTATGTCGTTTTTTCATGACAGGTATCACCCCACGTCAAGGGTTGGCAGGCGGTTTTTCCTTTGGTTTTGGGCAAGGGGCAGTGTCCATGTCCTGGTTAATCAATGCCTTGATGATTGATTCGGGCCAATTTTTGGTATTTGCCCCTTTGGTCCCGATCGGTATGGGGATATTGTTCGGTGTCTTTTTCGCACTCCCCGCCTGTATCGCCGCCCTTGCACAGACGAATGTAAAAAAAGTCATTGCTTTTGCCGGCGCATTGGGTTTTTTTGAATGGATGCGCAGTTGGTTCCTGACCGGCTTTCCTTGGAATCTGACCGGCTCTGTATTTATGGAGCAAGACGCTCTTTTGCAAAGTGCCGCCGTGGTTGGGGTTTATGGTTTATCTGTATGGGCTGCCTTGATCGCAGGAGCGATTGCTTTGTTGCCGCAAATAAAACCGTTGATTGCCGTCTTAACGATAACAGCGATTTTGGAAACGGCCGGAGCCGTGCGTTTATGGAATGCCGATGAAACAAAAGTGTGGGGCGTTAATTTGCGACTTGTCCAACCCAATATTGAACAAAGCCTGAAATGGGATCCACAAAAAGCCGATGAACATTTCAGCACGCTGATACGTCTATCAAAAGAAAATAATGAATTGGTTACACATGTTATTTGGCCCGAATCGGCTGTTGACTTTCCGGTTAACACAGCACACGGTGAACGTGTGCGCGCGATGGCTGCTGTCCGGCAGGGGGGGGTTTTAATTATGGGCGGGCTTAAAATCAAGCAAACAAAGCCCTTACAAGTGGCCAACAGTGTTTTTGTGCTAAACGATTTGGGCGATATCACCGCCGATTATGACAAATCACATCTGGTTCCCTTTGGGGAATATGTTCCGTTTGCAACATGGATGCCGATGCGTAAAATTGTTCCGATCGGTCCTGACTTTGCTCAAGGCAATGGGGTGCGAACCGTTCATGTTGAAAAGGCCCCTCCGGCTGGTATGCTGGTGTGTTATGAGATTATTTTTTCGGGTGCCGTCACGGATAGGGTGCATCGTCCAGCATGGTTGATTAATGTGACAAATGATGCCTGGTATGGACAAAGCGCCGGCCCGTATCAACATTTCGCCATGGCTCGTTTGCGTGCGGTGGAGGAGGGATTGCCCGTCGTACGCGTTGCAAACAGCGGAATCAGTGCTGTTATAGACCCTTATGGGCGTGCATCCCAAAAGTTGGCCTTGGGCACTCAGGGCGTTTTAGATAGTCCCTTGCCGACTGCCCTGCCGCCAACATTTTATGCACAAACAGGACCGACACCGGTGGTGTTGATCTGTCTTGTCTTAATATTGTTTTCACTTAAAAAACGAAAATAACACTTGACAAAGCATCTTTTTTTCTATATAGTCCGAATTCAGTTTCATCAGAAAGGGTATATCATGAAAGTTCGCAGTTCGTTAAAAACCGCCAAAACACGGGATAAAAATTGTAAAATCGTTCGCCGCAAGGGACGTGTTTACGTTATCAATAAATTGAAACCCAAGCTGAAAGCCAGACAGGGTTAGTTTTTAAAGAAACCCGCTTTGCAGCGGGTTTCTTATTGTGCATGAAAGGGTGTCCGCATGAAATTTATTTGGACTATTCTGTTTTACTTGATTTTAAGTGCACCGGTTTTAGGCCAAGCGCAAATTGTTGTTGAAAATGAAAACAAAGATACAACAACCATTATTGCTGATGAAGCATTTAAAAGTTTGTCGCTGCGGGATCAAGCAAAAGCCCTGAAAATCGCCGCTAAACATCAAGAGAATACGGACAATAAGAAAAAACAGTTAAGTAAAAAATACACACGTAAAAGCGTGTTTGAATTAAAGCGTCAAAAAAAATCATTGGAAAAATGGTTGGTGCGTACTGAAAAGAAAGGGAATAAAGAACGCGCTGAAAAAATACGCCTTGAAATTGACGTTATTGATGCATTGATCGCTGAAAAAGAAATCACAAAGTAAAAGTGAAAGAAAGGAGACACCATGACAACCGCATTTGTTTTTCCGGGACAAGGGACGCAGTTTATCGGTATGGGAAAAGACTTGGCCGAGCAATTTGAAACAGCCCGTCATGTGTTTGAAGAAGTGGATGATGCCTTGCATCAACCACTCAGTCGTTTGATGTTTGAGGGGGAAATATCCGAATTGACACAAACGCAGAATGCGCAACCGGCCATTATGGCTGTTTCCATTGCCGCCCTGAAAGCTTATGAGGAAGTAACAGGTCAAAAAGCAGTTGATACCGCCCGTTTTGTGATCGGGCATTCGTTGGGGGAATACAGTGCTCTTTGTGCGGCAAGTGCCCTGAATACCATGCAGACTGCCCAATTGTTACAAGCACGCGGTACTGCCATGCAGCAAGCCGCCGATATACATCCCGGGGCCATGGCTGCTATTTTGGGGTTAGACAGGGAAGAAGTATCGGCGTTGATTCAGGATGCTTTAACACCGAATGAAGTTTGTGTCATTGCCAATGATAATTGTCCCGGTCAAATTGTTATCAGCGGTACAAAAGCCGCCCTTGATAAAGCTGTTGCGCTTGCCCCGGCACACGGTGCCAAAAGAGCGGTCTTACTGCCCGTATCAGGTGCTTTTCACTCTCCTTTAATGCAATCAGCGGCCGATGAAATGCGTTCCATACTTCAGGACGCCCCCATTCAAAATCCGATAATTCCCGTTATTGCAAATGTGACGGCTTGCCCTGTCCAAGAAGCGGAAACAATTAAAAACTTACTGACACAACAAATCACGGGATCCGTTCGTTTTACCGAATCGGTCGGTTTCCTGAAAGAACAAGGAATCAATCGCATTGTTGAATTCGGCCCCGGAAAAGTTTTAACCGGCTTGATTAAACGCATGATGCCCGACGCAACGTTATGCAACATTAATTCATACGAATCGCTTAAAACACTTTCATAAGGGCAGATTTTTATATCTCTCTGCGATACGTAAAAGGGGAATAATGCGAGACAAAAAAGTATTTAACATTTTACTTTTGTTTTCTTTTTGTTAAATTAAGGAATAAAAGGCATTACAAAGATCTTTTGATTTTTTTATGTGATTTTGTCTTTTTTGTTTCTTTTTTTGTTTTTTTATGTTTTGCGAAAAAAAAGATTGTTTTTTGAAAGGAAAACATGTAAAATATTTTTTAGTGTCACATAGGAACAAAAAAGGAACAAAATGGAAAAAGATAAAGCATTAGAAGCGGCCCTTTCGCAAATTGAACGTGCCTTTGGTAAGGGGTCTATTATGCGTTTGGGACAAAAGGATAATGCCGTAGAGATTCCGTCTATTTCAACGGGATCTTTGGGGTTGGATATGGCATTAGGTATCGGTGGGTTACCGCGTGGGCGCATTATTGAAGTTTATGGCCCTGAAAGTTCGGGTAAAACAACGTTAGCTCTGCATGTGGTGGCGGAGGCTCAGAAAAAAGGGGGTATTTGTGCCTATATTGATGCCGAACATGCGATGGATCCGTCCTATGCCGGAAAATTGGGCGTTAAAATCAATGATTTGTTAATTTCTCAGCCCGATACGGGAGAACAGGCATTGGAAATTGCCGATACATTGGTGCGATCGGGCACGATTGACGTTTTGGTTGTTGATTCCGTTGCGGCGTTGGTTCCCAAAGCCGAGTTGGAGGGAGAAATGGGCGATTCTCACATGGGATTGCAGGCGCGATTGATGAGCCAGGCGTTGCGTAAAATTACGGCATCGGTTGCACGGGCAAATACATTGGTGATTTTTATCAACCAAATTCGGATGAAATTAGGGGTTATGTTCGGGTCTCCTGAAACGACGACAGGGGGTAATGCTTTGAAGTTCTATGCTTCTGTTCGGTTGGATATCCGTCGTATCGGTGCGATTAAAGATAAAGAAAACACTATTGGTAACCAAACACGCGTTAAAATTGTAAAAAATAAAGTTGCTCCCCCCTTTAAAACGGTGGATTTTGAAATTTTGTATGGTGAAGGGATTTCCAAAACCGGTGAATTGTTGGATTTGGGAATTAAGGCGGGTTTGATTGAAAAAGCCGGTTCGTGGTTTTCGTGTAAAGGCGAGCGAATCGGGCAGGGGCGTGAATCGGCCAAAGCATATTTAAAAGAACACCCCGATTTGGCCAATGAAATTGAGCAAGCCGTTCGGGCGCAGTCTAAAGATATTTCACAAAAAATGATGGTTGCCGAGGAGGCCGAAGCCGAATAATCCCCCCCTTTTGTCGGAGGCAGAGCGTGTCCGGCAAATCTGCCGGACACGTTGTTTAACAGTCAGTTAGGAAAGATCATGAGTCAGAATATCACATCTCAAATCAGAACCACGTTTATCAACTATTTCAAAAAACAGGATCATACCATTGTTCCGGCCAGTTCGTTGGTGCCGCGAAACGATCCCACACTTATGTTTACGAATTCGGGTATGGTTCAGTTTAAAAATTATTTTACGGGTGCTGAAACACCCCTGTTCCTACGAGCTGCCACGGTTCAAAAATCAGTGCGCGCCGGTGGTAAACACAATGATTTGGATAACGTCGGTTATACCGTGCGGCACCATACGTTTTTTGAGATGTTGGGTAATTTTTCGTTTGGTGATTATTTTAAAGAAAAAGCCATTTATTATGCATGGGAGCTGCTCACCAAAGAAATCGGATTGGATAAGTCAAAATTGTTGGTGACGATTTTTCATAATGATGAAGAGGCCTATACATTATGGAAAAAAATCGCCGGTTTGAAAGATGAAGATATTATCCGAATCGCGACGAAAGATAATTTTTGGCAAATGGGAGATACGGGGCCGTGCGGACCGTGTTCGGAAATTTTTTATGATCATGGTGATAAATATTGGGGCGGGCGTCCCGGTACGCCGGAAGAAGACGGGGATCGGTTTATTGAAGTATGGAATTTGGTTTTTGATCAATTTGAAGATTTACCTGACGGGCGGCGAATTGAGATTCCCAAAAAGTGTATTGATACGGGTTCCGGGCTGGAGCGGCTTAGTGCCATTTTACATGGAACAAATGATAATTTTGCCATTGATATTTTTAAAAATCTGATTGAACGATCGGCAGATATTGCCGGTGTTGATCCGTATGGGGAAGCGAAAAATTCTTTGCGTATCATAGCGGATCACCTGCGGTCAACATCCTTTTTGTTGGCAGATGGGGTTATGCCGTCAAATGAAGGGCGCGGATACGTGTTACGGCGGATTATGCGGCGGGCGATGCGGCATGCGCATTTAATCGGATGCAAAGATCCGTTGATGTATCAGTTGGTGCCGGTATTGATTGAAACCATGGGAGAGGCTTATCCCGAATTGATTCAGCATCAAAAAGTCATTGTTGATTCGTTGAAATTAGAAGAAGAACGCTTTAAACAAACCTTGGATAAAGGATTAAAGTTATTGGATGATGAAACAAAAGATTTTTCATCCGGAGACATGTTATCCGGGGAAGTTGCGTTTAAATTATACGATACATACGGATTCCCGTTGGATTTAACACAAGATGCCCTGCGGTCGCGGCATATCGGAGTAGATGTGGCCGGATTTGAAAAAGCGATGGCGCATCAAAAGGCTGAAGCACGTAAGTCGTGGGCCGGGTCGGGTGATGACGCCGATGAAAAAGTCTGGTTCCAGTTAGCCGATAAGCACGATTCAACCGAATTTTTGGGATATGAGACAGATAAAGCCGAAGCGCAAATTTTAGCTTTGGTGCGGGAAGAAACAGTTGTTCGCCGTGCTGAAACGGGAGATAACATCTGTGTGCTTGCCAATCAAACACCATTTTACGGTGAAATGGGTGGACAAGTTGGTGATACCGGTTCCATTGTGACACAAACAGGCGTTGTGCGCGTTTTAGATACGGTTCACAAAGCCGGTGATGCTTTAACGGTTCATATCGGCCGTGTCGTTGAAGGGTATGTTGAAAGCGACACCAGCGGTGTCTTTGAAATTGATGCCGATCGGCGCTTTTGCATTCGGGCGCATCATTCCGCAACCCATTTATTACAGGCAGCTTTGCAAAAGGTTTTAGGGCCGACGGTACACCAAAAAGGATCACTGGTCACACCGGATTATTTTCGGTTTGATTTTACCTGGAATAAGCCGGTATCAAAAGAGGAATTAAAACGAATTGAGATTTTGGTGAATCAGATGATTTTAACCAATCAACCGGTTATAACGGATTTGATGACGCCGGAAGAAGCTGTCCGTCAGGGCGCTATGGCGTTATTTGATGAAAAATATGGCGAAACGGTGCGTGTCGTGTCCATGGGGCAGGGCGAAAATCGGCTTTCTTGCGAACTGTGTGGCGGAACACATGCGCGTGCAACCGGTGATATCGGATTATTCCGTATTTTAAGTGAAAGCGGCATCTCTGCCGGTGTGCGTCGGATTGAGGCGATTGTTGGGTTGCCTGCGCTTTTAAAAGAACAAAACCGTTCCGACTTGGTCGCCGGGCTTATGCAGGCGTTGAAAACCACCTCGCCTGATGAAATCGTGACAAAAGTTTCTGCCTTGTTGGAAGAGAAAAAACATTTGGAAAAAGAAACGGCAGATTTGCGCCGTAAAGCTGCTTTGGGCGGTGGTATGTCTGTTTCGACCGATATTGAAACAGTTGGCGGTGTTTCTTTTATCGGAAAAGTATTAGATAACACACCGGCACGTGATTTAAAGCCGTTGGCCGATGCTTTTAAAAAGAAAGTCGGCAGTGGTGTTGTTGCTTTAGCTGCCTCGTTTGAAGGGAAAGTTTCTTTAGTTATCGGTGTAACACCGGATTTGACGAATCGCTTTGATGCTGTTTCGTTAGTGCGCGATGTAACGCCGTTGATCGGAGGACAGGGCGGTGGCGGTCGGGCTGATATGGCCCAAGGCGGCGGTTCGGATATGGAAGGGTTGAATGCCGCTTTGGATGCCGTTCGGCGTCGGTTAAGTGCATAAGATAAAGATAGATGCGGGGCGGATGTTTTTCGCTCCGCGTCTTTATAAAAATCGGTTGTTTTTTTTAGGTTGTTATCGCTTGAGATGAGCCAATAAAACACATCGATTATCAGAAAAGATGAAAATGTCAAAATAACGTTTTTTTTGTGTTTTTTTTCTATCTTTTTTTTGAAAAATCCGTTATACTGAAACAAGCCGTTTTTTTATCCACTTTTTAACTTTTAAGGAAATGAAAACATGATGAAATTAGTCATTGAAAAAAGTTCGTTGTTAAAAGGTTTGTCACACGTTCAAAGCATTGTTGAACGCCGCCAAACGATTCCCATCTTGTCCAATGTTTTGATTGTAACAACCGGTGACGGATTGACGTTAAAAGCAACCGACAATGAAATTGAAATTTGTGAAGATATTCCGGCTCAGGTAGAAACGCCGGGGGCGGTCACGGTGCCGGCGCATAAATTGTATGATATTGTGAAACGGTTGCCAGACGGGGCACAGTTAAGTTTGTCTTTTTCGGGTGAAACAAATCAACTGTCCATTGTTTCGGGACGTTCAAAATTTGCATTGTCAACCTTACCGGCTGATGGATTCCCGTCTATGACGGTTGAGCAAACACCGTTTGTATTTTCAATGCCAAGTACCGAGCTGTTAGGTCTGATTAACAAAACAAGTTTTGCCGTATCCGTAGAAGAAACACGCTATAACCTGAATGGTATTTACTTGCATGAAAAAAAAGGTGATACGCCATTATTGTCAGCCGTTGCAACAGATGGACATCGTTTGGCTTGTGCACAGATGGCATTGCCGCAGGGAGCCACCGGTATGCCGGGCATTATCATCCCGCGTAAAACGATTGGGGAAATTTCTAAATTGGCTGCCGAAAATGAAAGTGATATCAGCATTTCACTTTCGGCCAATCAAATTCGTTTTAAAATTGCAGGGGTTGTTTTATCTTCCCGTTTGATTGACGGCACATACCCCGAATATGAAAAAGTTATTCCGTCGGCTAATGATAAAATATTGGAAGCCGATGCCGCTGTTTTGTCAGCGGTTATTGAACGAGTGTCTGTTGTCTCTGAAAAATCGCGGGGGATTAAATTGGCGATTCAACCGGCCTTGCTGCAGGTTTTTGCTGCTTCCGCCGATGAAGGATCGGCCGAAGATGAAATGGATGCTGTTTATGAAGCGGAGCCCGTTGAAATCGGCTTTAATTTTAGATACTTGCTTGATATTTTGGCGCAAATGAAAAGTGGGACTGTCAAGATGAAATTACAAGATGGTATTTCACCTGTTGTGATTCAAGATACGGCGGATGAAAGTGCTTTGTATGTTTTGATGCCCATGCGGGTATAAATCATAAAAAAGGTCTTTGTCATGGAAAAAACCGGCGTTATCCAGTTACGGTTGGCAAATTTTCGTTCCTATGCTTTTTTAGATATGGCATTGGATGAATCGTTTGTGCCGATTGTCCTGACTGGGCGCAACGGTGCGGGAAAAACAAATATTTTGGAATCTATTTCTTTTTTGACGGCCGGCCGCGGGTTGCGTGGAGCACGATTAAGCGATGTGGCGCGCCGGACAGGACATGTTGTTTCGGCAGAACCCGCTATTATTCAATTACCGGCACGGTGGAGTGTTTCTGCCGGTGTACGAACGCGACATGGCTTTTCAAAAATCGGAACAGGAACCGTTGATGGATCAGAACGTCGGCAAATTCGTATAGACGGTCGGACGGCTGTAAAGCAAAGCGAATTAGGTGAAATTATGCGGTGTTTATGGTTGACACCGGCACAAGATCGGTTGTTTTGCGGAGATCCTGTTTCGCGGCGTCGTTTTTTGGATCGTTTGGTTCAAGCTTTTGATGCTAATCATACCAATCGGTTAAGTGCGTATAACACGGCTTTTAAACAATGGAGTTGTTTGTTGCGTGAGGGGTGTTCGGAGAAGGCTTGGTTGATGGGATTGGAAGAACAAATGGTTGCAACGGGTGTTGCTATTGCTGCTTCGCGATTAGATGTGGTGGAACGGATTTCGGCTTATTTAAATACAGGGGAGGAGGCTCTTTTCCCGCGGCCGGAAATTATTTTAACAGGCATGGTTGAACAGGCATTGCTTCAAAAAGCTGCCGTTGTCGTAGAAGATGAATTTGCGGCCTATCTGTGTCGTTCTCGCCGTGCTTATGCTGACGGAGCCGGATTAACCGGGCCGCATACGGCAGATTTTAAGGTCATTCATGCCGCTAAAGCAACAGAGGCTTCTTTGTGCTCAACGGGTGAGCAAAAAGCCTTACTTTTATCTATTTTGTTGGCGCAGATGCGTGCCCAAACGCAAGAGCAAGGACAATGTCCTTTGCTGCTTTTAGATGAAGTCGGGGCGCATTTAGATGCTTTTCGGCGAGATGCATTATTTGATATCTTAAAAAATTTACCGACACAGGTTTGGATGACCGGTACAGATGCCGCTGTTTTTGCGTATTTGAAAAATCAGGCACAGTTTTTTAATGTTGAAGATTCAATGTTGACCCTTCAAAAAGTTGCTTAAAGTAAAGGAAGAAAAATGACAGAAACATTTGTTCAGGAAAATACTTATAATGCCGATTCCATTAAGGTTTTAAAAGGATTAGACGCCGTTCGTAAGCGTCCGGGCATGTATATTGGTGATACAGACGATGGCACAGGACTGCATCACATGATTTATGAAGTGTTGGATAACGCTATTGATGAATCGTTGGCCGGATACTGCACGGTTGTGGATGTGTATTTGAATGCTGATGGGTCGGCAACAATTGAAGATAACGGTCGCGGTATGCCGACGGATATGCATAAGACCGAGGGTGTTTCTGCCGCCGAGGTAATTATGACACAACTGCATGCCGGCGGTAAGTTTGACAACAATGCTTATAAGGTTTCAGGCGGATTGCACGGTGTCGGTGTTTCGGTTGTGAATGCGTTGTCAGATTGGTTGGATTTACGGGTGTGGCGTGACGGCAAGGAACATTATGTTCGTTTTGAAAATGGGACCGCCGTAGCTCCATTGGCTGTGGTTGGTGACGCGGATGGAAAACGCGGAACCTCCGTTACGTTTCATCCGTCGGCAGAAACGTTTACAAATACGGTGTTTGATCTTGATACGTTGGAACACCGGATACGTGAGTTGGCGTTTTTAAATTCCGGTGTTTATTTACGATTGACGGACAGACGTTCCAGTGATCCGAAAACAATAGAATTTAAATATGAAGGCGGGATTAAGGAATTTGTTAAATATATTAACTCTTCTAAAACGTCATTACATGAAGAGCCGTTCTCGTTAACCGGTGAAAAAGATGGTATTACAGTTGAAGCGGCCTTTGAATGGACGGATGGATATCATGAAACATGTTTGTGCTTTACGAATAATATTCCTCAACGGGACGGGGGAACACATTTAGCGGGGTTAAGGGCAGCATTAACACGCACGGTCAATAATTATGCCGTTTCATCGGGTTTAACCAAAAAGGAAAAAGTAGAATTAGCCGGTGAAGATATGCGGGAAGGATTAACGGTTGTTTTGTCCGTTAAAGTGCCGGATCCGAAGTTTTCATCACAAACAAAAGATAAATTGGTTTCATCCGAAGTGCGTCCCGTTGTTGAAGGAATTGTGGGAGATAAATTGGCTCAGTGGTTTGAAGAACATCCCGCTGAAGCGCGGCGTATTATCGGTAAAGTGGTAGAGGCTGCCGCTGCCCGTGAGGCGGCCCGTAAAGCACGTGAATTGACACGGCGCAAGGGGGCATTGGATATGGCGTCTTTGCCCGGTAAGTTGGCGGATTGTCAAAATAAAGATCCGGCTGAATCCGAAGTGTTTATTGTTGAGGGAGATTCGGCCGGCGGATCGGCGAAACAAGGGCGTGATCGGGCGCATCAGGCGATCTTGCCGCTGCGGGGTAAAATTTTAAATGTAGAGCGGGCACGGTTTGATAAAATGCTGTCGTCGGCTGAAATCGGAACGATTGTTACGGCGTTGGGAACGGGAATTGGTCGTGACGATTTTAATATTGATAAGATTCGGTATCATAAAATTATCATTATGACCGATGCTGATGTGGATGGAGCGCATATTCGCACTCTTTTATTGACATTTTTCTTCCGTCAAATGCCCGAAGTTATTGAAAAAGGGTATCTGTATATTGCCCAACCTCCCTTATACCGTGCCAAACGCGGTAATTCTGAAATCTATTTGAAAGATGATAAGGCGATGGAAGAATATCTGATTCAAGTTGGCACGACTGATACGGTTTTAATTATGGCAGACGGCACGCAAATTGCCGGTGCCGATTTGGTCAGTCGTGTTGAGGAGGCCCGAATTGCCCGCAACTTGATTCTGTCTATGTCAAAGCGTGTGCCTTATCGGATTATTACACAAATGGCGATTGCAGGATTGTTTAATTCCGGAAAAGTTTATGACGATTCGTTTGCGGCGCGCTTGGATTCTTTGGAACCGGAATACGAACGTGGTTGGCAGTGTGCATATGATGAAGAAAAACAGTTTGTCTTTACACGAACTTTGCGTGGCATAACGGAAAAATTTGTGGTGGATCAAGCCTTGTTACATTGTGCTGAAGCTCGTAAACTGGATGAGATGTCTCGGCAGTTGCAGGAATTTTATCAAAAACCTTCTGTTTTAAGAACGAAAGATGGCGATATTCCCATCCAAGGCCCTGTTTCTTTGGCCGAGGCTATTTTTAGAGTCGGCAAAAAAGGAATCGCCATTAACCGATATAAAGGATTGGGTGAAATGAATCCCGAACAGTTATGGGAAACAACATTGGATCCGAACGCGCGACGGTTGTTGCAAGTTAAAATAACTCACCATGATGAAGCGGAACAGGTTTTCTCATGTCTGATGGGCGATGTTGTTGATCCGCGGCGAGATTTCATTCAAACCAATGCATTAGAGGTTGCTAATCTGGATATTTAATAAAAAGCCCGTTTTAAAAAGCGGGCTTTTTCATTAATAGACAGATAAGATTTTTCTTTTAATTCAGTGTATTTTTTGTTTTTCGCAGAAGTTTTATAAAAAATGTTTTACAAAAAAAGGAAAAGGGTATATAATAAGTTTATCGCAATCATTTTAAGCATGAAAGGGAAAGGGTAAACATCATGGCAAAAAACGAAGTTAAAAAGAAAGCGGGTATGACAGCGACGTTGACAATGGCAGCGGCAAGTTTGTTTGGGGGGACAAACAACAATGAAAGTGAAAATGTACCGATGTCCGAAAATGGTGCCGTGACGCAAACAGTGGCGGGAACGGCTAACGGAGAATCTTATTTTGAGGGCGATTTTAAAGAAACCGCACATGGTGCCCGATTGGATCAAGCTTTAAATCGTGCTTTAGCCGAGCGGGATGCTTGGGAAAAAAAAGCGCGGGCTTTAGAAGAAGAAAAAGAGATCACTTCGGATGCACATCGGCGTCAATTAGGTAAAGCTCAGGCCTTGGAAAGTGAAAATGCAACACTGAACCAGTCTTTAAAAGAACAAGGAAAAGTTTTATATGAAGCGCAACAAGAGTTGTTCCAACAAAAGGAAGAATTGGCTCAGATGAATGCCGAGCGGGAAAAATTGTTGAATAAATGTCTTGAATTAGAAGAAGCACTTCGTGTAACAGAAGCTTCTTTGCAACACCAGGCAGGCGAAAATTTAAAGAATGGTAAGAAAGTAAAAGCGCAGGCAGATACTTTAGCGATAACGGAAGCTTCTTTACAAAATCAAGCCGGCGAAAATTTGAAAAAACAGGCTGTGATTAAGCAATTGAAAGAAGAGTTGGCTGTGACCAATGCCTCTTTACTGAATCAAGCACGTCAAGTATTGATGAAAGAAAAGGCTGTTAAAAAACAAGAGGAAGAAATCAAACGTTTGAATGAAGAATTAGTCGTAACCAATGCCGCCTTGAAACATCAGGCGGGTGAAAATTTGAAAAAGGGTAGAGAAATCAAATCATTGACAGATGATTTAGAAAAAAATAAACAGGCTTTGGCCCGTTCTTTGGAAGAAAAACAGCTTTTAACACAAAAAGCCGACCAATTGGCACTTCAATTGAAAAAAGCCGAGCAAGAAGCGTTGAAACGTGCAGATTTCAGTATTGAGCAAGCGAAAGAAATCAATGCATTGAAATTGGAATTGATTAATACAAATAAAAAATTGGTTGGTTCTATGAAAGAGCAAATTTCTTTAAATCAGACAATTAAAGAATTACAAGAACAGCTGGATATTGTTTCGCAAGCCCATCAACGGCGCACTGTTGAAGCCGAACAGGTGAAGCAGGAAAATAAGGGTTTGAAACAACAGTTAGCCAAAATCAAATCAGAAAACCAACTGGCAACGAAAGAGGTTCCCTTTAATCCCTTTAATTATGTTAATAGCGGTGAAAAAATGGGTGTGGTCATTTATACTCAAATATTGGAAGATGGAACCGAGATTATCAAAGGTGTTGAGAGCTGCACGATCGGACAAGGTGGATATTCCGGGTGTGAGATTTCATATGCTTCTTCCGGTGATGCAAAAGCTCACGCGCATTTCCGTGACAATGTTCATGTAACCCGTGCCAGTGGGACTTCAACGGTACGGGGTGTGAATGCTGATGGTCAATTTCAAAAGTGGGAACGGGGAGAATATAATCCGGATGAATATTATGAAAAAGTTATTCGTTTGGGGAATGGCTCTAAACCCATTACAGCAGTTCGGGTTCAAGAGCAATCGGACGGCACATATAAGTATTTTTCGGAAAGCAATAAAGGTGTTTTGAAACAGGCAATGGATCGCCTGGAAAATGGGACAAAAACAACTTATTTTGTCAGCCGTTATAACCGTGTTTCTCGTTCCGAGGGGCGTTGATCGGTATTTATCAAGTAAAAACGGCGCATAAGCGCCGTTTTTTAATATGAAAAATAAACAAAAAAACGCCCCTTTAAGAGGCACTTTTTTTATTTTACTTTCTTTTCAACAAATTCAACGTGCTTTTTCGCTTTTCTGTCGTATTTGCGAATTTTCATTTTTTCCGTTTTTGTTTTTGGATTTTTTTTCGTTACATAGAAAACACCCGTTCCGGCTGTGCTTTCTAATTTAATTTCAACTGTTGTCGGCTTTGCCATGATATATCCTTAAAAAAATAATTAAAAACCGTTTAGAACTTGCATTGTAAGAAACTTTTAAACAGAAGTCAAGAAAAAAATTGCCTTAAGCCGGCAAAGAAATTTCAAATCCGTCATGTTCTAACAAGTTAATAATACGCACCAAAAAGGCGCGCTCTTTTTCATGGATGGTTCCATCGGCGGTAATCACCTGAAGCATCCCACGAATGAAGGCCTCAATCGTTGACTTATCTTTGTTTAAAACTTTGTGTAGGGCATTGATAAAACTTTCTTCATCGGGGGCAATAGAAATCAGGTATTCGTTTAATTCTTCGTCCGAGTAGGACAAATCAGTTGTTCGTGATTTCACATAATCTAAAACAGCCCCCCGCTCATTTTTATTGCGGATACCGTCAATTGCAACTAAATACATCAAGACTGTGATTTCATGATGTGTTCGCGCAATAGCTTTTGAAAAATCAGAAGGTTCTTCAGGCAAAATATCATTGTTGATTTCAACCCCCATTTTGTTTTGTAAAAACACATAGGGATTGTCATAGATTCGTCCCGATCCAACATCCATGATTTGTTTGATTTGTGCCACCTTTATCAAACGAGGGGCCCGAATGTCCATAGCAACACCGTCAATATACCAATTGTTTTTATTATGAATGACACGGCGAATTAAAATATCGCGTTCTTTTTCGTTTCCGCTGATAGATGTATAGCGCATTGAAACAAGAAGTGATGCTCCAGTGTTCCTTTCTGTAGCTTTATGCAGTGTTTCCGCGATTGATTTCGGTGCCGGCGCTGTTGGTTGTGTTAAAACGGTTATTGGTGTTTTTAAAATACGGACAGCATCTTGCACATCACTTGTTCTGATTTCCATCGGTTGTTCCTTTAAATATATGTTGAATCCACAAACGTGTTTGACGCATCAGGATTTTTGTATTAAGTGTTTGCACTTTATTATCGGGCAAAAAGACCGAAAAAGCAATAAAATTTGCTTGTTCTTTGGAAAAAATACCAGGTGCTTTGTTCACTAAAAAAGAACTCCATTCATCCGCGGATAAAGTGCTGAAGCGGTTACGGGGAAAAAGAAATAAAACAATCCGTTTCAATAGCTTTGAAATTTCGCGCCCCAATAAGACGGGATTTTGTTGTGCTTGGGCAAGATGCTTTAACTCCCGTAATGCATAGTTTTTCGCCGAAAAAAAAGACCGATGTAATAAAAAAAAGAGTCCCGTTAAAATGATCAGAACAGCAATACTTACCACCCACCATCCCCATGCAGGAGGGAAAAATGGTGGCTCGGAGGGAATGTGCAAACCTTTCAATCCCGTTAAATCCGGTTGCATCATCGGCTGGATTCCTTTTCATAAAAAAAGCGCAAATTACGGATGTAATCAGTATCATTGCGTAATGTTAGAAAGTTCATTTCATAACGAGTGCACCACTGTTCAATCAGATCATGACGCCGGTCAAATTTTTCTGAAAATGCTTCACGCGCACGTTTGGTCGTCATATCTGCAATCAACAAATCTTCTCCATCTGTAACGGGCAGATATCCGGCGGGCAATTGTCTTTCTAAAAAATCATAGATATGAATGCAGGTCACGGTATTTTTGTGCGTTAAAGCGGCAAAAAAAGGTTCCACATCATCGGTTAAATCATGAAAATCACTTAAGATAAAAATGATTGACCCTTTTGCGGCTTGTTTACTTGCCAGTTGTAAGTTTTGTGTGAACGAAACATTGTCGTGGGGGAAGTGATACGGATACGTTGCATCAGACAGTGTGTTTAGTAAACCACCGACTTCGTCGCTTTTTTTTAGGTTACTGAAAAGCTGTATTTTGGTGGGTAAAAGCAGTTGTATCGTTGTTTTGTCCTGATGATGCAATGCGGCAAAAGTCAATAAAGCGCAAGATTTAGCACAAACCACTGATTTAAAATCACCATGTGAAGCAAATTTCATATGTGTTCTTAAATCTGCTACAATGAAAACAGATCGGGCTTTTTCATCTGTGTATAATTTAGTAAATGGTTCCCCATATTTGGCGGTGACTCGCCAATCAATTTGCCGAGGATCGTCTCCGGGTTGATACTGCCGAACTTCTTGAAAATCTAATCCTTTACTCTTAAACGGGGAATTGACATCCCCTATGTCTTTGAACGCCTGTTTTTTTTGCATAGGTGATAACACTGTTTCGGCTGTTTTTTTTAAAGCCACCAGTTCTGACACGTGTGCAAAGACGGGATTTTTCAAAGAACGTTGACGCATCAGGGCAGCGGTACCCTTTCAAGCAACATGCCGATGATATCCTCGCTGCTGATGTGCTCTGTTTTGGCTTCAAACGATGTGATGATACGGTGTTGCAGCACATCATTTGCGACGGCTTGAATATCTGACGGCGTTACAAAATCTCGTCCGTTAAGCCAGGCATTTGCCTTTGTGCAGATATCTAAAGCAATTGTACCGCGTGGTGAGGCCCCGAAACGGATCAATGGAATCAGCTTTTTATCATAAGGAGCCGGATTCCGGGTTGCCATAATCAATTGAATTATGTATTCTTCCAGTTCAGGTGAGGTATAAACATTTAAAACCTCGGATCGGGCATCAAAAATCGTCTTTTGTGTAATGGGATCAGGTGTGGAAATAATTTGCTTTTTTTCCTCTCCTTGAATTAATTTCAAAATTTGGCGTTCTGAATCAATATCCGGATACCCGATTTTTACATACATTAAAAAACGATCCAATTGCGCTTCGGGCAGTGGATAGGTTCCTTCTTGTTCAATCGGGTTTTGAGTTGCCATAACCATAAATAAATCAGGTAGTTGATAGGTTATATTACCGACAGTTACCTGGCCTTCTCCCATAGCCTCTAACAGGGCAGATTGAACCTTTGCCGGAGCACGGTTGATTTCATCTGCCAAAATCAAATTTCTGAAAACAGGCCCTTTTTGAAAGAAAAAAGAGTTCGTTTGTGGGCGATAGACATCGCTGCCCGTGATATCTGAAGGGAGCAAGTCAGGTGTAAATTGAATACGGTGTGACGTGGCTTCAATAACGCTGGAAAGCGTTTTAATCGCTTTTGTTTTGGCAAGCCCTGGTGCTCCTTCAACCAGCAAATGTCCCGAACACAGTAAACTAATTAACAATTTGTCAACCAATCCTGTTTGGCCGATAATGCGTGAATTCATGTATTTTTTAAGCCGTTGAAACGCTTCAATCGGTGTCGTCATGGAACCCTTTGATATCCTTTCAATAAGTTTGTTGCAATTCAATCAAGATTAATATATATTTTTTTAGGACGAATTGCAAATGACAAATACATTTTTATCGCTGTATCGTTTATTTTTTATTGACGAAAATGAAAAAATTTGGGCCGTATTTAAAGATGGTCGTGTCTGTTTTGTCAAAAATGGTTTTGCTTTTTGTGCTTTTTCATCGGATCGCAAGGGTATTTTGGGCGTTTCCTTTCGTCAAAATGAAACGGCTGTTTTGGCGTTGGATTTGCGTTTTTCTCAAAGAGAACCATACCCGTTGCTTCATGTGCAAGGATATGTGTATTATCCGGCACTTTTAATTCAAAAGAAATTAAGATTGGCTTTTTTGGAGGCGGATTTACTGAGTCGGAAAGGCTGTGGCAACTTGGTCGTTTCAGAACGTCCCCGAACACGGTTTAAACGGGTGTTTCAAACAAGTGCACGCATTGCACCGCCCGTTTTTCATCAAAAAACGGGTGATTTGTTTTTTATCGGTGCCGATCAGCGATTATATTGTTTAAACAAGGAAACGTTTGAACAAGTGTGTTTGGCCGAAGGTGTTTCGGCATTTACCCTGCACGAGGAAAGGGGGCTTATCGCAATCTTGAAAGAAGAAAACCTGATTATTTTTGATACTGCGGGGCAAACATTGGGAACATTTTCCGTAAGCCGACCGACAGCAATCAGTTTTTCTGTAGCAGGTGACGAGGTTTTTGTGGCATCAGACCGAATGGGGCGTTGCGAGCTATGTGCGTATGATTGGCGTTCGGGGCAGGTGGCTTTTATTGCGTCACATGCAAGCCGGATCGTCGGTCTTTGCCGTTAAGGTGTTGCTTGTTCAAAAAATGTTCCCAAGTCCTCACATGAATAAATAACACGGATGCCGGCTTTGTTTAAGGCTGTCTGTTTTTGGGTGATGACATCTGCCGGACGAATGGGATTTGTGCCCAGGATAGGTTTTTTTTCATTTGAAAATAATGTTTTCCCCGGAATATAAAGAGCCAAAGGCTTTTTCTTACGACACTTTTTGTAATAATCGGCTAATTCAAATTCTGCTTGGCCATAAAGTTGTCCGATAGCTAGAATGGCTTTTGTGCTGTTGTCTTTCATCATGGCTTGAATGACCGGAATAAACGAGGTTGTCATTAACTCGCCGGCGCCTAAAGAGACGCAAACCGATACGCCGCGCTGTTTTTTTGCCAATTGTTGGATGGCTTCATAAATCAATGAACTGGACCGGCCGATAAGACCGATATTGCCTTTCGGAAACAAATGGGCGGGAATGTTGCCGATCAAACAATCTCCTGTTCGCACAATCCCCAATGATGACGGACCGATCAAATGAACACCGTATTTCAATGCCAATTCTTTCATTTTTAAAATATCTTGCGCCGGAACATGTTCTGTCGTGCAGATAATCGTCGGAATACGGGCCTTGATTGCTTCCGAAACATCATCCAAGGCTCTTGTCGGTGTGGAAAAAATGACACTGATCAGCGGTTTTGTTTTCCGAACAGCCTCTTTAACAGATGAGAAAACGGGAATATTTAAAAAGCGGTCAATGTTGTCATCTCGGCCGGTTCCGGCCACGATTCGGCTGCCGTAAGCAATGGCTAACTCTGTATGTGTTGCCCCGGCAACCGAGGTCAAACCTTGGCATAAAACAGGTGTTTTGCGTGTTGGTAAAACAATCATGCTAGGAAATCTCCCGTGTTTTGGTAATAACGGTTGTGACGGCTTCATTCATATCCCGAACAACAATGAACGGTAAGTGTGATTCAAACAGCATGCGCATACCGATCAGGGCGTTTGTTCCGTCCATTCGCACAACAATCGGCATGCCGACAGAAATTTCTTTTGACGCTGAAATCAATCCCTGTGCAATAATATCGCAACGTGTAATGCCGCCAAAAATATTTACCAAAATACCGTCAATGTCGGGTTCCGATAACGCCAGTTTAAAGGCTTTTGAAACAGCTTCTTTGGAAGGTTCCGTCCCGACATCCAGCAAACAGGAAACGGCGCCACCGCCGTCATGGACAGCATCAATGGTTGCCAGGCCTAATCCGGCTCCGTTAACCAGGCAGGCGATATTCCCTTTTAAACGGATATAGCGAAAGTTATTCATATGAGCCTGTGCTTCACGTTCCAGGCCGGGTTTTACTTCCACCAAAGCCGCGATATCGGGATAACGGAATAAAGAATCCGAATCAAATATGATGCGTGCATCCAAAATTTTTAAATCGTTCCGGTGTGTCAGGATAATCGGATCAATTTCAAATGCTAAAGCGTCGTATGTTATAAAAAAACGATGTAATTGACGAATCAAGTCGTTTAAACGGGGTGTCTGATCTTTGGGAAACTGAACGGCAGAGATAATGCGGTGTATGGTTGTGGCCGTTATTTTTCGATTATTCAATTCAAAACGCAGTAATTTCCCTTGGGCTGTTTTGGCCGCACAAACGATCCCTTGTATTTGCCGATCAATGAAAAATGACAGAGAAAAAGAATGCTCAAAAGGAGAGAACTCCTCAATATAAACCTTTTGTATCCTATGGGCAACATGGGGGGAATCAGGCATAATTAAAGAACGTCCCAGCATGTTTGCGGTGACTTCACCAACTTCTTGTGCATTTTTTGCCCGTTTCAAGCCATTTTCGGACGAGGTTGGGGCATCTTGAAAATATCCTTGTGTGCGATGATTGCTGAAAATTTGGGCTTTGATAATAAAGTCGGAGCAACTCATTTTTTGGGCGGTTTTTTCCGCTTCCTGCGGTGTATAAGCAATACCGCCTTCCAAAACAGGAAGACCGTTTTTCTTTAAAAGGGCTTTGATTTGATATTCGTGAATTTCCATCGGGCTTCTCTTATTGCAAACGATTCAATCAAATACACTCTATTGTGACATAATTTTCAAGTGTTGTCCAGTCTTATTAAAAAAGAACAAAAATTAGTCATAGGTTATAGTCAATTTCTTGAATATTGTGAAAAAATCTTGGTTGTAAAGAAGTTGTTCATCCACACGGATTCATGATTAAGTCGGCTTAAGGTTAAAGAGTATTCTTTATTGGTTAAATCACACAAAATCTTTTATATCAGTCCTTTTGAGTGTGTAGAACGGTTTTTGATAATTCGGTTAAAAATCCGGCGGCCGTTGCCATAAATGCCTGCCGTTTTTGTTGAACAACTAATTCCCTGGCTATCCTTAAAACATGTTGAACATAACAGTTTTTTTCATACTCTCCTATCTCGGAACAGTCCTGAATCCGATTGATCTCTTCTTGAACCGCATGGATGATTTGCGCACGACAAATTGGAGCACTTTCCCGCCCCTGTCCCGGCATACATTCGTTGACCAAATTGATTAAGCTCATGTGACCTCCTGTCCTATATATAATACTTATAGGTGTAAATCACAAACTATGCAAGCAAAATTTTAAATTCTTTCAAAAAAAGTTATTCCGGTATTTGAATTGAAAGATAGTCTTTTATACTTCACAAAAAGAGCGGCATTTAATATGTCGCTCTTTTTAGTTATGAATTAACATAACATTTACCTTTCAAGCAATTACCAATAATATGGATATCGGTATTGATTGCGAATGGGTTGTTTGACCAGATAAATTAGGCATTCATTTACAATACAATTTGCCGTAATCATGCAAGCGTCATCAAAACTTTTGGCATGAAGATAATCATAGCCTGTTTTTATTCTTAAAGCCCATGATAAAGGTGTAATCAAGTTTAACAATTTTACCACCTCACTTTCTTAAAAAAGGTTAATTAAACTAATGCTTCCCATTAGTTCTTCCGCATTGATTGTATAATATCTTTTTTCAAAAATCAAGCTACGGGGAAAACTTGAAAAAAAATATCAAATTAAAATATTCTAAATAGTCAACTATGATAAAATTAATAACTTATTGAAAAATAATTAAAATTTAAAAAAATCCTAAGATGACTCATATTTAGGGCAGTAACAACATAAATTTTTAAGTTCAGTTAAGTTTATGATTTATATGGAAAAATCAAATTTTAAAGCGGCTTGCTAAGTGTGATTGGGCTGGCTAAATTGTAAATTGCAGGCAATTTTCCTCTCGTAAATTCGGGACCATCTGACGGCTTCTACTTCGATTTTTATCTGATTTCAGCCTAAATTTATAGTAAAAAAATTAACTTATAATAATTGACCGGAAATCTTGGAATTGGTTAACTTGCAATATCTAAGCATATCTTTTACAGAATTCCCTCGATTTTTTGCAGAATAAAAGGTATTATCATCTAAAATCGCATAATGCCAGGTTGCATTCATTCTGTTTTTCGAGGGCAGTTCATTTATCCGTTTTAACCAATCCAGAGCCCCTTTTCTTTTTTGAATAACATTTTCTTGGTAGATATCTTTTTGTGCTTTTGTTTCTACCATATAAATTTCGTCTCCAATTTTAACCATAAAATCTGGATAATATGAAGAAAGTATCCCATCGTTTCTAATGTATTTCAAAGCTGCAAACAAGTGGTAATTTTCATTGATTTTTAATAAGCGTTCAACTTTAGTATCATTATCTGCAAACAATAGAAAATCTTTTTCAAATTCGCCTTTATTAGAGGGGTAAGCTGTCTTTTCATAAATGGATTTAACAATATCCAATGAAAAATTCTCTCTCATTTTTAACGATGAAACTTCGGAAAATGCTTTTTGAACAATAACGGCATCCTTAATATCCACACTATGTTGTAACTCGTAAATAGCCTTACTAATCTGTTTAATGATATACTGGACAATCCCTACTTTTGCAATCATTAAAACACGCCAATTGTTTCCTTCCATTGGATTAAACACTTGATTAAAAAGTTGTGTTCGTATGTAATGATCAATAACCGCCACTAATGAGGCGTGATTAATTTGAATCATGGGAAAAGATTTAGTAGAATGAGAAGATAATCTTCCAATATTAGTTGTAATGACCTGTATCATTTTGGATAAAAAGTCGTTATAACTCTGAGCCTTGAATATGTCACTTTTTACCTTGTACTCTCCAAAACGTGTTTTGACCATCATCCTTGACGTGGACTTATTATCTTGACGATATCGGACGTCTCTACTCCTGTCTGCTGTATCTTGCTGATTAAGTCGACTGTTAATTAGCATGTATTGAACTCCTATTGTTCAGTTTTAGTTTATACTCTTTTTACTTATCTTATTTTACCTTATTTTAAGTTATAACTATGGGTAGATCTTTAACTATAGGACGACGTTTTAATCCGTCCCAATATCGTCAAGCAAATCTGTTCAAAATAACATCAAAATAAAGCGATAAGCAGACCTTTATTTTTGTCATTCCATTTTCATAGAACATTTTGTTTTTTGAAAATGAACGAGGTAGAATTTTATTTTTCAAAAAAATGCCTTGAAAACCGCTTTTATATGTTGTGAAACATAAAAAATGTAAAACCCTTTTGTGTTTGGGGGGCTTTTTCGAATAAGTGACATTGATGTCACTTTATGGAACGTGTCCATTTACATTGTGGATAATTGGAGCACCCATAAAACGCTATTCCATCTTTTCGTGTTCTAATTATCATTTCAGCGTGACATTTTGGACAATACATCGTGCTTTTTACTTTTTCAGATTCTTTCTTATTTATATCATCTATAATTTCTCTAATAAATGAAGATTGATTTGTATGTGGAACGAGTAGATATAGTTCTTTTTTAGCTCTCGTTAAACTCACATAAAAAAGTCGTCGCTCTTCTTCGTAAGGATAAATATCTTTACTTTTTAAAAAGTATTCCAACAAATAATCACTCTCTAATTTGCTTGGAAATCCTTTTATATCATCTTTTGTGTTTAAGATAATAACTATGTCTGACTCCAATCCTTTTGCCTTATGAGCTGTTTGTAGATTAAAGTGTACCATATCTTTATGTTTTAAATCCATGAGAGCATGGTTTTTGTTTTCAGAATTCGGAGGAGGTGATATATATTTCCAACGTTTTGAATTTATATTGAAATTATCATAAAAATCTTTATGGTATCTGGCAATAAGTAAAATGTCAATGTTTGAAGTTGTAGAATATCTTTCAACAATATCATCTATCAAGTTTTCAAAAACCAAAAGAAAATCTTTGCTATTCTTATCTTCATAAATGCGAGCTTGAATAAATGTTTCCTTCTGTAAGGAATAAAGTTTTTTAATTTTTTGCATAGGATTTTTCATTACAAAATTTCCGGCAATATTTAATAAGTTTTGACCATTTCTAAATGTTTCTTCAATTTTATACTCACATGCATATTTAGAATGGGAAATAAAATTTTGAAAAAATTCAAGGTTGCTTCCTCTAAATCTATATATTGATTGCCAATCATCCCCGACACAATACATCATTGATAAATTATTCTTTTTAATAATATCAATTAAATTAAAAGCATCTGTTGCTATATCTTGAAACTCATCAACAATAATAAATTTTGCTTTCACTTTATGAGGTTCATTTTTTAATTTTGCATATGAATCATTTAACATGTCATTAAAATCAATATAACTTTCGCCTAATTGTCTGGTATATTCCTCATATATCGGAGAAAGAATACTCATAAAAGCTTTCGTCCTTTCAGTAAAATATTTTAATGAGCTATATTTCAATAATTCTTTTTTCACATTTTCTAAATCAGCCAATGATTTACCAGCATTTGCTTTAAATAATTTAATAAAAGCCTCCATTAATTCGGCTAAATTTTCTAATTTTTTAGCCTTATATAATTTTCTTAAACATTCTATTTTTTCTTTATCAGACATTGGTATCATTTTAACACCATAGTTGATCAAAGCTGCTTTTAAATTATTTACAAGTGTGCCATTATGAAATTGAAATAAAAACAATTCTATTAAGTTAATATTGTCTTCCTTATATCTGTTTAATTTTGATTGTTTATGCCTTAAATAATCTTTTTCTTGTGTGTCATCTAACCAAGGAACACATTCTTGATTTTTTTCATTTTTTTCAACTCCCCAATGTTCAATCCAAATATCATAATCAGGCAAGTAGAAATCAGGTTTGCAAATTTCACTTCCATTCAATGGATAAGATTTTTCATATTCATACCTTATATGATTTTCAAAAAGAAAATTAGCGATTATTACTTCTGGTAAACTTTTTACAATCTCACCTGAAATTGATTCATTTCTTTTTGCAAGCCTTGAGATTTGGCTGTTTAATGTTTCAAAAGCTAAATCATCTATATAACTTTGATATAATTTTGCTATTTTACTTCGTTCAAACTCTTTAAATAACTTCATACTATTTGAATAATGAGTTATAAAATCAAAAAGTTTTAGCAAAAACATTTCGGATTTTGTATTGTCAAATTTGTTTTTTATATAATCGAAAAATATATTTTTTATGCTTATATTCGTATTTGTTTTCTTTCCCAAAATGTTATATCCCAAAGAATGAAAAGTATGAACCTGAATTTTCTCAACATCGGTAAAGGGAAGTTTTTTTATCTTTTCTTGTAGTTCTATTTGATTTTTTTTATTAAATACGAGAACTAATATTTCATGAGGCAAAACTTTTTTTTCAATTAGTAAGTAAGCTATTTTCCCTAAGATTGTTGTTGTTTTCCCCGTTCCAGCACCGGCAACAACCAATACTTCTTCTTCATCATTTAATATAGCTTTCATCTGTTGGATATTAAAGTGCTTTCCTGTAGCATTATAGAATGGTTCCGCGTATTTTTTTGCTGTAATTTGAAACCACTTTTCATTATGTTGCAAAATGTTATCTTTTAAATTAATATTTATAAAATCAGAAAAACATTCATTAAATTCTTTTTCATTTTGTATTTCTTTAATGAGTGAACAGTATTCATTTGTTAAAGATAGGGCATTTCTTTTATTTATATATGATTCGGAAGATATTTTTTTCTTAAAATCTATAATTTTTTTAAAGAGGTTCTTCTTTTTTCGGCAGTAGTCCTCTATATTATATTTAAATTTCAAAAAAAATTCTTCTATATCAAATTGAATTCCTTGATTTGAAAGAAGCGTATATAGTTGAAAAAAATCTTCAGTTTGTTGTACAAAAGATGAAATTTTTTCTGTTGGTGTTTCTACCTCTTTTTCAATTTCATGTTGTATTTTCACCAATTCGGAATATCTTTTTTTTAACTCTCTTTCTTTTTCAAGATGCTCTAATTCTTTTTTCCTTTGTTCTAGCTCTTTTCTCTTTTTAATGGATTTATATTCGTTATCAATATGTTCAATGTGTTGAAAAATAGGTGTTAAATAGACATTATACATCTCAGATGGCATATTATCTTTAATATAATTTATATCTATAATATCTTGCTCATCTAAGTGTGTTTTTTGAAAAGATTTTTTTTGTAATTCGGGTATCAACTCAAATAAATAATAAGATTTATGCTCTTCCCAACATGTACAAGTAGATTTAATTCTCAGCAATGTATCAATAATTTTCTCTGCATTTTTTAAATTTAAGAAATCATCCTTTATGGATGTTGGAATATCTTGGATTTGTTTTTTTGATATCATTGTTAAAAACCCTTCTGAAAAGCCTAAAACTTATACGCAGTTATTATATTATAAGTTTTTTTAAAATGTCAAATATTAAATAAAACATAACATATTAAATATTCAACAAATAAATTATATGGACGTCACATACTGGAATAAAAAAAATAACCTCGATTTCTCATAAACAGAGATTGAGAATTACTGAACAAGCATAGCCTCTCATTGCCTCACGCACGCAAAGGCTCTTGTTGAAAAATGAGTCGATTAACGACGTCACAGTTATTTTTATGGCTAGGATATGCCGTGTGGCTTCCCGATATTTTCTAGATGTCTAGTGGGTTTCCCAAGATGGCAATAGCAATAATGGTATATGGAAGAATATTTTTTATATCAAAATTTAGTTTGAACACGTCCTGCTACCGCTGGGATAAAATTTTGACATCCCAAGGCAGAAGTATTGAAAACAAATGATTTTTTGAAACGTGAGTCCGTGTAAGGCTGAAAAACAGGTGTTTTAAAAAGGTTTGCACACGGACCAGATTAAGTGCTTGTAAAATAATAAAAAAGTCGCTATTTCTAGCGACTTATCTGTTTTGGCTGGGCTGGCTGGATTGTAAATTGCAAGCAATTTATCCCTCATAAATTCGGGACCGCCTAACGGCGTCTACTCCGCTTACGCTTCGTGAACGAACCAACTCATTTCATTTGTTGCCTCTCATTCCCTCATCCGGTCAATAAAAAAACACACCTTACGGCGTGTTCTTTTTATTGGCTGGAGAGGTCTGGTAATACACGGAATAATTTGAAAAAAATTAACTTTATTAAAATACAAATAAAATTCCTTTATGCCACCATTTTATCAAACTCATCCAAATGATTGATAGTAATTTCAGGCCATTGTTTGCCTGCATTTTCATCTACATTATTGCGGTTGTGCGTCCCGTTTTGAGTTAATATGCTTTGCACCCTTTCAAACAATTCTTTATTGATAAGTGGTTCATATTGATGTTTAATCCAGTTGCCATCATAATACATTAATCCATAATAAAATGGATTTGTTAAGATGTCATAAACAGTGTTTTTACTTACAGGAATGCCTTTGCGTTTCTTCATTTTAGAACATAAACCCAACTGTTTAGCTAATAACCAAATTGTTTTCGTTGTATGGCCTCCTTTTGAAAACGCTTCAAATAAATGTTGGATAATTGGGGCTCGAACAGGGTCTAAAATCAAAGTCGCTTTGTTATCCTCATCTCTTCTGTTTAAATATCCAAGGGGTGCTGATCCTTGCCATTTTCCTTGCGACCGGTTTAATCTTTGACTCCCTTTAACCTTATCAATCATATTGTTAACTTGAGCATTTGCCATTAAGACATGCATATTCCAAAAGTTTAATTCCATACTATTTGAATTTTTGTGAATAAAAAGCCGTTCTTTTAATTAAAAAAAATCGGATTCGCATTTATCGGATTTCTGCTACCGCATGCAAAAAGAAATACCTTCCGTTCATAATATGCATAAAAAGTGTTGCGATTTCAAATTATTCTGTTAATATCAATCAAAGTTATCATTTATATTGATATAGATATCACCGGATAAGGAATAAAGAGGAATTATGAAAATTGCCATTATCGGAGACGGCGCCTTAGGTTGTTTATTCAGCGCCGAACTCAGTAAAACAAATGAAGTTATCTTACTGACCCATACACAAGAAAAAACAGATATAATCAATCAAAACGGCTTATCCGTTACGGAAACAGACCACCATATCGATTCGTTCCATCATCTGTGTGCTTATGCATCGGGTACTTATCAGTAACAAGTCGATTTAGTTGTAATTTTGGTGAAAGCAACACAAACAGCCGGCGCCGTGCAACAAAATTTACCCGTTATCGGACCGCATACGCTTGTTCTGACATTGCAAAACGGCATGGGCAATAAAGATATTATCACGCAATATATTCCCGAATCGCCGTTGCTTTTAGGCACAACCAATCATAACTCCGTTTTATTAGATACCGGCAAAGTGTTTCACAGCGGTATCGGTATTACGTCTATCGGCAGTCAGTTCGTTCCGTATTCAAAATTGGAAGAGATTCGCGATGTTTTCTTAAAATCGGGTTTAGGCTGTGCTATTGTGGATAATATCGACTTTCTTTTGTGGAAAAAACTCTTTGTGAACATTGCCATTAATGCGTTTACATATATCACACAAACACCGATGGGATTCATCACACACAACACCGAAGCCGGTATTATCACATCGGCCGTTCTGCGTGAAGCCGTGCAAGTGGCCCAAGCGGAAGGATTTAGCTTTAATACAGATGAAATCATTTCTTTTGTGCGCGAAATTGCCGATACACACCCGATGGGATATTCTTCCATGTCGCAAGATAGAAAAAAAGGACATTTAACGGAAATTGATTTCATCAACGGTGCCGTTGTTCGGCTGGCGCAAAAACATCACCTTTCGGTGCCATATAACGAGCTAATCGTGAATCTGGTTCATACGCTGGAACAAGCAGACCGCTATAATGAGGTAAATTCTGTTCAACTATAATGTTAAACACAACTGTATTAAAATAAAAATTTCATCTGAACGGAAGAAACAACCGCTGTATGATGCTCTCGGGTTAAAGCCGGATTGATGTATAGTTGAATATCCGGCGTAATCGTGATAAAATCCGAAATGCCGAATGTGATATATGCTTCTGCCACATTCTCCCACGGGCGAACCGCATTGGCATTAAACGTGCTGATTTTATTAGCACCGAATCCTATACCGATTTGATCCAATTCATTGCGCTCAAACGGATTATGATACATCACTTCTGCCACATAACTTTGCTCCACACACATCCGATTACCTGTGGATCCGTTGATTTTTCCTAACACCGTCCATTTCCCGATATCCTGCCTTGCCGTAAATGACCAGCCGTTTGCCTCTTTCGTAAATGCCCGATTAAATTGACCATCATATTTTTGAATGGCCGGGCTATGATAAATAAATCCCGTAAAAATCGTTTTGCCGAGTGAGGTTAATTTCGGAGTCCATGAAGCATAAACAAAACTCGTCCATTTATGTTCATCTAAATGTTCCACCGATATATTCTGCGGATAATAATTCGTGGTATCTTGTCCGCCCGCAATGAGGGTTAAGTTTTCAAAACCCGTATACGTTAAATAAGCACCGACACCGCCTGTCGGGTATCCTTTCGTCATATTCTTCGCGAGCGAAAAATTATTAAAATAGCTTAACGGTTTAGATTTATAAGAGGCTTTACCGAAATTACCAATTAAAAACTGTCCGACGGATAGCGAAATATGCTTCATCTTACCCGTAAATTGATGCGTATATGTAAAACGCTTAAAATATTCCCGTTGAAATGCATCATCATTAATCGGTTCCACAACACCGATACGCGCACTCATTTGAGATCCTTCCAGTTTCGGATAATTAATATCCTCATATAAAAATTGAATAGACCCCGCGCCCCATGTTTCGCTTGCAAACATATCCCAATTTGCTTCTATTTCATATTTATCGCGCAGTAGTGTTTCTTTGCCGTTCGGTGCACCGCGTTGAGCCATAAATCCTGCTCGCACACGATAATCCAGCCCATACGCTTCATGCAAATGTTGCTTCCATTGCGTGTAAGCCGTGCCACTGCTCGCATCTTCGGTCGCAACGGCTCTTCCGCTGAAACAACCAATAAATACAACGCTTATTAAAAAAGCGCGCAATACCTTCATTTTTCTAACCGATATTCTGTATCCAACACATACGGATTAAAGCGCTCAACCCGATACATGGCATTATTCATCATACCGTCGGTAATAGCTTCAAAAACAACCTTTCCTTGATTAACTTCAATAATATAGGCTCGAGACGGTGCCGGTTGCTTTGCCGGATTAAGCGAAAGTTCCACACTGGCAGGTGTTTCATCTTCATCAGCCACAACATCGCCGAAATTCATCAAGTAATGCCCTTCCCCATACTTATCCACATCACCTAAATAATGATTATATAATTCCGGACCGCGTTTATATTGCCAAACGGTTTCAACCGTCATATTCTGCTCATCAATAAAAAACTCCACCCCGCGCGACCAACTGTTTTGCGGATTATATGAATCAATCGGAGCGTTGGCACCTTTATCGTAAATATCCCGATATGTGCCGTTGTCCAGCACGGTAAAATGCCCGTTGCCATGGGCTTTGGCCGCATGCGCTCCGTAGATATAATCAAAATCCGCTGTTTTCGGCTTTAAAAGTTTGGCCCGCGTTTTATCGTTGAGCCAGGCATTTTTCGGATCTGCTAAAATCCATTTAATTTCTTTTGTCTTACGATCTACTTTCAGCAAGAAATTATAAAAACGAGCCGTCATAATGATACTATCGTCTTCCGCATCGTAGTTCAGCGAATTAAGATGCATGGCATCCATTTTCTCACGCTTATAATTATCTTTATACAAATAATGCTCAAACGTGCGCGGAATACGCTCATTTTTTAACCCTAAAATATCATCAATATCAAACCGATCAATCACTTCATTATTCGGTGTTAATTCAACAACGGCATCTGCAATCGTTTCTTTACCCGTGATATTCACCAATGCTAAATAATTGCCGTTTGATAACTTAACAATATCATGCTGAATATCATCTTCCGCTTGAATTTTATGATAAATTTTGCCCAATAAATCAATTTCGTATAACGAGTGATAGGCAACCGTATATTTAGGGTCATGCTCTTCCGAACCCAAAATTAATGTGCCGTTGTCCAACACATGCAATGGCGACATTTTGCCCATAATCGGATCCGTCAACACCCATCGAATATCCCCGTTTTTATCAAATGCAAACGCAAAACTGCCGGGATTAACGATAACGCCCGGTGTGGCAAACGTCAACCCCTCTTTCATCAAGGTTGTATCGGCTGTTTTTACATTAACTTTCGTTTCCAACGGGATTTTTTCGGTTGTAATTTGTAAAGGATAACTTTTTTCACCTTGTTCATTGCGTTCCGTTAAAATAACCGTATTGTTTCCCTCATACAAACCGTAAATAGGGATTAAATGCGTGGTTGTTTTTGTTTGGAATTGATGATGGAGCGTTGTTGCCTCATCTTTTCCCTGAACGGTAATCCCAATAACGGAAGGGCGTTTTGTGCGAAATGAAATCAGCGCCGTTAACGGAGAAATACCGTAAGGATTCACCAACACCAACGGATTTTCAATTGAATATTCTTTTTGTGACAATTCCGACGCAATATCAGCATCCATTTGCTTTTGCTCTTGAATATAATCTGCATAAACCGGTATGGAGCATAATATACAACTCCACACACAAAGCCATTGAAATATCTTCATTAAGCCCCCTTTTTTATTTTTGCTCAACAGACAATTTTATTTTTTGATTTTGATAAATCAAAACCATCTCGTTTAAAACAGATTCTTTTGGAACTTCAAAAAGATAAACCCCTTTATGCGTTCCTAATTTAATATTCATGTGAGGAAACGGTTTCATGCCGTAGTCAATTAAAAAAGAATCATCTTTAACACGACTGAAACTTTCTCCGTTCACATTCAACAAAACACTTTCCGATAAAAATTTTGAATCGGTTTCTTTGCGTGATACAGTCGTCGGAATCGCAACATATACAAAACCTTCTTTCGGCTCACGTGTTATTTCATGTAGCATGATATCGCCCGTATATGTTTCAACCTCCTGCGACAATGAAAATAAAGGGCGTATTTCAGCTGATTGTGCGTTTATATCCCATCCATTGATTATCGTTGCCAAAACAGGCATCGGCAATAACATCATACTTGCAACGTAAAGAAATAGTTGTTTCATTTTGCTTCCTTTTTATACTTAATTTCCGCTTTTAACATAGATTCATTTTAAAGTCAACGACTTGCATAAATTCTTGATTCATTTTTCTTGATTCTTTTTCTTAAATTGTGTAGACTTTCCCCTATATTACAAAAGGAGTTTATTCTAATGAAAATATCTTCTCTATTTTCTTTTTTTATTGTTTGTATCAGTCTATTGATACCGCTTCACGGTTATACCTTTTCATGGAACGAGTTGGAAAAGCAATACCAACAATTTGAATATACGCCTGATAATCCTTACATTCAAGTCAATCCGTTCGGACGCAATCCACTGGTTGCTATCATGGGTTTTTCCTTGGAAAATCCGGCTTCCGTTTCGCTTGTAATTAAAGGAAAAAACGGTGAAAAAGATTTAATTACTCATTTTTCGGAACACAAAAAAGAATGGACAATTCCTGTATACGGTTTGTATCCGAAACACCAAAATCAGGTTGATTTAATTGTTCGGGAAAAAGGCAAAAAAGAAACAATTTATTCACATAAAATCAAAACAGATGCCGTTCCCGCTTCGCAATTATGGTATATTCCCAAACAAGCACCGCAAGATAATTTATTCTATTTTGCAAGCGGTGGCGGAAACGGCCCTAAAGGAATTGTGTTTGATGAATACGGAAACATTCGTTTTTTCTTTAATCCGCATTATGATAGCCGTTATAAGCAAACACATATTCTTCATAATCTTCTTATTACCGATTACGGTGGCGGAATAATTGAAGTTTTTTCGTTGTTAGGGGAGAAATTAAAAGCGTTTCGTTTACCAAGTAATTTTGAAAGTTTCCAACATGATATCGGTGAAGGACCAAATCGCACCCTTCTAATTATCGGAACAGATAAATCCTCCAAAGGCTCTGTTCTCAATAAAGAAACATCTCTTGTGTATGACAAAATTTTAGTAACCAACTTAACCGGTAAAGTAATTAAATTATTTGATATGGCAACCATTTTAAATCCGGATCGATCTATTTTTGAAAATCCGTTTTGTGTAGGCGATAAAGCTGATTGGTTACATCTTAATTCCGTTCAATATCTGCCGAAAGATAATTCTTTACTGATTTCCGGAAAATTTTTAGGAATTTTTAAAGTAGATTATGAAACCGGTGCATTAAAATGGATGATAACACCACATTTAGAATTAGGTAAATCCGGAGCCTACGGCAAACGCCCCTCTATTGCCGATAAAGCATTAACTGCCGTGAATGCACAAGGAAAACCCTACCCGATTGATGTGCAACAAGGCTTTCAAACAGCAGATGATTTCCACTGGCCAACAATGAATCACAGCGTGAATCAAACCCCCTCCGGAATAATTAGTATTTTCAGCAATAACGGTCCTTTAAACAATAAAAAGCTTAAATCTTTTGATAAAAGTGAAGCCCTTTTCTTTAAGGTAGATGAAAAGGAAAAAACGGTTCAATTGGTAAAAAAAATCTCTTTACCCGTTTATGCTCCGGTTGCATCAAGTGTCGTTTCGTTAGACGAAAATGAAACTTTTATATTTGCAGCTAAAACAGATGATAAAAACACAAACTCTTCCGTAGATAAATTTTATCGCTATAACATTAAAACAGGTCAAAAACAGTATGAAAGCGATATTTACTGGAAAGATTATTTTTTCCACGCTAAACCTATTTCGTTTCAAAAATTTTCAACCGTTGATATTCGGCCAAAATAAAATTTAATCAGCATTCGGAGTATCTGCAAAAATCTGATGAAGCCATTCATCCATTAACCGTAATGTATTTTTCGGATGCGAATCTTTTTTTTGCAAAAATAATCTGATACGCTCTAAATAACCTTTATACACATTATCGGGCATTGTATTTAAATAAGCATATAAATCAGCCATTGATTTGAATTGTGTTCTATCTATAAAACAATCAGCCGGTACATATTCGGTAATATTCGGAGCCCCTAAATAAATCGGAACGGCTCCCCCGACCATCACATCAAAAATTTTTTCACTCACATAATCATCCGCAATTGAATTCTCATACGCCAACACGAATTTTGCCGGTTTAACGGCATCTTGTTTTTTTGGAATATACCCGCCGTATACACTTTTAAATTCCATCTTTCCTTTTGCAGAAAGTGTATTTGTTATATCATTCCAACCGTTACCGTATAATTTAAATTGATTATGCGTATTTTCAATCAACCAGATAGCATCTTCTCTTCGTTTATGATATAATAACCTCCTATCATAATAATTACCGGCTATTTGGGCTATTAATACATTTTTGTGTGCAACCGCTTCATCTATATCAAATAAATTTGAATGAAAATAATACGGTATTTTTAATTCAAAAATATGTTGATTATCGACGTATTGTTTTTGATATGTAAACACCTTTTTAAACTGATTCTTATACTTATCTTGATATAAATGAGCAATAGAAACCGGCGTTTCTATAAGCCATAAAAAACTTTTTTCTTTCAATTGTGGCGGAATATTTGGAAATACTTTCCAGACCACTAAAACTAAATCACTTCCTTCAATCGGTTGTTCGGGATATGTATTCAACAAATATCCCCGTTGATAGAGTTTCGTTCGTAAATACCTATAAGCCGGAAAATTTTTAAAAATACGGTTTTTCGTGCCACTATTCCAAACAACCAACGCTGCTTTTTTCATTGGTTTTGTTTCCGATACATCTATCCCGTAAGAAACGCTGTTTTGAAAAATCATCAAACATCCGATTATGATTATCCATAAAAATTTTTGCATTCCTTTTACCCTCTCAATATCGTTCTATTACCGCTTTCGTATTTTTTTAACCCTCTGTAAAAAAATAAAATACTACCGAAAAACAATGTGATGGCAGCACCCAACAAATAGAGTAAGGTAAATCCCTGTGTATTTTTTAATACCTCTATCGGCAAAATTGAAATCAGCCCTGCCGGAAAAATCGTTATCAGTAAAATTTTTGCCCAATCGGTATAAATACTCCCCGGATAGCCACAGATACTAAAAAACACATAAAACAACCTTTCGGTTAAATCTACCGTATTTTTAAAATAAAAATTGATTGCCGTTAGAAAAAAATTCACACTTAAAAAACATAAAACAGCGCAAATAAAAAGGATTACCACAATTCCGAATGTAGAAACCGTAATCAGACCGGACGCAATCATTAAACCGATACCTGCTAGAAAATCGCCCCAACCGGAGGGTTCCGAAACGCAACAGGAGGCATGAAATAACACATTCTGCGGAGAAAGCAAAAAGTAATCAAATTCACCGTTTTGAATCCACTGCGACATCCGTATTCCGGCACCTCGGAAAAAGAGCGTCCAAATAGAAAAAGCCGATATATTTAATCCGCTCATGAACATAAAATCATTAAAATTCCATCCGTTAATTGTTTGAAATGATTCAAACATCACATACCAACCAATCATCATAATTAAATCAGATACAATCATAAAAACCAATCGCATCCAAAATGATGCTTTAAGTGCGTATGATTGTTTCATACTCATCTGAATTAACCGAGCGAAGAAATGTTGTTTTCTATCCGCCATGAATTGTTATTCTCCTTATCAGTAATCGATAAAACAACATATTCACACAAATCATAATGATAATCCAAAATAAAATATGAATAAACGTCTCAACGGCATTAACCGAAGAATAGTTATAAATCAATCGCGCAACACCATAATTTATCCATCCGAAAGGCGTAGCGAAAGCAATTTGTTGCAACCATTCGGGATAAAACGATAACGGAAAAAATAACCCTCCTAAAATATATTCCGCTTTTTGAATAAGCCAAAACATCGGCAACGCATCTTGCATCCATAGCGTTGATAATCCGATAAATACCGTGCATAAACTGATAAAAATCGCACTTAACACCATTAAAGAAAAAATAACGGGCAAAGCAGAAAAATCGGTCGGCAACTCACCATTTGTTAATATCAATAAAAAAACAGCTCCCACACAAAACAAAAACGGCAACCGAAATAAAAATGTGCCCATCGCCTCGCAGAAATATGCGCCGATAACGGATACCGGACGAAGCAATCCGTAAGCAATGTTTCCGCTTTTTACTTCTTGTTCAATTCGGTAATGAAACCCTTCCGCTCGCCCATATTGTAAAACGCAACCGATTAATAAATACCAGATAAAATCAACCGGATTAATCAAAGCGGATACCGCATTCTCTTGCTTAACAATATGCCAAAATTGATTAAAGATACAAACTAATAATAACAGAAAAAAAACTCTGACACACAAAACAGGTATAAAATTTTTTTGTGCCGTAAAAGAAATTTTTATCAACGAAAGATACTTATGCATGCCCCTCTCCGCTGATATACAATGTTCGAATGATTTCCTCCAACGGCGGATTTTCAATCGTTATATCCGTTATTTCGTTTAAATTTGTTTGTTTTAAAAAAGATTGAACGGATTTATTTTTCGTTTCAATAGCAAAACATTCACAATCACCATTATTCTTAAACAAACGAACATATTTTTTTGAAAGAAAATCCGTTTTTAATTGTTGAACGGAAGTATCTAACATTTTCGTTCCTTGATTGATAAGAATAACGCGCTGACAAACTTTTTCAATATCTTCCGTATCATGACTGGTGAGTAAAATCGTTGTTTTGTTTTCAGTGGCTTCTTTTTTTGAAAAATCACGCAATATTCTTTTCGCTTCCACATCTAAACCGATTGTCGGTTCATCAAGAAATAAAATAGATGGTTCGTGCAAAAGAGAGGCCGCTATTTCGCAACGCATTCTTTGCCCGAGAGATAATTGTTTAACGGGAACCAACCATAATTTACCAATATCTAATACTTCGGACAATTCATGCCATTTTTTTTGTGCAATACAATCCGGTATATCATACGCCGTTGCCAGTAAAAAAACAGAATCTCGCACAGGTAAATGATACCATAATTGAGAGCGTTGCCCGAATACTACCCCGATACGGCGCGCTAAATCACGCCGATTCTCCCACGGATTAAGTCCGCCGACAAGAGCAGTTCCGGAGGTTGGGTACAAAACGGAAGTTAATAATTTAACGGTTGTTGATTTCCCGGCTCCGTTCGGGCCGATAAAAGCCACACATTCGCCGGCATGAACGGAAAACGAAAGATTTTTTACTGCATCCGTTCGCACTTTACTTTTACAAAACAATCCCTTTGAATAATAAAATGATTTGGAAAGCCCATCCACCAAAATCACTTCATCTTGCATTGATATACTCCCGAATAAAACTTGATAGCTGTCAATATAACGTATTTTTTCAGTAAAAAAAAGAATTATTTATTATTCCATACAAATTTATCAACCGCATAAAAAAACTGTTAGATAATATATTCTGCTTCTGTTGCTTTTACCGATTTATATCAAAACTTTTTTATGTGAATGCGCTAAAAATGCTTTGACCCGTTATTTTATTTGTTGCTATAATAGCGTATCTTCACAAAAGGATTATCTGATATGAAACGGTTTTTAAGTTCATTACGATTTATTTTGATATTTGTTTTATCTTTCGGTATCACATATAGCGGTTTAACTTATTTATTTAAAAAGCCGTTTTTTACAATTATTTTATCCAACTATAATTATGAAAAATATATTTCTCAAACCATTCAATCCGTATTAAGTTCTTCATTTCCCGATTTTGAATTTATTATCGTCAATGACGGTTCCACGGATTCTTCCTTGGAAACCATTATGTATTTTGCCGAGAAAGACAACCGTATCAAAGTGATCAATCAAGAAAATCAAGGTCTTTCAACCGCTCGCAATAATGCGATGAAACAAGCGAAAGGGAAGTATATTTGGTTTATTGACGCAGATGATTGGATTGATGAAGATGCTTTAAAAAAATTATATCAATCTATTCAAAAATCAAAAAAAATATCAGATATTAATCCCGATATTGTATCCTTTTACATTCAACCCGTTAATCAAGACGGTGAAAAAATATCCGCTACATATTATAATGGGTTACCCAAAGAGATTATACCTCATACAATTTACCCGTATATCGGTTCCGAATTAGCGAGTGAAGTCTTATTCAATTTTCCCGCCACATCCGGCAAACAAGTTTATCGACGTTCTTTTTTGAAGGATAAAAAAATTACTTTCCCCGACGGGCTTTATTTTGAAGATGAATGTTTTTGTATGTCTGTTCTGCTCAGTGGCGCCCACGGCTTGGCTCTACCGCAAAAAATATACTATAAACGCAATCATCAAGCATCAATTGTCAACAATCGTGACAAATACTACGATTCAACCGTCCGATTACCGATGATGATTTATTTAAAATTAAAAGAAATTGGTATTGCGGAAGAAAAAGCACGAGATTTGTTTGCTTTTCATTTTAACGGCGTGTTTTTTAAATGGCCACATAATAAAAAATATCTGGATAATTTAAATCAACTGCTCCACTTTATTGAGCAACAACAAGCTGAACCGTTTTGGTTGCATAAAGCATATCATTTAAGTCGCTTCATTCAAGAAAAAGAAAAAGAATAAGTTGCACTTAATGTATTAAAAATATAAAAAAACGGATGACAAATTATTTCACCCGTTTTCCTTTTCCCGAATGGTGTTATTTATGCATTCGCTTCTAATAATTCATATACAATTCTTTCCACATTTTCAACGGTAAATCCATACTGTTGGAATAATGTATCACCGGGGGCCGAAGCGCCGAAATGATCAATGCCCAATACAGCGCCCGATTCTCCAACAAATCTATCCCAACCCATTCGTTGACTCGTATCCCCTCAGCCCATATCACAAAAAAAGCGCCCGCTTTTCGCAGACGCTTTCCTTTTTGGCTGGGCTGGCTGGATTGTAAATTGCAAGCAATTTATCCCTCATAAATTCGGGACCGCCTAACGGTGTCTACTCCGCTTACGCTTCGTGAACGAACCAACCCATTCGTTGACTCGTATCCCCACATCCGGTCAATAAAAAAAACACACCCTGAGGTGTGTTCTTTTTATTGGCTGGAGAGGTCTGGTAATACACGGACTTGTTTTACCAGAAATAACACAGCAGACCATTAAAACAATAATCGCTCCATTACACTTTTCCATACATGCAATTCTTCCTCATCTGTACAATTTACATTTCCATTTTTATCAACAAATTCTGCAAATAATTCATGATGTACTAGCATACTAGCAGAAGAAATAATATTTGGATCCATCCCGATTTTATAACAATTTAATTTTAACGCTCCAATTTCTCTTTTGGCATCTGCTAAACACAACCTCCTGCCCCTAGGGCAAGAAGTTAAAAGAGAGTGGATACATCTTAAGCCCATCCTTGACGAGAGATAAAACGCCGAAGCGTTGTGCGTCCAACACCCATAACTTTAGCAATTTGAGCTTTTGAAACACCCTTATCCAATAAATCTTTGACTCGTTTTGAATTCTTTGACAGTTTTAATTTCTTACTTGTTGCAGCGAATGGACGGCCCAGTTTTTTTCCGCTGGCTTTTATGTTTGCCAAAGATGATTTTGTCCGTTGTGATATTAAACTGCGTTCAATTTCGGCTGATATACCAAAAGCAAACGCCATTACTTTTGATTGAATATCTGCGCCTAGTTTAAAATTTTCTTTTATCGTCCAGACCTGACATTCTTTGTTTAAACAAGTTTCTAATATGCGCATAACCTCTAACATTGAACGCCCCAGACGAGATATTTCACAAGAAATCAGGATATCTCCGGCTTTCATACTTTGGAGTAATTTTCCTAATTTTCTTTTATCTAAAGATTTTCTGGATGAAATAGTTTCTTCTACCCAATACGTAATTTTGACTTTTTGAGCTTTTGCGAATTGTTTAATTTCATATTTTTGATGTTCACAGGTTTGTTTATCTGTTGAAACTCTGATGTAGCCAATAACAGCCATGTTATACCTCCTGATAAATAAAGTTAAAAAAAGTGGCTCATTTAATAGAACGATAAAATCAACCACTTTTTCATACTTTTGTATTTTTTTGTATATTTTGGAAAAACTATTTAAAAATTAAATAAAAAAAAGGATTTTAAGAACTGTATAGACATTTTATTATCTTGAATAAAAGCAAGGTGACCAAAAACGTTGGTTTGTGGTCTAATAGGTAAGAAGAAAAATCTTCATATTTTTTATTGATCAACAAAAAAGGAGTAAAAATGAAAAAATTATCATTTATGGCCGTTTTGGCTCTTTCAACAATGTTAACCGCTTGCAGTAGTGGTGGTAGTGGAGGCGGAAGTTCTTTGATCCCGACAACCAGTTTACCTGATGGTTCAACGGTTCCAGAATCTGGGACAAGCATTCAAACGGTTAACAATTCACAACGCAGAACCGCAAATTATGAAAATGCAGCAACATCTGCGGGAATAACAACGGAAGCATCTGCTGAAGAAATCAATAACGCCTATAACAACATGAAAAAAATCCTTGTTGACCAAGATTTTTCAAATGCAACAAAAGAAGATATTTTATTGTCTTTGGCAATGGCCGGTGAGGATATTGAAGGTTTAAAAGATAAATCATTAGACGATATAAAAACAGCCGCTCAAGATTTAGCCATTAAGTCAAAAGCAGAAGATATCTATGCCAAATTAGGAACAGAACGTAATTTGTCTTTGAAAGATATTACATTCTATGAGCCTGAGTATGATAAAGCAGATCAAGCTATCTATAAGTTTATTATTGATAAAAATGGTAACTTAACCGGATTACAGGAAACAGATGACGGCGGCGCCAGCGTTCTGAAATTCAACCGTACCGGTAATGGTGTATATAAAAACAACGAAGGTTTGGTCAGTTATGGTTTTGTTTACAATGGAGAATATGGCAGAAAGTATGAAGAAGAAGTAACTTTTGCAAAATCAACATCTGTTGAAGATGTCAAAACGTCTTTAAAAACAGCTGTTAAAGCGCATTGGGGCAATGAACCCGAAGACACTCTCAATGCCATATTGGCCTTTATTGATACGTTAGATTTAACAAACGGACTGATTGACGAAAATGTTTGTGAGAAACAAGGCAATTGTGCTTATAAGGATAATGATGTAGACACTGCCACTGTTAAACTTGATAATAAAGGACAAGATGTCGGTTTAAAATATGCCGATTTCGGAACAATCACATATGATATTAAAGCCGGTAATGAGTCTGGTAAAGATATCGCTTTATTCTATGGTGGTTATGAAGCATTGTCAGCTCAAGCCAAAGATTTACCACAAATTGATACAGAAATGAATTTTGAAGGTAAAGCATTAGCCAATGTTTGGGCTGAACATAAAGATACTGAGATTGAAACATCAAAACTATATGATGGAACTGCTAATTTAACCTTTAAAGATGGTAAAGAAACATTAGTTGCTGATTTTACCGATTGGCATAAAGTTACTTTGGAAACGAATACGTCAGCTTATAGAGGATATGATATCAGCGTTTCAGGAACCGCAAAAGATGCTGCTTATACTTTAGAAAATCCGGGGCTAGCTGGAGCAGATATCAAATATTATGGAGAAAATCCAAAAAATCCAGATGAAGTAGTCGGTTCTGCCACTTTTTGGGGAAATAATGATACACATCGGGTTGATGCCGAAATGGTATTTGGTGGAACACGGAAATAATAAATGTTCTTACGTGTTTGTTTGACATTTATGATGTTGATCGGCTTGGGTGGAATAACTGCCCAAGCTTCAACATTAAAATCAAATGATAACGAAACAACCGTTGTCACAATGACACATGAGCAGACTTTGACTTTTGCTCAAGAGTTGATTGAAAAAAACAAACTGGAAGATGCAAAGAAAGTTCTTCTTTTAAAACCGTTTCAACAAAAAGAATTAGAAATTGAACGGTTGTATTTATTGGCTCAAATAGCAACAAAAGAAAACAAAATAGATGAAGCCATTGATATTTACTATTTTATTTTGGAACACCAACCCAATATTTCAAATATCCGTTTTCGATTAGCTGAATTATACCTCATTCGCAAAGATTGGATCCGTGCGGATTATCACTATCGTTTAGCGTTGGCAGACGAAAAACTACCTATTCCCATTCAAATTCGAATTAAACAGGCGCTGTATTATATCAGACAAAATAAAAATTACAATTTTTGGTTTAATTTCGGTATTGCACCGGATAATAATGTCAATAATACAACATCCGGTGAACAGTGTGTTATGACTATGTTTGGTCCGATGTGTAATACATTAGATGACCCAGAAAAAGATGTTGGTCTCAACATTACGGTTGGTGGCAATTATGAATTTAAGTTATCTGATAATTGGCGTATAAGAAATGAAGCATTAATTTATTCTTTGAAATATCAGGATAAAAAATATGATGATATTTATTTATCTTATGTTTTAGGACTTAAATACGTTTATAACAAAGGTGATGTATTCTTTGGACCTACCTTTTCTAAAAGATTTTTAGGTCATAAAGCGTATAATTACACAACCGGTTTTATGGTTGATACAGGATATGATTTAACAAAACAATTAAATGCACGGTTATATTTGGCTTATACGCCGACGCATTATGATGATTATGGAGATATTTTAAACGGAGATGTTAAAACGGCTCGTTTACGCATGTTTTATGCATTGGATTCATCAAAGTATTTGATATTCAAAACCGGCTATGAATATGAAAAAACGAAAGATAAAACATATACAAATGATCGGGTAAATTTAGCTTTAGGATTTGGGGCCGATGTGCCTTGGGGTTTTCATGTATATGTTGAACCTTCAGTCTTATTTACAAATTATAAAGGAAAGCGCTGGACGGTGAAAGATTATGAATTTAAAGAAATCAAAGAATGGGATATCACGCAACGTTATTCTGTCTCTTTATCAAACCGTAAAATTTCTTTATGGGGTTTAATGCCCGTTTTAACTTATTCATATACGGATAAAAAATCAAATATTTGGCAACGAGAATATCAAAAATCACTTATTGAATTATCCATCCAAAAACGGTTTTAATAATGAACTAACCTCGGTTTTGATTAAATCGAGGTTGTTTTTTTCATTAACAGACATCAATGTCACTTAATTGAAGTACCGACCTCTGCTTTTTTGGCAGAGGTTTGCTGTGTTTAACCTCTGTATATGCGTAGGTAGAGGTTAAATTTTCTGCTTTTTACTAATAAAACTCTAATTTTTTGTAGAAAAAGGCTCAAAAAAGTAGAATTTTTCTAATTTTTTTGCGTTTAAGGGGCTCGCGAATGAATAAAAACGCGATATTATATTTCTATAACCAACGAAAAAGAAAGGATTTTATTATGTATCAAATAAAAGTAAATGGAATTTTAATGCCAACAATTTATTGGTCTTTAAGAGAAGCAATAGAAGCTTGTCAACGTGAAGCCGAACGTGGTTGTGCAGTTATGACAGATATCATATCAGTTGAACAATAAATAAACAGAACTAAAATTTTTAAATTACCTTAATGATGAGCGTTATTAGCGAAGAATTTAGATAATTTAAATTTTAATCAGCGTATTAACAAAATAAACAGAAAGGATAAAAAAGTATGCAAGCAAAAGGAGAAATGTTCATGTTAAATCAATTTCAAGCTTATTTGGTTCAAAAAGGATATAAAGAATTTTCAATTTCCGGTAATCCGTCAACAGCCATAGACTATGCATGGAGAGTGGCCAAAGTATGCGAAAAAGAAAATTATACAGCAAAGCAATTAGCTGACAACATCAACACTATTTTAGAACAATATGGTCATCGTGGTGATAAATGGACAATTGGTCGTAGAAGCCATGAGTCCTACATAAACTCTCTTAAACAGTTTAGAAAGTTTGTATTAGTTCAACGTTTTGGAGGCGTCAATGCCTAAATATCCAGATATAACAGTTGAATTGATTGGTCAAGATTCAAATGCATTTAACATTCTTGGAATATGCAGACGTGCTATGAAACATGCAGGACTATCTGAAACTGAAATAAACGAATTTACAAAAGAAGCAATGAGTGCTGATTATAACCATCTTCTAGCTACTTGTACGGAGTATTTTAATGTCGAATAAAGGGATAGATAAAGTAGCCAAGATCAGAAAATTGAATGATTTGCTTAGACGTTATGGAATCGGCGGTCAAATACATTTAACACGATCCATTAGATCTAAATCAAAAGAAGAAATTGCCGAAATATTTGAAAAGATAAGAACGTTTAGTGATTTTCATAGAGGAAATGATCCCTATTCAGAAAGAGATTTTGGCAATTTTGATTATAAAGGTGAAAAGATAGTGTGGAAAGTAGATTATTACTCACCTGATATGAAATATGGTTCAGAGGATCCTTCAGATCCGTCAAAGTGTGCCAGAACCCTCACTATTATGCTTGATTCAGATTGGTGATCTAATTGAAAAATCAAAAAATATGATAAAAATAAAATGTACCGCTATTTTCTTAGATAGCGGTTATTTTTTAGCTATAAATTCCCAAATCAGTTTAAATCATCCGTGGTGAGCAGTTTTATTTTGGTATAGGTTGACACATCTTTTTAATCTGTTGTGTCTGGTGAGTGTTTGGAATGCGTTTCTGCTCATTTTATGAAGAAGTGTTAAAATTTTTCGCTCATCATTTATAGATAAAATGCTTTTTCGTCAGTTTTCTTCAAAAAATGGACTGATTACTATTTCTCTCATATAGTAAATAAAAATTTATGGTGCAGATAAAAACCATTCACGTATGCATTCATGTTTATTATACTGGTTAAAATGACGGATAGGTTTCTGAAAATCTTTGGTCGTAAATATTCTGCTGGGTCTGAAACGTCTGTCTTTTTCTGATTTCACAAACTCTTTATCACCATAACACCAGATTTGCTTCATATCTAATGGCTGTCCGGTTATATCTATTAAAGTTTTATCTCTTACATCGGATATGTAATAGTAATATAGCGTTAAATGATTGAGCATAAACTCATAAAAGTCTTGAACCTTGTCTTTAGGTAGGTCTATTAGAATATGTAAATGTGGTGTGCTTTCATCTATATCTCTGTTCTTACCATGCTCCAAGAATACTATCATCTTATATTGTTTTTCAGGATGTTTGTTGTATCTTTTACCAAGAGTTTTGGAATAATATTTTCCCAGTCCTTCTTTAAAACGATATGCAAGATTCTGTTCAGAGATATTTGTTTGTCCAGGATTAAAGATAATGAACGTATTAGGTATAAAGCCATTTTCATATAACCGTTTGATTATCTTTTCTTGTTCTGGACTTGATATTTCAACGATATTGCGCATTGCATTGTCTCCTTTTTTAAGTGAAGAGAGGGTATACTTATGAATAGATAAAGGAGAAGTCTCGCTTTACCTGTACGCCTTTTTCAGAATCTAAACAGGAAGAAACCTTCAACTATTTTTAAGCAATTCTTCAAAATTCGGTATCATTCATACTTTTTATAGAACATTTTGTTTTTGAAATTTAAAGCGATAGGAACTTACTTTTTAGAATAATGCCTTGAAAACCGTTTTAACATGTCGTGAATTATCAGAAATGTAAAACCGTTTGTTTGTGCTTGAGATGTTTTTTTTCATTTTCCAACCTTTGTACATACGTAGGTAAAGGTTAATCATTTTTATATTACATAACCTTTGTATGTATTAAGTCAGAAGTTAAATAAAAAAAGAGGCGGCTTATGCCACCTCTTCATTCTCGTTTTTTTCTTCCTTTGGTTCAATTTTAATCAGATTTTTTCGATGAGGCAAAGGAATTGTTTCCATGATTCTTTCCAACATGCGAGGTAAGAAAATCTCCCCCATCACTGTCCAAATAAAGTTTTCATATTTCTTATCTTCAAACTTTTTAGGAATTGTGTAATCTTCGGGAAGAGTATTTAATAAAAACGTCTCTCGTAAAGTACAACAACGAGGATCCGAATAGGTTCCATCTGGTTTAGGTCTTCCAGGATGGATGGTGCGTAAACCTAATGCTTGATTTGACCCACCTTCAATTGTGCTCCAAGGCTTATTCCAAGAATTTCTAGAACATTTCGCACCGAAAAAACCATAGCCGGGAATTTGATATTCTGGTGGATTATCAGCAACACAACAACCCGGGGCTGTATGAATCAAAGCATTATAGATTTCGGCCGCTAATTCAGGATTTTTATTTGATAAAAGAGGCGCTTTATCATAACCAGTTCCCTCACCAGGTTCAAGTGACGGTAAATGACCAATCACTTGCCAAGGTAATACAGCATGATCATCTTTTTTAGGAAATGGCCATACCCCGGTTTGGGATGCTAACACAATGGATCTAACGCGCGATTGAGGGCAGCCATAAAAACAAGCGTCTTCATTTGCAAAATTAACATCATAATTTTCAGAAGTTAATTCATCTTTAATATATTGTCCAATGGTTTTACCTTTTAATGCAGTACGTAAATTTTTGGCTGGTTCTCCATCATTTTCTGTATCTTTTGGCATTGAGAAGTTTAAGAACTGTTTGGCATTTTCAATAACAATATATTTGGGTTTGACCTCCTTAATAAACTTAATCAGCCAAACAATCAAATCCAATCTGGGATCCTTCAAAAAGCCTTTGCCTTTTTGTGCGCAGAAAATTTGACAAGGTGGACAGGCCAAAAGCAGTTGACTGTTTCTTTTTTTAAATTCATCAACCAGTTCATCAAAGTGATCTTGAAATTTGCCTTGAAACATTTTGCAGTCCTCCTCGCCCAATTCTTTCATTTTTAAAGAGAAGTATTCTGCCCGTTTTTCATCAGCTTCATTGGCTAAGACACATTTAAAACCGCGTGATTTTAAATAATATTCACCAGATCCAATGCAAGAAAAAATTGAACAATAAGGTATATCTTCTTCCGTAATTCTACCCAATAAGTCATCATGAGAAACTGCAGAAAAAGAAGTGTCCAGTTCAAATGCATCTTTACATTCTTTTTCAACTTTAGAACTTTCTTTGTTTAAAAATGATAATGCGTGTCGTCTGGAAGGAACTTCGTTGTTTGCAATTGCATATTTCATTTCAAGTTCAATCACTTCATCACTTAAACGTACTAAGTCGCGTGCTTGGTTATAAGTAAGCCCGTAATCTTCATCTAAAATTTGTCTTTTAGTGCGAATTTCTTCAAAGACTTCTTTAAAAGGACGCTTTACCTTTTTTTTATCTTCATTTTTGTCCTTATCTTTACTTTTGTCAGCCTCTTTACCCTTTTCTTTTTCTTTTAAATCGCTTCTAAAACCTTCTTGTGTCGCAATTTTTTGGAGTTCTTTACCTAATCTCGCTTCTGCTTTAAGCCAGAGATATGCATATAATTGAGCTTTTTGCAAAAAGAATTTCTGTGCAGTTGGTGGCAGTTTTTTCATTTTTGAGAAGCTCTCAGCAGTTTTTGAGATTCCTTGTTGACAACGAATAAATTGTTGTAATTTAATCGAATCAGTTGGAATATATACAGCTTTTGGATTGTTTTCACAAATCATTTCAAGCTGGTCTTTAGGTAAATCAAATTGATCAACAATAGCGTCAATATCGATAAACAATTCTTCTTGTGATGGAATTGGAACTACTGCACATTCATTTGGTTTGTTAGGATTGTCTGGGATATTGTCATTCGCATGCTCCTGTACATCAATTTCCGAAGCCTTCATAACGTTAATTTCAGTATACTCGGCTTCAATAATTTCTTGATGTGTTTCAGTTTGAACGGTTTCACCATTCGCGACTTTTTTTATATTAGTCATAATAAAATCCTTTATTTAAATTAAAACATGCGTTCCTTTCGAAACACAACTTTCCCAACTTGAGAAAGTGGAGTGAATATAGCACGGGATTAAAATTAGTCAAATTTATTGACGACATTTTGCGACATACAATAGTCACAATAACATATTGATAAATAAGTGTTACTAATGGGTATTGATAAAGTATATATGTTTTATTCTTCTGGCTTTAGAGCTCAATTTTTTCGTTAAAGTATCCTACTTTTTTCTTAAAATACCGTGTTGTTGGAATTTTTTTTGCTCTTGCTGCGCGCTGAATAGTGCGATTCGTTTTGCCCGTGACTTTTGAAATTTCTTTGCAAGTAGTCCAATGCGATATTTTATTACGCCCATAATTTTGATAATTGGACAATAACTCATTTATATATTTTAATATTTCTTTTTTGCGTTCTTGTTTTTTGTCATCAGATAAAGTCGGATTAATTCTTTTTAACTTTTCTGTACAATTTAATAATGCCGCATATGCATTTTCAATAAAATCTTCCTGTTTTGATGTAAAAATCACTCCATTTTCATCTTTTTGATGCAATCCAGTATGTTTTTTTAAAAAATAAGCATTCAAATCAGCTATGCTAACTGATCCCCTTCGATGATGACAACTAGCAATTTTATTGTCTTTTAACATTTTCTTAATTGTTCGGTAGTCGCACTTAAATATTTTTGTCAGAGCGGTAACAGGAATTCCAACTTGTCCAGCCCTAGCAATAATCATTGCTGGCGTTCTTTTTGTCGCTTCAATATAACCATATTTCCAAAAAACGCTATCGTCTTTACGCAGTTCTTCTAACCTTTTTTCGATCTCTTCATACAAGGTTGAAAAACCATCAAATTTTGTATCTTTCAAAAAATCATAAAACAGCTCTATGACTTTTTGGTATTCATTACCTGATTTTTTTCGACATAGATAAATTACCATCTTTTCAAATAAATCATCTTTAAACATTTGATGATGTGCAGTCCTTTGATCTTTGGAAACCCTGTAACAAAAAAAAGCATTTGCTAATACTCGCATTTCTTCAGTTTTCAACATTTCATTTGGTTCTTTTAAAGATGTACACAAACAGCAACACATCATAGAAGGTCCAATATTATCTACAAATTGTAGCAAAGATTTTTCTTTTTGAAATAATGGTTTTTCTTTTTTAGCTGGAAAAAATTTATTACAAAAACGTGAAAGTCTCTCTGCATAAGCGATAGCAGTTCCTCGTCGATATTTCTTTAGGTTATCATCTTTTTTTTGTTGCACTAACCAATAAATAAAGTCTGTTTTGATAGAACTTTTATATTTATAATTTTTTTTCTTCATTTTACGACTTCCTTTCTTTCATAATAACCTATTACTTTATAAAAGTAAAACCGAAAATTAAGACTAACTAAAAAAAGAATTGGCTTTAATTGTATATAATAAATTTAAAAGAAAATCCCCTACAAAATAATCATCTATAATATCATTTTTTGTTAATGGCAGGGTTTTATATTCAATAGTCTCTCTTGTCTCTTTATCTAAAATACGATGCTCTGCTTTGATTTCAGGCGTATTGTTGTCTAATAGACAGATTAAGTCATCCACATTCACTTTTACAATGGATTTTACTTCTTTATCTGAAGCCAACATATTAAAATCCTGTAAGTCAAAGTTGACTGGAATGCCATAGATGTGTTGAAATTCTCTTAATTTATAGTTTGCAGTTAAGTCCTTATTTATTCGACGCACGCCAATAAAATAGGCGTTATCCATAATTTCTTTATCTAACCCCAATTCTTCTTTTGCTTCCCGATATAAACCATCTAATGGCGTTTCTTTATCTTCAATGTGACCCCCGACAGCAAAATCTATATAATCTGGTCTGTCAAAACCGTAGCTTTCTTTTGGATAGATTGTTTGAAAGAAAATCGTTTTTTCCATAGGATTATACACAATCCCAGTAGCGACTTTATGCCAATAGCCTTTTATATGAGCTTCTTTTTTATCAACAGGTCCAATATATACCATATTCTTGTCATATCTACTGATCATTGCTTACTTCCCCCAGTATTTTTATATATTTTCTGCAATGAATAAAGCAAATATAGTATAATTTTTATAAAAGTAAAACCATTTTGAAACCAAAAAGTTAAGATTTTGTATGGATATTTAAGATGTTGGCATTTGTTTCAACCTTTGTATACGTATAGGCAAAGGTTGAAATGAGCAATCATACTGAATAAGCATTGCCTCTCATTGGCTCTCGCATGTAAAGGCTCTTGCAAAAAAACACGCCTTTAACGATGTTGCACTTATTTTATAGCTGGGATGTGCCGGTAGGGTTCCCGAGGTCCTCTAGGTGGCAGGTAGGTACCCCGAGATGGCAGTAGCAATAAGCGTGTTATAGGACCACCTTTTTCTCATCTAAGCTCAGTCTGAATACATCTTCCTCTCTCTGGGATGAAAAATTGACATCCCAAGACAGAAGCATTGAAAACAAAGGCTTTTTTGAATTTTGAGTCCGTGTAAGGCTGAAAAAAGAGCTTTTTGAAAAACGCTGTACACGGACCAATATAAGTGCTTGTAAAATAAAGAAAAAGCCGCTAAAAATAGCGACTTGTCTGTTTTGGCTGGGCTGGCTGGATTGTAAATTGCAAGCAATTTATCCCTCATAACTTCGGGACCGCCTAACGGCGTCTACTCCGCTTACGCTTCGTGAACGAACCAACTCATTTCATTCGTTGTCTCTCATCCCCACATCCGGTCAATAAAAAAAACACACCCTGAGGTGTGTTCTTTTTATTGGCTGGGCTGGCTGGATTCGAACCAACGAATGACGGTATCAAAAACCGTTGCCTTACCACTTGGCGACAGCCCAATAATCGTTTTCAGGACAAGATCCCAAAAAGACAATTTACTGGCGCGCTTGGCGAGATTCGAACTCACGACCCTTGCCTTCGGAGGGCAATACTCTATCCAGCTGAGCTACAAGCGCATCAGACACTTTTTATCTATTATGCATAAATCAAAGAAAAAAGCAAGCTTTTTTTAAAAGGAGAGTTCTTTTTTTTCAAAAAGCCTGTGTTTCCTTGACAAACAAAATATCATTTGATACGGTGTTCATCACGTGATAAAGGATTAAAGCTTTATGATTTGGGTTGTATTTGCATTTTTATGTTCCCTAACCACGGCGGCATTTATTTCATTTAACCATATCTTCCGGCTGCCGGCGAACCTTTTAATGGTATATCGGGGGCTGGGGTCGGCTCTGTGTTTGGCACCTTTATTATTATTCGTTCTGCCTGTTACAAATCCGATGTTCTATCTTTTTTGTATTTTGCAAGGCTGTTTGGTCGCCTATACCGACAACCGGATTTTTAATGCTTCAAAAACATGGGGGGGATGATACCACCGCCGCCATAAAACCGCTGTCGGTTGCGTTGACATTTTTATTATGGATTTTTATTTTTCCGGATCAATTGATTAAATATACCCAAAATCCGGTTTCAACAATCTTAATTATCGGGTGTTTAAGCGGGATTATTTTTTCAATATTAAAACTAAAAAAAGCAAAAACATCGCGGGCCGCTTTGCTTGCACTATCCCTGCCGCTTATCGGATTTTCAATAACAGATATCTTAAACAAAGAGGCCATGTCAAACGGCGGGCAACATATCATATCCGCTGTTTTATATTATTGTTTTATTACCAGCTTTATATGCGGTTTATTAAATTTATTTGTTTATTTAAAAATCCCCCGCACAGAAAGTCTTTTTAATCGAACCTATATATTCAAAGGTATTTTTTTAATCATCTTGGTTTTACTGAACATGGGATTAAAAAACCTGGCCATGTTTTTTACACCCAATCCCGCTTACGTATCGGCGATTATTGCATTATTCCCTTTATGGATCATAACAAACAAATTCATAATCGCACATATGAAAAATCAACCTTATAAGGGGCACATCAATCCGGGCCTTATTGTCATCCTGGTTGCCTGTTTATGCGGATTGATTGTGTTGTCATAATAAAAACAGGATACCTTTTAAAAAGTATCCTGTTTTATTCACTTTATTGATTCATACTTTCAAAAAACTCATCATTAGTTTTTGTTTGGCGCAATTTTTCCATCAAAAATTCCATAGAATCCGTCACTCCCATTGGGATCAGAATGCGCCGCAACACCCACATTTTGGGCAATTTTGTTTTATCAACCAGCAATTCTTCCTTACGCGTTCCGGATTTGGTAACATCAATAGACGGGAAAATGCGTTTATCCGATACCTTACGATCCAAAATGATTTCCGAGTTTCCTGTTCCTTTAAATTCTTCAAAAATCACTTCATCCATCCGTGAACCCGTATCAATTAAAGCCGTTCCGAAAATCGTCAGGGACCCACCTTCTTCAATATTACGGGCGGCACCAAAAAACCGTTTGGGTTTTTGCAATGCATTGGCATCTACACCACCGGTCAACACTTTGCCCGAACTGGGGATAACCGTATTATACGCCCGTGCCAACCGCGTAATAGAATCCAGCAGGATAATAACATCTTTTTTATGTTCAACCAACCGTTTGGCTTTTTCAATTACCATTTCGGCTACCTGCACATGCCGCGCGGCCGGTTCATCAAAGGTAGAGCTGATCACTTCCCCTTTAACCGACCGAATCATATCGGTCACTTCTTCGGGACGTTCGTCAATCAATAACATGATTAAATGCGCATCCGGATAATTGGCTGTAATGGAATGGGCAATGTTTTTTAACATAACTGTTTTACCCGTTCGGGGAGGTGCCACAATTAAGCTACGCTGCCCTTTTCCTTGCGGACAAATTAAATCAATAATCCGTGCGGTCAGATCTTTTGCATCTTCACATTCTGAGGGATCATGTTCCATTTTAATGGGTTCTTGCGGATATAACGGCGTTAAATCATCAAAGTTAATCCGATACCGAAGTTCTTCGGGATCCACAAAGTTCACATGATTGATACGCGTCATGGAAAAATATTTTTCCCCGTTTTTCGGTGCACTGATTTCCCCTTCAACGGTATCACCGGTTCTTAACCCCCACCGCTTAATGTGAACCGGGGCTAAATAAATATCATCGGGACCGGCCAAATAATTTGCTTCCGGGGAGCGTAAAAATCCAAATCCGTCTTGCATGACTTCTAAAACGCCTTCACCGTAAAGCGTTGTTTCCGCTTCGGCCAATTTTTTTAAAACCGCATACATTAAGTCCTGTGTCCGTAATGAAGCCGCATTTTCAACGTTCAGCTCTTCCGCATAGACAAGCAGTTCGGCCGGCGTCTTCTTTTTCAAATCTTTTAATTGCATGAAAACCTTTTATAAATTTATGCTTAAAAATCAAGGGGAATTTATGTAAAACCCGAACGGGTATGATGTGTTATAGCAATAAAGGCACCATTTGTCAATAAAAAAACATTCGTTCATTCAAAATACCGCGTAAAAGGAACACTCCTTAAAGGTTTTTTTATTGCCTGGATGAGGAGATATGAAGCAACGAATGAAATGTGTCAGTTATTCAAATGAAATGCACGCAAACAAAAAAATCATCTTTTTCCCCTTAATCCGAAAAAGAATTCAAATTTTGCTTGCATGATTTTTGATTTACACCTATAAGTATTGTATATAGGACAGGAGGTCACATGAGCTTAATCAATTTAGTCAACGAATGTATGCCGGGACAGGGGCGGGAAAGTGCTCCAATTTGTCGTGCGCAAATCATCCATGCGGTTCAAGAAGAGATCAATCGGATTCAGGAGTGTTCCGAGATAGGGGAGTATGAGAAGAACTGCTATGTTCAACATGTTTTAAAGATAGCCCGGGAGTTGGTTGTTCAACAAAAACGGCAGGCATTTATGGCAACGGCGGCCGGGTTTTTAACCGAATTATCAAAAACCGTTCTACACACTCAAAAGGACTGATCAATTTATAAAATCCTCTTTGTCGTATTTAAGCCGGTAAAATCGCTTGTCTTTTTTTGTGTTTTTTATACAATAAAAAAGTGAATAAAATCAGGACAGGGCAAGTCCGGCTTTAAAGAAAGAGGTGCTAAAGATGTATAACCTTTTATTTTTATTTTTATTTTCTTTTTTATTGAGTGTTTTTTATGGAACAGTCAGTTATGCGGAAAATTTTCGGGATAAAAAAACATATAATATTTCGGATGAAATCAGTTACAGCATTTTGATGTATGATAATTACAATTCACTGATTTTAAATTTTTTGGATCAGGCCGGGCAATCGCCGGATCAAGCCGGTGCCATAGAGGCAATTCGTCAAACGGATCCCGATCGCGTGATGGATGTAGAGTTAAGGGCGGCCCTTGTTTTTGTTCACATGAATTTACCGCTTGTCAAAAAGAAAACGATTGCCGCATTTCAAGAAAATGACATTCATGTTCTGACGGGGAACTATGACTTAAAGCGCCTTGATGCCAGCTCTGTGTATCTTTATCAGAAAATTGATGACAGTATGAAGTCTTTGATGAAAAAGCAATTGACTCTTGAGTCGGCACTTATTTCATATTGGTTGTTGAATCCGCCGATAGATTTTTCGCACATAAGGCCCGATTTGCCGGTAACGCTTATGAACAGTGCCGTTCAAATCGCTAAATCGCGGTTTAATTTGAAAAAATGGCATGATAAAATTGAAACATGTGTTGTGGAGACACAAAAAGCCGAAGGGGATTCTTTTTCCGCAGAAAGGATCATGATGTGCGGGCGTGATTATGTTACGGCTGTATCGGCCGAGGTTGTTCACGTGGTTGTAGAATTACTTCCTTATTATGCCTTTTTTGCCGGATCACGTCTGATTGGAAGTGAGGAGATGGTTAAAGAGGAGCTGGGGAATACTTGGTTATGGCGTAAAAAGGAAAAATAAGGGCATTCTTTGTGACAGAAAAAGCGAACTCTTTCGGGTATTTTTGATTATAATTATATCAGATTGGTTTTGAATGTCAAGTTGCAACGATTGGGATTCATTTGCGTCCAGCGAAAGGAGGAGGGGACGCATGTGTATCTCATTTAAAATTTAAGGGCCAACACGGGGTTGTTTTAACCCCGTGTCGGCCGTCAAAAGATGGTTATTTTACCGTTAAACAGGCAATCAGAGATAGCAAGATTAAATGGGCCGGGTAATAGGCATAAAATAACCACCATCGTTTTATAAAGCGCGGGCGCGGTTTATCAGGTTGCGGTAACATTAAAAGGAAGAGTGTTGTTGTCAAAGAAACACAGCCTTGAAGCCAAAATATGCCCTCTCCCGTATTTATGGATGTGTTCATCGTTATTGAAAATATTAACAGTAAAAGTGCCCCGATTTTATTTTTATATTGAAAATAAAAATACCAACACAGCAAATAACAAAAACCGTCAAAGCTGTATTGGCAGGCAAACGAAAAAAAGCCTAAACATAAAAAAACGACACTATAGGCCGTTGTTTTCATCACAGGTGGTGCGGATTCCCGCTGGATGTATTGAAAACAGGCCAAAGTTAAAACTGCCGTAAAGAAACTGATCAGAATGTTAAAAGGTAATGTTAGTGGCACATCAAGTTTCAATTGAAAGGGAAGTAAAAGAACGAAAGATAATATACCAAAGCAGCCCAAGCGAATCAGATATTTTTTATAAATTTGCTTTTGGGACAAATGCATCATCAATAAAAAAGAAAAGATTGGAAAGCTTGTTCGTCCGACCAGGCGCATAATCGTTGCAAACGGTTCAATCGGGAAGAAAACAGCCATATGGTCAAGAGTCATTGTTATTAAAGCGAACAGCTTTAAATACTCTTGATTCAATGATGTGATAAATCGTTTTACCATAAAAACATCAGGTTACCTTGATGTTTTTAAAAATAAGCGATTTAAACCATTAAATCAAGTATTATTTTACGAATAAAATGAATAGGTTTCCTTACTGCACCAGGACACACTTCCTGTCTTTGACCTCGCGTTCGTCACAGGTACGGCAACTTATTTCTTCATCGGTTGAGGTTACATCAGGTGTTTCGGGCGAATCGCACCGATAGCAATATTCCCCGATCCAAAACCGCGGTTTTGTTGTGCAGGCCAGACAATAGTCCCGTTCTATATCAAGTGTGCCGATATCGACCTTTTCCGTTCTTTCGCATGCAGAACAAACACTATAACTTTGAGCCGCATTAATAAAATGCGTTCCTTTGGTGCAGGCCGTGTTTGAAACACACCATGTACCAATCAAATGGTTTCCCTTGGTGCACGCTTCACAGTATTCGCGATGTATTGCGGTGCTCCCCGCCGGGTAAGTTGTGTCGGGACAGGAGTTGCAATATTGACTATATATAATCTGAGTCCCTTTTTGGCATACGGGCATACAGGTTCCTATGGCTGTTCCGGCCTCGTTATCGGTTCCAACCCACAGTCGCGCCGGATTGGTACATTGTGCACATTGCGTTTTGGTTGATTTAAAAACTTCATTACACGGATAGCAATTCCCATCAATATCAACGTGGGTTCCGTCTGTCGGGCAATCGGCAATTTGGCAATACGTTTTACCGTCACTCGTTACCTCTACCCGTTCACACGCCGTATCCGTGCA
>CALXVS010000004.1 GCA_944392145.1 uncultured Alphaproteobacteria bacterium | reverse complement strand
TCCGCGACAAAAGAGTGGGTGTCCACGCTGGGTGGAAAATTAGCCCACTAGGTAAAAATATGGTTTGTAAAAATTGAGAAAGCCCTAGTGTTTTCAGCGTTATATCGCTATAATTCATCTAAATGAAAACGAGGCTGTATCAAAGTAGGGATTTTCCCTAGATGTCGCCGACCAATATCAAAAAGCGGAAGTTTATACTTTCGCTTTTTTTATTATCTAAATCCCCTGCAAAGCCCTAGGACAGCCAACTGTTAAAAAGTGATTTTATACCAAAATCGATGTGGTTGCCGAGATTTTTCCAAATTGATATATACTTTTGCCCGAATATATATACCTTGTGCAATGTGATTTTTTCGCCAGAGCCACTTGACCGTAAGTTATTGTTTTTGAATAATTGATTGTAATGGTATGACATTAACTTTCCGAATCTTGCCAAGCACTGGTTGGTTTAGAAACCCAAAAACTGATACCACAATTTACACATACCTCTAAAAGCCTTATTTTATAAGGAGTTTAAATTTTTTATAACTTACACACATGGTGTTTGGAGCATATAAAGAGATTTTCATTTTTTTTGAAAAAATGACTATTTTCTTGCAATTTTAGGTAGAAGTCATTAAAATATGACGGATTATAATTTTATGCTGATAAATGAGGTGTTTTCATGGCAGACGATATTCAAATTCAAAAAATGGACGGCAAAAGCTTTGATGTGACGGGCGTAAACAAGGAAAAGTTGAAAACGGTTTTTCCTGAGTGTTTTACCGAGGGTAATTTGGATATTGATAAACTTTTGTCTTTATGTGGCGAATATATAGACAACGACTTTGAAAAGTATAAATTTGAATGGAAAGGCAAATCTGAATGCTATCGGATTGCAGGTAAGCGTTCAACCGGAACACTCCGTCCTTGTCCGGAGGAAAGCGTTGATTTTGAAAACACCAATAATCTGTATATTGAAGGCGACAATTTGGAAGTTTTGAAACTTTTACAAACAGCCTATTATCGCAAAGTTAAGATGATTTACATTGATCCACCGTATAATACCGGTAATGATTTTGTTTATGAAGATGATTTTAAGGACCCAATGGCAAAATATAAAGAAATTACAAGTCAAACAACAAAATTAAATCCCGAAACAATGGGCAGATATCATACCAACTGGTTGAATATGATGTATCCTCGCTTGCGTTTAGCCTCTAACTTACTTCGTGATGATGGTGTGATTTTTATCAGCATTGATGATAATGAGGTGACGAATCTTCGTCGTATTTGTGATGAGGTTTTCGGAGAAGAAAATTTTGTAGCACAAATAGTTTGGAAAAGAAAAAGAGGACGCGATAATTCAGCAAGATGGTTTAGTAAAGCTCACGAATATTTAGTTCTCTATTCAAAATCAAAAGATTATTTTAATACAAATTTTCTTGAATTAGATGACGAAACTAAAAAAGCCTATAAAAATCCAGACAATGATCCTCGTGGCGATTATAGAATGTTAGCCTGCTGGGCAAGAGGTACGCAAGGAGGTGTTAAGTACGATTTTACAAGTAAATCAGGTCAGTATTTTTCTGAAAGATTGTGGTTGTTTAGTAAAGAAAATCTAACCAAAATGGATGAAGATAATAAATTGATTATACATGGTGATAACATATATCGTAAGCTCTTTATATATGAAAACAAAGGAAAAATACCTGAAACTTTATGGGATAATGTATCAAATGCTGCTAATGCGGCTGATGAAATAAAAAATTTATTTGAAAGTATTGTCTTTGATACACCTAAAGAACAACATATTTTTTAAGAAAAAAATCAATTGACAACATCAGTAAAACCTATCAACACCTGATTTTTTTATAGAACTTGACATCAAAGAAAAAACCTCTCCTTCTTTTTTCATATCAAATAAAAATTCATATTCAGTTTCATCTCCTCTTTTAGTTTTTTCATAAAATATGAAAAAACTATTTGAAAATACTTTTATTTGTGTTATACTATGAGAAGGAGGGAAATATGTCCTTAAAAGATGTATTAAAAAAAACGATTCTAATTGGAGCTGCGGCCCTTTCTTTAGAAACACAAACAGCTCAGGCGGCGGAAAAACAATCCGAAAAAACAAAACTAGTTCAATCTTTTGATGGAATTGATTTCTTCAATCAACCGACATTTCCTTTAGATCAATGGCAATATCAAATACTTACAGATCACGGCGTGAAAAATATTCCTATACACCATATTGAAAAAGAACATCTAACAGCTCCCGGACTAAATGACATTAAGAATGGGTGGGGACAAACACTCCTGACAGCAGCAGTGTTGAATGGAAAATCACAGCTTGTTGAAACATTGTTGAATGTTGGCGCACAAGCTAATAAAAAAAATCATATGAACCAATCCCCTTTGTACTTAGCTATTATTGCCGCACATGGTAAACCTGAGTTAACGCCAATTCTTGAAACTCTTATAAAAAAAGGAGCTGATGTAAATGAAACGGACACTAACGGCACTTCTCTTTTAATGCATGCGGCTCGTTATGGAGATAAACATACAATAAAAGCCTTAATCAATGGAGGTGCTCGTTCTTCTGAACAAGCAATGCATCTTTACCAAAATAGATTAGATTTAAAAACAGGCCAATATATGCCTCAAGATCCTGAGATTTTACAACTATTAAAAGAAAACTCTTGTTCTACTTATGATAAAAAAGACAACCAACAAGCTACTATTTATTCTACATTAATTTCAAAAAAATCTGTTGAAAAATAGAAAGTTTACCTTAAAACACACAAGAACAAAGTTTTAATTATCTGAACAAAACTAGAAACTAGTTTGTCCTAAAAAACACTTCCAGAAAATTTCATTTTTGAAAATAAAACTTTTCATTGAGAGTCTCCCTTACGATAGATAGCAAGATAAAACACCTTTTAACCACCAAAGGAGCAAGTTTCCGGCAATAAAGCTTCCGTACATTCACATCCTGGACAGCTATACCATCCACCTGCTGTTTGTGTCGGCGTTCCACCTTTACAACAAACTTTATACAACTTATCAGTCCTTGTACATATTTCTGTACATTCTCCGATATCATCCACTTCATCTATCTTTACACAATCTCCTGTTTCAGAACAAATATAATTTAGACCAGGGCAACAACATGATCTCATCAAATACTCATCTGGAAGAGGAATATCACAGTGTTTAGAGGAAAAAGAAAGAGAAGAAACAGACGACATCCAAACATTAGGAGAACGACAGCAACCAGTTCCAACTGATTTAGGACGATAAACTTTACCATCCTCGCAACATTCTTTATATTGATTTGGTGGAGAAGCTGGACATCCGATGCCATTAAGTTTCACAACCATTTTATCAACTGAACAACAAACAAGTGTAGAAGAAGAATTGCTCTCCTTAACACAAAGGCCACCTTCTCCATTGTCTTTTTCACATGTTTCTCCTAAAGAAATACAACCAGAAATACAAGTATAAGTTTCTGTATCACATTGCGTTTTTCCGTCCGTTCTATCTGAACAATTTGCATTATTTAAGCATTCGACACATTTTTCTCCTGAAAAATAAGGTTTATCTTCCGGACATTCACATATTTTTGTTTCTTGATTACACCTTATTTTTCCATCCTTCCGTTCTTGACAATGCTGATCAATTAAACATTTTACACATTTTTTTTCTTCGTCAGACCAATAAGGAAGATCTGTTGAACAACAATGGTTATCATGGTAAACACCGCCTACAAATTCACAACAGTCAATATTGTCATCTTCAGTGATTTCATTTGCACGACATTGTTTTTCATCATCACAACCGCAAATAGTCGGACACCCACAAGCGTCTAATTCTAAGCCTTGTCCTAAACATGTCAATTCACAAGGAGAACAACAAACACCATTATTTCCACAAGTTTGCCCCTCTCCACAACATACCCCTTCACAACAGGCATGCCCTACCGGACAACAAATACTCCCTCCACAACAAGTTTCGCTAGCAGCATTACAACATTCCGTCCCACAAGAAAATTCACCATCAGGACATGGTTCACAATAGGGGCATCCACATTCATCTCGCCCTATCTCTCGTTCTCCTTCAGGACAATGATCCCCACTCGGACACGCTTTCTTCTTATACCCTCCAGAACAGACTTCACCACATATCTCTCCTCCTTCAGGAACATTCTCATAACAGGCCTCTTGACCAACCGGTATCTCTGAAACAACTAAAGCACATGTATTGGGCGTACAACCACAATTATTCCCATTTAACGGACAACAACTCGTGTATGAACTACCATCACAACATTCCGATATATCTTGTTGCTCCGTCTTATCTACACAATATCCTCCCTCACAAACTGAACAAAACCCATTACACTCCCAATCATCTGTACACGGACGAGAACAACCCGTCGGACAGCCACAACTATCATACCCCGTCGCTTCTTCCCCTTCTTTACATTCTAATGTACAAACCTTCGGTTCACAGGTACAACTCTCGTAATTCGCCTCTTGACACGGCTCCGTGCAACTCAATCCTCCTAGACAGCAAGTCAACGCAGCTCCTTCGAACCCACAACAGGGATCCGAATCCGCCTCACAACTACAGGTGTCGTAATTCGGGACTGTGCATTCCTCATTACACTTCAAATCTGGACACTTCTCTATACAGCCTTCTATACATCCACACTTATCATAGCCACTCGCTTCTTGCCCCTCAGGACAACTCTCTATAGAACAAGTATTCTTAATACATTGACGCAAACTCTCATCACATGTGTGACACTCATCACAAGGTGGATCACATGTTTCTATACCACAATTCGTCGTACAAGAACCATCACGACAACATAAACCATCCGGACAATCATCATCTCCATTACATTCTACAGGTTCTCCACATCCCGGTAAATCATAGTTCGCTTTACAACGACCTTGATAACATTCTTGACACTTACTACAGTCCGCATTCGTCTCACAACCCCGTTCAAAGTAAAAGGTCATCATCGTGCTTTCCGTTGAACTATCCTTGTACTCTTCACATAGCTCTGAATGTCCCGCCGTATATAATATCTTCTCCGTCCCTATCCGGATCTCATCTATGTCCGTCGGTTCCATCTGTAAAATTAAACTGCATATCCGTCTCGGCACCGAAGGGGCTTCCACCTTATACACATACCCAAATTCATCCGTCTTTAATGTCTTCATCGTATACCCCATAGAAGACAACTCATCCTGTAAATCCGGAAATTTAAATGCATAATTTGTCGGTCGTATCTGATAATACTCATCTATCATCGGGACATTCGAAGCACGTAACATCACATCATGAATCGTCTCGTTCGCTTTATACTTGTTCATCGCATAGGTAAATCCAAATAATGCCGCTACGCTCAATACACCTACAATAACCAGTACTCCCAGCATCTCTATCATGCTCCGACCTGATTGAAAGGAAAAAAAAGATTTTTTTAAACTTTTGCGAGTATTGATATTATTGTTTCGTGATTTGCATGGGGGGGGTAATCATTAACAAACTCCTTGAATATAATTTATAAAATTCATATTTTATTTTTAATTTATAAAAAAAAGTCGTCAACCATTATTTTGTTAAAAAGTTATTTAATCTTATAATAAGTAAATTTTTTATAAAAGAAAACATGCTGGCCATCCTAACAAATTTATCCTTTTTTAAAAACTTAACATTCTTTTATTCATTTTAAAAGAAAAAAATATATTTATCTTGTAAAGAAATAAAAAAAGCTCTTCTTTCGAAGAGCTTTTTTAAACCAAGGATAGCGGAGCTTATTAGTACATACCACCCATACCTGGCATGCCACCTGCGGCAGCATTTTTACCACAAGAACATTCATCTTCCGGCTTATCACCCACCATAGCTTCTGTTGTAATTAGCAAGCTAGCGACAGAAGATGCGCCTTCTAAAGCTGTTCTAACCACTTTAGTCGGGTCAACAATACCTGCGTCAAACATATTTGTATACTCATCCTTTTGAGCATCATAACCCATATTGGTATCATATTTTTCCAACAGTTTTCCAACGACAACAGCGCCATCCTCACCCGCGTTTGAAACGATTTGACGCAATGGAGCCTGAATTGCTCGACGAATAATATCAACACCAACACGTTGGTCATCATTGGCTGGTTTTAAGTCTTCTAATGCACGTGTTGCATACAATAAAGCAACACCACCACCAACAACAACACCTTCTTTAACAGCAGCACGTGTTGCATGTAAAGCATCATCAATACGATCTTTCTTTTCTTTGACTTCAACTTCAGTTGCTCCACCGACTTTAATAACGGCTACGCCGCCGGATAACTTAGCTAAACCAATACCATATATAAAAGAAATGCTACAAATAGCAACAGATAAAGATGACGATATCATCCTCGACTTTTTCTCTGGCTCTGCAACTACGGCTCATGCCGTTATGCAATTAAATGCTGAAGATGGCGGAAAACGTCAATTCATTATGGTACAACTGCCGGAAGTAACAGACGAGAAATCAGAAGCCTTTAAAGCCGGATACAAAAACATTTGCGAAATCGGCAAAGAACGTATCCTCCGTGCCGGAGCTAAGATTAAAGCCGAACATCCCGAAGTTGATACCGGTTTCAAAACATTGAAGTTGGATACCTCCAACCTCGTCAAATGGGATGATACACCGACTGACGATGCAAATGCCTTGAAAGAACGCTTTGATACTATGATTAAAAGCTTGAAATTTGACCGTTCGGAATTGGACGTGGTGTATGAAGTGATGTTAAAATTGGGTATTCCCGTTACATACAAGGTAGCCCCGATTGACATTAACGGCCGTAAAGTCTATTCCATTGGCGAAGACGGACTTGTTCTCGTATGCTTGGATGGTTCTAACGGAGGTATTACACCGGAAGATATTACGGCTATGTGCGATTTGACACCAGCCAAAATCGTCGCCGCCGAAGAAGCCTTTAAGGACGATGTCGCCCTTTCCAACGCCTATTATATCAGTAAAGACAAAGGCATTGAGATTGAGTTGTTGTAGAGGATTTGAATGATGGATACCCAAGAAACAGAAATAATAATGGAAGCCATAACAGACTGGTGGATGTTTGGTGCAACTATATTTGCTGGTGTATTAACTGCTATAGTAACATTTATAGCGGTTTGGTACACAAATAAAAAGACTGTTGAACTGTATGAGAAAGATAAAGAGTATCAAAATAGACGTAATAATATGGTAATCATTAAGCCTACCATTAAAATGGGAAGTTTTTTTGGAATTATTGAGGAACTTATTCTTTTTAATATTCGAGATAGAGTATTACTCGTTTCATCTGATAAAGATGGTTTTGATTTTTTTGATGATAATGAAAAAAGAAATATCCAAAATAATCGCTTATTTTCTATAAAAAATGAAAGCAAAAAAGATATACATTCGGTAAAATTAGATATAAAAACAATATTAAAGACAAGTTCAGATGCAAAAATAGAAGATCATTTCTCAAATTTTGTAAATTTATTAAGAGGAAATGAAGAAATTATCGTAAGAATGCATAATACAGAACAAAGAGATAAACTTTGGGAAGAGTTGGATAAGAACAATCAAACAATTTTAAATTTTGATTGTACAATAGACTACTTAACATCAGCAAACGAACAAGTTTGCTACAATTTTGAAGCTGAAATCGTTAATATTCCCGAAAAAACAACAATAGAAAATCAAGATGTTGTATGCAATAATGCGAAAATTAGTATTTTAAAAGATGAATATAAAATTCTTGAGAAAAGAATATTAAAAGATAATATGAAGACTTCGGTATATAGAAATATGCAAGATTATGTGAATTTAGATAGAGTGAAATACATACATCAAAAGATTGGTGCCGCTCAAGCTCAAGGAGCTATGACACAAATAGGTAATGTATTTTCTAGCCCATACCAATCTCATCCTAATACAATAGATGTTTCTGATAAAAACAAAGAAGCAATAGGCGATAGCAATGAAACTAAAATTTAAGAAACAGGAATTTCAAGAAAAGGCAGTTAATGCTGTTGCTGATTTATTCAAAGGACAAGAAAAAGCCGGAACAACTTTTTCTATCGTTGATAATTCGGCTCAATTTAGTTTATTGCAAAATGATTTTGGTTTTGGTAACAAACTTCTGCTTGATAAGGAAACGCTTGTTTCTAATTTGAAAAATATTCAAAAAGGTCAATCTTTGCCTCAAACAGATATTGAATCCGGCAAAGCCTTGCCTATTTCTATTGAAATGGAAACCGGAACCGGTAAAACCTATGTTTACACAAAAACAATTTTGGAACTCAATAAACGTTACGGCTTTACAAAGTTTATCATTGTTGTGCCAAGTATTGCTATTCGTGAAGGTGTGAATAAATCCTTCCAAATCACCGAAGAACACTTTAAAAATCAATATGACAGCGTGCCTTACAGATATTTTATCTATAATTCGGCAAAACTGTCAGATGTTCGGGCTTTTGCGACTTCCAGCAACATTGAAATTATGATTATCAACATTGACGCTTTTAAAAAGGCTGAAAATATCATCAATCAGGAGCAGGATATCCGTTTTATCAAAGTTATTGAAGGGACATTATTCAGTTATAAAACACACAGATGATAATGCTTTGAGGATTTTTAGAGAAGATAAAAATATTCAAATTCTCATCACAAACGATGCAACTGCCAAAGGTTTAGACATAGAATACTGTCCGGTTGTCGCGAACTATGATTTACTTTATAATGCCGTTGAGATGGAACAACGAATTTGTCGTTGCCACCGTCAAGGGCAACAATCCGATGTGTTGGTTATCAATTTGCTCAGTCAGGAAAATATGTCTGATGTGCGTATTTTGGAATTGATTAACAAACGAACTTTACAATTTCAGGGTATTTTCGGGATGTCGGATGATATGGTGGGCAACTTTGATGAAACATTGGAAGCAGTTTTGCAAAAACGCCGAACCTTGCCCGATATTCAACGGGATTTTGCACAGAATTTAGAGATAAATAAAGATGCCAACGCACAAGTTGTTTCGGATGCCGAAAGTGTTTTATTTACGACATTTACAAAGGATGTGGCCGAAAAAATACAGGTCTCACCTCAATATATTCAAGAACAGGCAGAATTTCTCAATCGGGACTTATGGGAGGTTGTGAAGTTTTATTTTGAAAAGCATCATCCTCAATATATTATTGATGATATCAATCAAACATTAACTTTACCGGATGATTGTGAATTGCCACATATGTTCTATTATTGGACCGGGACAAGAAACACACCTTATACGGGAAAACGTCAGTATGGCATGACCAAAGATTTTAAACCGGCAAGCGGAAGAATTACCTTAACTTCTATTTTAGCTAAGGGAATTTTTAGTGAAATTGAGTGTGCTACAGAGGGCGAAATACAGCTTGAAACAAGCATTGAATCTTGCCAAATCAGTATGTATAATGTTGAATTACGCCGAAAGGGAAAGTTTCTTAAAAATTATGATGTTTTAACCGGCAAAACAGAAGATGACAAGATTTTAACCCAAGAAGAATGTGTCAAAATTTTATCACAGCCAATTAAATCTGTTGAAAATAAGGATAGAGAACGCTCTTATTGGCTAGCAAACAGTTCGTTTTCTGACAGGTTGCCAGTATTCTTAGAAGATGAGTTGAAAAACAACTATATCAAACAACAAGAAGGTGCTTTTAATACGGATATTGATATTATCAAAATGCGTTCATCTCGTCAAAAAGCCGTATTAGAACAAACTCTTGAATCCTTACGCCAAGAAACATCAAAAATTAAAGAAAGTATCGGTAGTGCCAAAGACCGCTTAGAAGAACTTAAAATTCAAAAGCAAATCAACGAAATGGAAAAACAACTCCGCAAAAAAGAAGAAGGCTTGTTTTTGGATCAGGCCCGAATTGATGTCGCCGCCGAAGACGAAATAGACCTCATCAGAGGCGTTGACGGTATAGAATTTGACCTTTATCAAATTTTTGAGGCTAATTTATATTAATTTAACACTTTCCCATTCATCGTCTAAGAATGGTGTTGTATCTTATCTTCCACCTCTAGAAAGTGGAGCGGCCGTCTGAATATACGACTGAAGTTGTCGTTCAGAAACCTGGATGACTTTACCACAGCATGGATTAAAATCTTTATTTCCGTAAACTATCCAAATAACATTCTTACCCTTTAAATCTTCTTTAGGCATTGTTCCTGGGCATGGATATCCGTCTGTAAAAATAATTTTATTCACTTCTTTTTTCTTAGAAAATGCCCGGACAGCCGCATCCCAGTTTTCAGTCCATTGAGATTTTGCCGTAATTTGGAAATGGTCAATATCCTCTTTAGTCTTTATTTCCTTAAAGTCATAAACAAACTCATCAAAGCAACCGACCTTTAATTTAGAGGATTTGAGGAGCGGTTTAAGTTGTCTTAAAAATTCACGTAACAAGCGGATATTTACAGAACCGCTCACATCCAACATGACTTCCGTATCCGGACGGCCTTCATCTTCCAATTCTTCCACCCGAGCCATATAGTCGTTTTCAGAACCGGAACGACGATAGGACCAACGATCACGCTCTTCATCAAAAGATTTTTTAAGCATTTTTTTCCAATCAACCACCGGCGTTTGAGTTTCCCCAACATCCCCGAGGGTGGTATGATCATTTGATTGACGGAGGCTTCCTTTTATCCTGTTTAATTGCTCGCGCACCTGTTCGGCCATCTCATGACGTTTTTCTTGATTTTCTGCCAAGAAGCCTTTTTCATACGCATCCATGTTTTCATCTTGCGGTATAGGAGCTTCTTTTTCTTGAGGTTCGCCTTGCTGATCCTCTTTAACTTCTTTTTGCCCCATGGCTTCTTTCAGCCTATCCCACAAACTCTTCTTATTCGCTTGTTCCTGTTTCCGTTGTTCTTCACGTTCTGCCTCTTCAACCGCTTCTTTCCAAATATCGTGTGTATCGTGGCCTACTTGTTCATCTTCATTGTCCCAATCGATATTGCTGTCATCCCAGTCGGTGTCTTCTGATTGAGAGGAAGAACCGGATTGCGAACGTTGACCACCCTTTTGGGGTTTAGAGGATCCTTGTTGATTGTCGCTTGATTGTTCGGAATTTGAATCAGATTGATTTTCGTCTCCCTGACCGGAAGAACTGTTTTGATCAGAGTTTGAATCACCATCTTGAGATTGATCTTTCTGTTGTTCGGATCCTTCCGAGCCTTCTGATGAATTTTTGTTTTGTTCATCTTGATTTTCCGAACCGTCTGATTGTTGATCGGATTGTTCTTGTCCCTTTTGCCCGTCTTGATCCTGAGGCTGGTCTTGTCCGGATTGATTTTGTCCGTCTTGATCCTGAGGTTGTTCCTGTTCAGGCTGATTTTGTGCATCCTGATCCTGAGGCTGGTCCGTCCCACCGGATTGTGATTGTTGCTGTTGCTCTTGATTTTGCCCCTTTTCCTGATCACGCTGTTCTTTCTTTTTCAAGAGTTTTTCATACATTTCTTCGGCCGAATGGTTGACAGCTTCTGCAATATCAACACCACCTTCCGTTAATGGCAATTTTTCATTTTTCAGAATTTGGTTGATAACAGAATCGGTTGCGATATTCCACAACCTTTGATTACGGCCCTTACTGCGCAAAATGTGGTTAAAAGCGACATGCATCACTTCATGCGCAAAGACAAATTGTTTCTGTTCATCCGATAAAGTGCTAAAAAACTTTGGAGAATAGATAATGCGATGCCCGTCTGTGGCCGCTGTTCCAATTCTATCATCAGGAACAACCGATAAGGGTCTCATCGTCACGCCGAGCAAAGGGAACTTGGCCAAAACCTGTTCTTTGATATATTGAATTTCTTCCTGTTGCTCTGTGACCATATTAGGCATTATTATACTTTCAATTCAAAAATGAGTGACTTTGTTGCATGAGAAACTGCATCAGCATCAGCAACAGGCATAACAATTTGAACTGCATCAGGCAATTTACTTGCCATAATTTGCCTATCCTTCAAGAGAGGAATGAATTTTGCCTGTTCGTCAGCCGAAATCTTATCCAGTCCGGTTATAACAAGCAACATCTTCTTTTTCAGTCTCTGTTTTACAGATTCTAATTGTTCAATATGCTTGATTAAGTCTTGGACTGAGATATCAGCCTCTATCTTCGGATATTCTGCAAAGTCGGATGCTTTGGCTCCGACAATCAACAAAGCTCTATCATCAATAAATTCCGTTTTGATTTGATTAATCTTTTCGGCTTTTGTTCGGGCGGGTTTCGGTCCGGCCCATCCTATATCAGGTTGGATGACTAAGCCATTCTTGCGTTTCTTCCGATTTTTTTCAAGCATTTCTTTTAATGACATTTTATCTTCCTCCCTTTAAGTTATGTAGAGTGGCGATCTGCATGGCGCGTGTATCATCCTTGCCCACCCAAACAGAGTCAAAAATCGCACGATTTTCTGCGCCTAACTGTGTTTCAACAAATTGACGTACTTTTCCGACTTGTTTCGGTGTTGCATGACGCAAACTCAACGCCAACGCCAAACGGGCATCCTGTCCCGTAGGAATATCCTCGCGGGTATATTCGCCCTCAATCACTTCTTCCAAAGATAGCGGCGGATTTTTAGCATATGACAATAAACTGGCCGCCAATTCAGGCCCGATATCAGCTTCCAAAATCTCACGGCGCATCACACCCTTATTGGCATAGATTTTATCTGATACCTTTTCCCATTTTCGTGGGTCAAGAGCAAACTTACCGGGGTTTTCTTCATCATACTCGGAATAGAACACTTGCCGTCCGTAGGTTGCCACAAAACTGGCGACTAACGGATGGATGTTTAAGCGATCCGGATCTTCCGGATGGCTCTTGCTGTGTTCCGAGCCCCATTCCAACCAATCCTGAATATTCAAGTCCAAGTAAATATGGCTTAAACGTCTGAACAACGGGGCCGGCATGTTATAAGCGGCTCCTGATTCTTCCTTGCTGTTACCGGCCAACACGACCACAGCATTATTAGGCAGTTTGCCAACGCCCTGGGCAATTGATTTTTCCAACGCTACGTGATAGATCAAACTTTGTGTTGTTTCACGCGCATTGGTCACTTCATCGATAAATAAGACGTGCTGTTTGTCCGGTTCTGTTTCGCATTTTCTGCACAAATCCGTGTACCACTTAGGCGGCACCCAAACACCACCGGAGGCCCCATCGGCTCCCACGCCGTTTGGATAGATTGTTTTACCGATAACATCTTCAGGCAAAATTCCGTTACACAGTGTAATTGAGGTCAAATCCGGATCAATTTCTTTCACACGTTGTGATTTACCGACACCGGACGGGCCATGGAGCATGAAGCTCATTCCGTTTTGAATATAGAAGTTTATTTGGTCTTTGACGGGCATAGGCTCATCAGATACCTCGATCCCGTATTTCTTCTGTCTGGCTGTCGGTTCTTTCTTTTTAACGGGTTCTTTTCTTTCCGGCTCTTCTTCATAGTCTCTTGATACCGTTCTTGCGGCCACACGTCCGGTCGGCTCCATTTCTTTGGCAAAATAAGTGTCCAAATAGTGCTTTATGGACGTTTTGGAAAAGCCGCCATCATATGAATCTTTCGTATCAAATTGAATACCGGCGAATAAGCATTTTTTGGCGACCATTGTGCCGCTTCTATCCATCAGCCATTCTATCGGTTGGACCTCAACCCAGTATGGCTTTCCTTCTTCTACCTGTTCACCTGTAGATAGCTTGCTATCGCCGTCAGCAGGCCGTCCAGGAACACGGATATACCTTTTGCCATCCATTTCATATTCCTGATAGGATGTGGCCTTAAAAGACGTGCCATAATCGCCTAAATCAACTGAATCAAATGTGTAATTTTTTCCGGTCGGACGGAGAGATCTTGAATCATGTAATTTTTCTAATTTTGCACTGGTGCGCTCATCGGCGACCGTTTGCGGGTATTCCCCATATTCCGCTACGCGGATTCCAGCGATAGCCCTCGCTTCGCTCGGGCTGATTTTAGATGCCTCCGATGGAGGCAAAGCGGGGCGCGCCGAGATCGTACGCTTATGCGCGTCATTCCAGATCTGGACGCCCAAACAGTAGACGCAACGCACGTCTCCATAATCATTCGAAGACGCGGACCAAGAGGCACAAGTTAGATCATCTTCAGAAGTACGATCACCACCACCGGTCATATAACCACCCAATATGACTGTCAGATCCGTTGGCGCAACCTTCGTACCATAACGTTTCATTACATCCAGGGCATCATCGCCCCATATCTGATCTTCCTTCAAAAACGTAAAGCCCATACGAGCCTCCTAATTTAGCTTATACTCCCAGTATATCATACAATTTATTGTTCTGCAACAATTTTTTTGTACGACGTTTCTCGTGTTTCAAGGAGGTCAAGCGGTTGCAGATATGTAGCCAGTTCTTAGTGCCCTTTAAATGCCCGCGATATGAGGCTAAACGGACGTCTATGTACTCATCATCAAGAACATCATTCAAATAGTAGTGACGGATAGCTTTCAGGTATTTTCTTTGGCGGCTTTTGGCCGATCCGCGCAGAGATTTAATAATCTTTTCGGTGGCCGATAATTTGTGGTTAAATCCCAAAAAATCTATACCATCCGATAACAGCCCGATTTGTGTCTTTTGATTTAAGGAGAGCTTCAGCCCTTTAACATATTCATCAATCTGTTGTTTGCATAACTGTAATTTAGATTTATCTTCGCTTAGGATAACAAAATCATCCATATAGCGCACATAGTAAAGCATACGCAGGCGTTCTTTAATCAGCCGGTCCATTCCGTTCAAATACAGCAAGGCAAACCATTGGCTGGTCTGATTACCCAAGGGCAATCCGATAGAGCCGTGTGATTCAATAATCATCCTTAAAAACCACATCTCATCAGCCGAAAAACCGACTTTGGCCAACTGTTCCAGTAAAATCTCATGATTGATGCTTTGAAAATATTTCCTGATATCGCATTTCAAAAAATAAATCCGATTTGTTTTGTTTTTGATGTACAGCTTTCGCATAAATGAATGCAATCGATCCACCGCAAAATGCGTCCCTTTTTCTTTGCGTGAGGCGGCATTATCATAAATAAGGTGTCTCTCTAGCCGGGGAGCTACCGAATGCTGACAAAAGCACATTAAAACCACTCTGTCTTTGTAAGGCAAAGCCTCAATTAATCTTTTCTTCGGATCATAAATGGTAAAGGATCTGTAAGGACTTAAACGATATGTTTTATTCGTCAATTGTTTGACCAGATTGGTGACATTACGCCCCAACTCAATTTCAAACATGATTGTTCCCCGTTTATGTTGCTTGCTCAGCCGACACGCTTTATGAGCCGCAACCAGGTTTTCAAATGTAAATATCTCTTCAATCTTCATCGTCATCTTTTCTGATAAAAAAGGGGTACCCGATAATATATTAAAACAAAATGTGTCAATATATGTGATACCCCATAAAACGCAAACTCTGCATTTTTACTTCTTCCACCGCACTGAGCATTAAGCTGACAGCGGTTAGAAAAGAGAAAGTTTCCTTTGCTTTGAGCACGGGCGGATTTTTTCTAAAATCCACATATCTGGCTTGTTTCAGAGATCTGTGTCTTTGCCGACCACATTTTGTTGTTCTCCTTAAAAGCAAATCGGGGCGCGCCGAGATTTTACGTTTATTCGTGTTATTCCAGTTCTTATCGTCCTTATAGTTGACGCAACGCACGTTTTCATTTTCATTTGAAGACGCGGACCAAGAGGCACAATACGCATTATCAACTTTCCCTTTTTTGATCCTTTCGGATTCAAAACTTTTTTGTTTGCCATTGTTTATCATCACTTTTTTTCCATGCCATAATCAGGTTAATAATTTCACCAACCTGAATTGATATTTGTTTATACTGCCTCATCAAAATACACTTTGCATTTTCCGACAGCATTGCAACATATGCCACCATTTTTAACTGAATGAGTGCATCCGTTTGATGCTTTTCTCGCTGGGCTTTATGTTCGGGGCTATCCATCCGAATAAAATTAGCATTCAATAAATTTTCCAAAGCCGACAAGCTGTAATTTTGCATCCGATTGATAAAAACAGGTCTGAATTTGGCCGGCGATTTAACCGTCACGGCTAGAATATAAGCCCCCAGTTTTTTAAGTTTCGTTATAACAATTAATTCGCTTGAATCGCTTGGAATTGTTGAAATTTGATGCAATTCCGGATCTTCTTTGGTTGCTTGATCCAGCGCATCAGCATATTTAAATCGTTTGTCATTAGCTGTTGCAAATGCTTGCTTTACAGAAGCAACATCTACCGGTAACATTAATTGTACCGAAGCATCTTCCACTTTTTTGGGAATATGAATCCTTTGATTTCGACTGACTTGATTTTTACGCATTTTTACACCATTCTTTAAGAGTTTTTACCGGGCCAATTTTATCTGTCTTCCCTTGCGAAGTCAACCGTTCGGCCAAAATGTGACGAATGCCTGCTTGCTTCATGCTCTTACCTCTATAATTTGTTTATGGTGCTTTTGGGCGTATTCGATAGCCGCATAGGCTCCACCCATTTTGTATTTGATAAAGCAGACGACGTAGTCAGAATTATCAGCAACCCAATGATTGCGAGTTACAATGCAAGCCCGTTTGGGGACCGCTTCTATTTCCGGAGGCATCAAAAAATCCGTGAAGGCACATTTTAAGTATTGCAACTCATTTGGATAACATAAAACAACAATGATTTGGATGTTAGGATATAAACTTTTCAGATCATAGGCTACCCGGCTGGCAAAAATATCAAACTCACCATGATTGCCAACGTAAAAGGTATCAACGCCTTTTCCAATTAAATTGATAATGATTTGCCTTAATTGATGGACAATACTTTCTGATTGTCCATATAAATGACTGTGTCCAAAAAACGAGCATATCTTGCCCATGATCCACCCTTCATACGCCCCATATCAACAATTTACCCACCTGTGATGAGGCGGGTGGATGTCGATAAACTATTATCAGTATGAGAAATAGTCCTGCCTTATTGGGGTGGATACCTTATTCGGCAGGCATCCACCCATGAACTAACACAATCTTTCGGCGTATCCATGGCGGATGCCGACAGAAATACCTTCTGCCCATACTGATAATCGGACTTATCGAATCCTAGCCTGATTGGGCATAACTAACCAAGCACGCCCATTATAACCCATGGCAGATTAAAATGCAACAAAAAAACCTCACGGGGATAAAACCTGTGAGGTATAGTAAGATAAATTTGACTTACTTTACAGCTTTTTTCAAAACTGCACCGGCTTTGAACTTAGGAGCCTTAGAAGCGGCGATCTTAATTTCTTTGCCAGTAGCAGGATTGCGGCCTTTACGAGCGGCGCGTTTAGCAACGCCGAATGTACCGAAACCTGTGATTTGAACTGCATCACCTTTTTTCAAGGCTTTTGTGACCACTTCGATGGCGGCGGCAACAGCACGACCAGCATCAGCTTTGGTCAAACCGGATGTTTTAGCAATAGCTTCAACAAATTCTGTTTTATTCATGTTTAATTTTCCTTTCTTAATATTAAGATTACAGAGGTTCATGACACCTCTGCCTATAATTCGAGCCATTTTTGCAAGAAAAGTCAAACAAAATCTTTTAATTTTTACATAAATCATCGTAAACCACATTGTTTCTATCAATTTGACGGACTGTTTCGGGGGTGTCGTGCTCATAATCTGCATACACCGGTTCATATAAAAGGCAAAAATCACCGTTTATATTTGTTGTGCAACCGCTTAACGCGCTCAGGATCAGCCAGGCTATCCCGACTTCTTTTAGCCGTTTTGACATTGTCCACCGTTCCTTTCATTACTTTCACTTGCTCTTTATGTTTTCCTTTTTGGTAGCCAAGCAAATATAAAATTGCCAAACCACCACCTATAATCCAATACTTTGCTTTATTCCAAGCCGTTGTTATGAGTGCTAACATTGTAGTTTCCCTTCCATTTTTCTTGTGTTTAGATTTTTTTTGTTGAATCGGGCAAATAAACCGGTATTGCTAAATTTTCTCACTAACCCCGTTCGAAAATAAAGCAATTACCTCGTTTATTTTCCTTTCTTTAACCCAATATCTCGTACTCCGCTTACGCCAAGCACAATACCCAGTCCCATCAGCAGATACTCCCAATCCACGTTTGGGACACTAAAAAACGGGACAACCACACAATTGTGGAATATCCCGTAGCACAAAATCCAACCGATTGTTGGTATCCATTTCCGTTTCATAGCAAAGCAATTCCTTTCTGAATGGTTTCGTTTGAATAAGGTTGCATTCCGTTTTCATGACGAATTATGGCCTTGATAAACACAGTTAAAGTACCGATTTCGGTCAAATCAACTTTACCATCCGGTGTGATACCAAGCTGAGCGGCCACACTTTGGATGTAGGCTTGTGTTTGGTTTTCACTCGGCGGAGCGTATCGGCTGATTATCTTTCTTGGCGTATCTAAGCCATGGATCCGTTGATAGTTTTGCAGTAATCTTGCCAACGCACGAATACCATAAACGGCCGATATAAATACACAAAAGGACGGATCTTGTTCTTTTCCGTCCTGTTTTAATCCGAGCCAATCAGAGCCCCACCTGATGTTCCCAGGGTTACACTTTGTGAAAAATCCATTGTTCTAAAACAATTTTTACTCTTGCCATTTTTGCCTATTAACTGGTAATACGTCCCTGTGTTAAGGTCTGACACTAATTCCTCGAATGAGGACAAGCCGTCCGCCAGACCGATAGTGACGGCTTTTTGCCCAACAAACACATCTCCACCACCAAAGTTTTCGATAACTTCTTCCGGGGAGATATCCCTGTTAAGTGCAACTTTATTGATAAAAACATCAGCCAACGCATCAACGTGTTCTTGAATTTTGGCTTTACCTTCCTCGGTTTCCACATTGGGTCGTTTATTCGGACTTTGCGATGAAACAATCTCTATGGTTTTGTTTTCATCATCCTTTTCAAAAATGGAAACGACACCGATTGAGCCAATGACGGCCGTATCGGTTGCATAAATCTTGTCACAGGCTGAGGCGATCCAATAAGCACCCGAGCAACAGTAACCGGATGCATAAGCGACAATCGGCTTTGTGCCACGAGCCTTATAAATCATATCGGCAACTTCCGAACAGCCGTTTACTTCGCCACCCGGACTGTCAACATCAAGCAAAATGGCTTGAACTGTCGGGTCTTTGAGGGCTTTATTAAAGTCCTGAGCGAAAAGCTCGTAAGAGGTTGCACCACAAATGCGAGTTAACAGGTTTGCATACCTGAACAATGGGCCGGCAACCCTGATAACAGCAACGCCGTCTCGGATAGAAACGGCGTTTGTGTTTTTCATCTCTTTACCAATTTGACTGGCGACTGCTTCAGGGCTTTTGTTGTTCTGCCTCGCTATCGTCATCATCGTCTGCAACATCTCTGGCGTTATTGCCCAAACGGTCTTGTTTAATAGTTTCATTCTCATTTCCTTTCACTTAAATGAAAACCTTTACTTTCTTTTTGAGAAAGTAAAGGATAAATTGATAACCTTTACTTTTTGTGTTTTGGATAACAAAAAAGCCCCACGAGAAGTGAGGCTTTGTTTTGTTTGATAGATACTTAAATAAATGCAATAGGTATTGCAACAATTTCTCTAGAAATAAAAGATACTTCCTGTTTTAAACATAAAACAACACCTTTTGCTATTGGCTTTTGCAGTTTTTCAAGTACATTAAAGTTTTTATAAGCATTTAAATCAGGCATCATTGTTTTCTTTACCTCTATCGGATAAATTGTATTATTCGCCTCTATGATAAAATCAATTTCTTTAGCATCTTTATCTCTGTAAAAATAAATATTTGGTTCTTTAGCATTATGCCAATATGATTTGAGTATTTCAGATAACACGTATGTCTCCAGTATCGCTCCACTCATAGCACCCGCTTCAAGAGATTTTGGAGCATCCCAACCTGTTAAATATGCACATAACCCTGTATCCAAAAAATAAATCTTTGGTGTTTTTATAATACGATTAGTGATATTATTGTAGTAAGGATGTAATAAATACACCAAACCGGAAGCTTCTAAAATATTTAACCAAGATTGGGCCGTTTTATTATCAATAGATACATCTCTGGCAATATCTGCAATGTTTAATAATTGACCAGTTCGTGCAGCCACTGCTTTTATAAAATTATTAAATCTGATAGCGTCAGATATATTATAAGAACCTTTTACATCTCGGTCTATATATGTTTTCACATAAGAACTGTAATAAATATCTCTGTCTTCACCGTTTCTGCTTACCAGTTCAGGGAAAGAACCGTTAAAAATATTTGTATAAACCGTTTGCAATGTGCTTTGAGATTTTTTTTGTTTTTTCAGTTCATCAATAAAATCATCCGTTGGAAGGAAAGGAACAGTATCAGGATGATTGTTTATTTCTTGATTGGACAACCCCAATAAATCAAGTATTGCTACTCGACCTGCCAAAGTTTCTTGAATTCCTTTCATAAGATGAAATTTTTGTGAACCGGTCAATAAAAACAATCCTTTTTTATCTCTGTTTTGATCAACATATATTTTTATATAACTAAAAAGTTCCGGTGCATATTGTACTTCATCGATTAAAACGGGGGGTTGATGTTCCTGCAAAAATAAAGCAGGATCATTAATTGCCTTTGCTCGTTCATTCAAATCGTCCAATGTAACACGATTATATTTATCAGAAATATAAGTTTCTAATAACGTTGATTTACCGACCTGACGAGGGCCGGTAATTAATAATACTGGAAAATTTTTAGTTAATCGGTCAAGATGACGTGATAAAGTTCTTTGATACATAAGACATCCTTTTGGCTAAAATGGAATATGACTCCAATATAGCCAAAAACAAACATAAAAGCAAGTCCTATTTTATTTTTTTGCATTTTTGCTATTTTGCAAAATAGAAAATTTCCCAGATATTCCCAAATAATTCAATAAAAATTACAAAATATATAAAAATTTTATTCTATAGTCTGTATTTCATCATCATTTTGTATCGTTTTTTCCTCCTTTCGGGTTAAATCTCCTAAAGTTAAACCTAATTCGGCGAGTTTGGCAGTTTGCCTGTCGCATGTTTTATTATCAGCATTTTACCGGTAATCCGGCGAAAGGAACCAGAAAAACTAATTTTCCTCGCTATCAACGCTCGTTAAAAAGTTTTTTCATACGTTCCTTTTCTCTTGCTCTTTGCTCTAAAACTTCTTCCCAGTCCAAGCCTTGACCGGCACATTCGGCCTCTAATGTTGAAAGTCCTATCTCCATTCGGATTTGGCAGGCTTGTGCCTCTTTGACAGGATCCACCCAACCACGACCCGGACCGATCCACTTACATCTTGTATATGCGTAGCGGTTCTCATAAAAGTCCGGAGCATCAACCAGTCCCTTATTGACAGCTTCTTCAAGCCATAGTTCATAAACCGGTGTTGCCCAGTAATCGGACAGCCATTGCCGGTGGCCGTTGAAATATCGCCAAGCCTCTAATAAAGCAGAACGAGCGGACGAATAATTGGTCTTTGAGAAGTCTTTTAACAGCAACTCATACGGAATGTTTAATCCGGTTCCGATGTGTCGGAGCAAGTTTTCAACGAAAGCACCATATGCCGAGTTCGGGCGAGACGGGGTAAATGGGGCGACCTTATCTCCGGGGAATATCGGAATAATCGATCCACCCTCTAACTTGACCTGCCAATCTTTTTTGGCATTCAAGTATTCGTCGCTTGAACCACCGAACAGTTCGTTTAAGCCTTCATTATCCATCGGCGTTTCAATAAATGCGGCAATCATTGCATTCACAATGGCGGCTTACCCATGGAATCGCAAGTGTTAAAATTTTGTGTAACAGAAACAAAAGAACAATTATGTGCATCAAGCGTTTTAATCAGTTGTGAAAAATCTAGCAAAGAACGGGTTAAGCGGTCAATTTTATAAACAACAATCATATCAACATTACCATTTTGCACATCTGACAATAGACTTTGAAGGGCAGGACGTTTTAATGTGCCACCGCTATAACCACCATCATCATAATGCTGTGGAAGCAAGATCCAACCTTGTTGTTTTTGGCTTTTGATATAGTTTTCACCAGCCTCTCGTTGAGCTTCTAAAGTGTTAAACTCCTTGTCTAACCCTTCTTCTGTTGATTTACGAGTGTATACTGCACATCTGATTGTTTTCTGTTCCATGTTTACTCCTTATATCGTTCTAATCCAAAAAAGTAGTTTCCCGATATTTTGCTACCGGTTATCAATTTTGCGATACTGGACAGACTTTTATATTTCATTCCATTATATTCAAAGCCCCCCATAACTATTTTGACTGAGTGTTCAACACCTTTATATTCACGAACAATTCGTGTTCCGTATGGTGGTAGTGCTTTATGCTTTTTTGTTGACTCACAAATTTCTGCAATCATCTTTTTAGTTGATGCTTTCAAACCGCCTAATTCCAGTTCTTGCATACGATAGGCAATTCTTGAAATGTAATAATCCTTTTTTTTGGATTTCACAATCGGTTTTAAAGTAATGCTTCCATAAACGACGTAATTCGGTAAGCGGAAGTGTTTCTAATCTTGCGATTTCTAGTGCTAACTGCATTTTTCGACTCCTTTCGATTTGTTTACATCGCTATGAATGCTTGGATTTTTATTTATATCCAGTTCTTTCTCAACTATTTCGCCTTTTTCTAACTTATCTAAATATGTTAAAAATTCCGGCAGTATGGTTTTTACTAAATTTTCTGCTAGGGTCATTTTGACCTCCTTTCGAAAGGTAAAAATCCACAAGGAGGCAAAAAAGTACCAAACAGGTGAAAAATTTTTTGATTATTTTATAATTCATTGAAAATAAATAAAAAACTTATTCAAAAAAAGAGTTATCATCTAACTTAGATAGTTATGAACAATCCAAGGTATCAGTCAAAAAATAAAAAAATGGTATTGTAAATTACAAAATTCTGAAGTAGATTAAACTTATGAAAAAAGTTAGTGAGAAAAAGTGTATATTTTTTTCGGTTTTATCTTACTAACCCCGACCATAAAAAAAGACAGACTTATTGTCTGTCTTTTTTTATGGATTGGGAAGTTGATTTGAACCTACGGGAAAGTAGGTTCGGCCACAGGCATCGGCGGACGAAAGAACGCCGAGAAACTGTCAAGGCAATTTTTTTATTTATTCTGTTTCAAACTATATCCCAAGTCATCTTTCACAAAAGTTTCCGTGCCGTATTTATCCCATTTAACGGTAATCTCATTATCCGTTCTGGATATTATACGAGCGGTATCGCCATTATTTCTAATTAACTTATCATTTTTTATTGACACAAAATCATTCCAATGTTTGTGATTAAAATACAGATAAGTTTCTTTATCTTGATGTATATCGGATATTACTTTTAAAGCGTCATCCGTATACCAACTGAAGGGTGTTGCTTTGTAAAAATAATTTTTTCCACCCCTATGGATCCTTGCTTTAAACAAAATTTCATAAGAGGAAAAATCAATAACATAAATATATCCATCTGTCAAACGTTGGTCATTCTCACGTTGTGCATCCGCAATATAAATTGTAACAGTATTTTGTTCCGGTATATAAGTTACGGCCCCGGCCGCAGACGATGGAAAATTTAATTGATACTGAAAGATATTTTTAATTGTATTTTCCTTATCGTCTACATAATAAATTAACGCATTGGCATCGGTTGTTGATGATATTTTTTTATTAAAGACATTTCCGGCATTATTGAAAATTGAAAAATATTTTCCATCTATGACGGAAGGATGATGATTTTTTGTAGGCCATCTGAATTCTTTATCAGCCTTTAGTCCTTTTTGGAAATCATCCGGAAGCGGTTTTCCCTGCCAGTCAACTGCAGTTAAAACTTTATTTGAAATATCTCCGCTTTTACCATCCCGTCCGGAAATATTTAAACCGATATTAGGTGTAATCAACCATTTTAATTTATTTGTTTTAAGATCAATTTTAGACATGCCGAAGTGCCGACAACTGATAACAATACTGTCGTCCGTTGCATCATAATCTACACCGTTAATATGGCACCAATCACTGATACCGTAATCAATACAAGGGGCTGAAACAATTTCTGAACGATAAGGATTTAATCTTTCTGCCAAATCTATTTTATTGACAACTTCCCCTGTTATGGCATCCAATTCTATGACGAATTCGCGGTGGGAAGGAACCCATTCACCGTTATATAAAAGAGATTTATTTGAAAAACCACCTATTACAAATAAATTGCCGTTTGGTTTAATCCCCAGTCCATGGGTAAATGAAGTAAATCCTTTCGGATAACGATAATTTCGAATGTTACGGCCCAATAAATCAAAGCGCATAATACCGCTAATTCGGTTCTCTGTAATAATTTCACCATTCATATAATATTTAATTCTATTTTTCGGTTTATCAAAAATAAAACGAACATCTCCATTTTCATCAATGATTAAGCCTTCATCTAAAAAATAATAAGTATTTTTTTCGGATGTTTGTTTTTCAATTTGTATTTCAGGGAGTCTTACTTTATAATTTGTCTTTAATTTTAAAGGAATTTCTTTTGAAAAATTTTTGTTTTTTACGGTCAAAATGACATCAGTTTCCTGGTTTAAATATAATCCCAATACCGGAATACTATGTTTTGTTGTCAAATCGGAAAATTCTTTTGTAATATCGGCAACCCCGTTTTTCCCCTTTACTCTTAAAAAAACGGATGTCGGTATTTTGGTTTCTATGTCAATTAATGCCGTTAAAGGGGAAAATCCATATGGATTAACTTTTATATTTAAACTTGAAATAATACCAAATTGTAAATAGAAAAACGATAGAATGGCAAAGCCTGATAATAATGCGATAATTATGAAAAATTTTTTCATTTTATTTGTCCTCAAGAATGCAAATTGCCTGCATATGACTGATAGAATCCTTATCTAAAAAGTAGACGGTTCCGTCATTGATATCAAAATAATAAAATTTATTTCTTTCATTTTCCAACCAATAAAATCCTAAAATTCCGACATGTTCCTGTAAATGAATAATCGTATCCGTATCAAGACATCCCGGACCACTCCGATTACACGCCAAATCTTCTCTTGTTAAGGAACGAGCACCTAAGGCAGAACATAAATTATCTGCGGATTTTAAATTTAAAATTTCTCCGGAAAGAAAAAATTTTTTCTGATTGTATAAAACAGGAGCATATACCGTTAATTCATGACATACGCCCTCTTGGTTAACAAGATAACAATAAGATCCGTTTGGGCAATCTCGATTTGTTTTACATTGTTTCATTTCTTTTTTATCACAATACTGACCGTCATACTCTGAAAAATTTGGACATTTGCATGCATTATCCCAACGATCCGCCATTCCGTTTTTACATTTTTCCCTGTCAAACGGTTCTGTAATGTAAGAAATATCGGCATTCACACAGAATGGAAACAGCAGATACAGAAAAAACAATATATATCTCATTTGATGCTCGCAATCATTTTATTAATATCAGCTTGTGAAAATCCCTGACTTGCTAATATACTTTTTAATTTTTGTTTCTTGCTTTCATCTTCATTTTTATGTGTTGTCGTTTGTTGATTGCTTCTTTTGTTATCAATAAAGACACAACATCCGATTGTTCTTTTTGTTTTATTATCAATAATGACGGCAAATCCGTTTTCTTTGATATCATCAATGTCATTAAAAATGATAACATCATCCGTTTCAATTAAATCATCGGTATATTTTTTAATTTTAACGATTCTGGTTCCATGTTTCAGTAACATATCTTCGGATGGTTCATTAAACCAAATCGTTTTTTGTTTTAGGATGTTATGAACAAGAACAGGGGTATTTGTAATACAATCACCCCTTTCAACATCAATATCTGAATCAATATTAAAAACACCATGACCGGTTACGTTACTGATTCCGACGCCGATATTTGCGGGGTATAAGGTATAATTCTCTCCTTTTTCAGGAGACGTATGAGTTGTTTCCCTGGCATAATAAAAACGAGTATCCTTTGATAATCGAGCTGCTTGGATATGTAAAATACATTTTTTATTCTGTGTCTCTAAAACTTCTTGCGCATAAGTATATATTTGGTTAAAAACCTTATCAATATTATAACCGCTGACAGAAGAAATCGGTATGATTGTATAGTTAAAATTATACTTTTTCATCAGGGTTTCAATTTTTTTACAAAGGTTTTTAAGAATCGGATTGTCTTGCAAATCTCCCTGCAGTAAATCACATTTTGTAATACAAATACACAGATTTTGAACCCTTAATAATGAACAGATATCAATATGTTTTAGTGTTTGTTCTTGAATACCTCCCATACAATCAACCACTAAAAGAGCCGTATTTGTCATGGCCGCGGCAATGACCATATTCCTTGTGTATTGTTTGTGTCCCGGGCAATCTAAAATATGAAAACGAATATTGTTATAATCAAAATAACGGTGTGCAACGTCTATTGTAATTTGTTGTTCCCGTTCACTTAACAGGCCGTCAGATAACAGGCTTAATTCCGTTCTGTTTGAGCCGTTTCTTTTAGATATTTTTTCTGCCTCTTGCAGCTGATCAATTTTTACGTTTCCCGAATCAAGCAATAATCTGCCGATCAGCGTAGATTTTCCGTCATCAACACTTCCGCAACATATAAAAGAAAAAATCTTATCCATTAAAAATACCCATCCTTTTTTTTCTTTTCCATAGAACCTTCCGTATCATAGTCAATGACACGTGTGATACGTTCGGTATATTTTGCCGTTTTTAATTCTTCTATAACGTCATCCACATTTTTTGCTTCGGATTCAACAGCACCGGTCAACGGATAACATCCGAGCGTTCTAAAGCGAACAGAGCGTTTTTCTCCTTTATGCTTATCTTGTGTCGCAATATACATACCGGAGGGTGTTTTTACAACATTTCTCTCTTTCGCAAAGTACAAATCCACAACGTTTATGTTTTCCTGTCTGATGTACTCCCATATATCTAATTCCGTCCAATTAGATAATGGGAAAACTCGTAATTCCGTTTCTTCTGTATAATACGTATTCCACAGCGGAGATATTTCAGGATTTTGATTTCTGGGATTCCACTTATGATATTTATCACGGATAGAAACCATTCTTTCTTTAGAACGACTTTTTTCCTCATCCCGTCGTGCTCCACCGAAAGCGATTTTGAAACCATATTGTTCAATAGCCTGCTTTAATGCTTCCGTTTTCATAATCTCTGTATACCGAGATCCGTCCGTAAACGGATTTAAATTTTCGGGATTTTTGTAAACAATCAGATTGATATCTTTACTGATTTTTTCTCTGAACGTATACATTTCCTTAAACTTCCAACCGGTATCAATATGCATAAAGCGAACGGGAATCGGAAAAGGGTAAAAGGCCTTTTGAAATAAATGCAGTAATACGGAAGAATCTTTTCCGATAGAATACAAAACAACGATTTTATCAAAGTCATTTGTAAAACACACCTCTCTGATTAATTCAAGAGACTCGTTTTCAAGTTCAATTAAGTGATTTTTCAATGCATTCTCCATTATATTTGAGACACTCCTTAATTAATTGTCCGATAACACCGGAGATAATATATTTGATGATTCATGAAACAATAAATTGCTCCGGCAGATACCATCGCGTGAATAAAAATCCCAATCATATAAAACTGTATCCCCATCCGACGATTCCGGAAAATAAAATAAGCCCCATAAAGGAAACTCTATAATGTGATAAAACAATCGTTAAAATTAAAATAAAAAGTTCAAATAAACGGAGATTGGATAGTGAAAAAGAAGCAAGAATATTTCCCAAGTCTTCTGTCTTAACAGGATTTTTGAATATGGAGATATTTGCAAAAAAACAAATCGCGAAGACAACCATGACAAAAGCCGCCCATTTTGCTCCTTTTTGTATCCCTTGAATAAAGAGGCTTTCTTTATATTTTTTCATAAAATTTAAAACCAATATAGCCAAAATAAAAGACGGCATGCAAAGCCCTAAACTGGCGCTGATTCCTCCGATGATACCATTTTCCAGATATCCCACATATGTTGCTGTATTAATACTTACCGCCCCCGGTGTAACCTGTGAAATAGATAATAAATTCCCGTATTCTTCTGCTGAAAATAGCTTTGACTCTTTAACAAAAGAGGTATACAACAGCGGAATAATCATATAACCGCCCCCGAAACATAAAATTCCGAATTTGAAAAAATTGATAAATAACAGAATGCTTATCATTTTTTTACCACTGTTTGTTCTGATAGAAATAAAACCATATACCCCAACAGGCAGGCTGCTAAAATAATCCAAACCTTACTGATATCAGTTAATAAACAAAGGGTCAACAAAATCACAATGATTGTTTCTGATTTTGATTTTAAAACAGCTTTGCCTATTTTTACCATCAAAACAACAAATATTCCCGTGACACAGGCGCGAATACAATTAAAAGCTTTTAGTAAATGTTTATCTTCCAAATGAAGCAAAGGGAAAAACATGGCTATCAGTATAATGATGACAATGGACGGGAAGATAACACCCAGCATCGCCGATAAGCTTCCTTTCCATCCGGCTAACTTATGTCCTACAAATACCGCTGAATTAATGGCGATTAAACCGGGGACGCTCTGTGTCAGAGCCACCATATCTAAAATGTCTGAATTTTTTAATAATTTCCTTTTGTTAACAAAAACATCTTCAATGGCCGGAATCATGGCTAATCCGCCGCCGATTGTCAACAAAGCAATTTTAAAAAATTCAAAAAATAAAATAACCAGAATACTCATAACACATATTCTTTTTGATTTTTTATATAGTTTAATCTGTATCATTTTTTTCAAATCTTGTTCACACAATATTGATTCATCGTAACCGGCTAACTTGCTATGTCGGTTACAGGTATTCCTCCCCGATTTAACATACCCGATATTTTAACCATACGTTGGTCGGTTTCATTCATGTTTTTATACTTCCTTTGTTTTTAAAAAGTTTTTCTGGTTTTCGAGATATTTCTTTTGAGTCGATGTTATTTTTTTCATTTAAACATATTTTTCTTTTTTTATCAATCACTTTTTTTGTAAAGATTTGACAAAAATATTGATTGTTTTTTCGTTAATTATACCAAAATACGACAGGGGAATTGTATTATCCTTCTTTCCATTATTATAGGGTATAAAATTTAATTATTATCAAAGAAAGATTGATAATGTCATAAGATAAAGAGCTTTTATAATTAATAAGGATGTCTTTATTTAAAAAAAATTACCTGTTGATTTTTTTCAGTGGATCATTTTATATTCGTTAATACATTTAAAAATTATTAATCTATTGTTCTAAAAAAAATCAAAATAAGCAGACGTTTGTTTTTAATTTTTAATAATAAATATATATGGTTATATGAGAGTTGTTTTTAAATATGGTTGAACCGCCAAAAATACCGGATTTTTGTTTTTACCTTTATTGATATTTAATATTTTATCCGGAGTATTTGCAATTTAGGGGTGGGTATTCATATATATAAGATTGAACATTTTATATATATTGGAGAAAAAGTATGATTTACGGATATCTGCGTGTCAGTACGGATAAACAAACGCTTGAGAATCAACGGTTTGAGATTCAGAATTTTTGCCGACGACAGGATATTTGCATTGATGAATGGGTTATGGAAACGGTCAGTGGGGCTTTATCTTTTGAAAAACGAGCGTTGGACGTAATTTATTTCAAATTATGACATTTTTGCATTTGTGTATGCAAAAAGAGATTCAGATTTGGACGATTAAAGATAATTATAAGTTAGGGACGGATATTCAAAGCAAGGTTTTTGCCTTTGCATTCGGGCTTGTTGCCGAGATAGAACGCACATTTATCAGTCAGCGCACAAAAGAAGCTTTGCGTCGTTTAAAAGCCAAGGGCCGACCGCTGGGACGGCGGAACGAAAGTAAGAACAAGATTCATGTTTTGGATGGAAAGGTCAAGGATGTGTTACGCATGCATGAAAACGGCATACCCAAAACACAAATCGCCCGTGTGTTGGGAGTCAGTTCTAAAACGATTTATAATTTTTTTCGTGATGCGGGTAAGTGTGATTTAGAACAAATACCATAATGATATTTTTATTCACGCACTTTTAACCGTTTTTGTTGCACCGTGTTTCGGGATAACGGATGTTGCACCTCTTTTTTATTTAAAAGCGTTATTTTACGGGATAATGACTTATAAAACAAGGCTGCTTTTTTATCCGGCCGACGCTCGTAAGGAGGATGTATTAAACGGTGAACGGTTTTTAAAAACAAATGACCATGATGTTTTAAAAGGGGCGTGTTGCCGCGTGTAACCTTTGAAAAAGTATCAAAGTTTTTTGTTTTAAGTAAATGGATTAAGTCATCCACATTCAAATTGGTCCCTTTTTTGATCATCAAGCGGGCAATATCATATTTTTGGGCTTTGATGGCACGGGCCAAGGGACTGGTCAATGCAATTTGGACGGGAACTTGTTGCAGTCCCATAAAATACTCTTCCTGACACTTGCCAATATCAACGGGGAAACCGATTTGAGCCCCTTTATTGATTAAATGTCGTGCCCAATCGGGGTTACGGAATTGAATTAATTGAAAGGCTTCGTTTAAATCCTGTGGTGTTTCCAACAACATCGCTTCAAGAGGTTTATTTGTTCCCTCTGCCGCCAAATGGATTAAAGTTGTGCGAATATCATCATTGATATATTGGGCAGCGCCATAATGTAATAAAAGGCAGGTCATGTCATAATCGCCACGGCGCACGGCTTCCCCTAAAGGAATTTGACGCATATTAAAACGACCGTTCATAAATTCCCGTGTTGGTAAAGCACATGCCCCCGGATGTGCCCCGTTTTCAAGCAAAAGTGCCGCTGTTTTTAGGCATCCTTGCGCCACGGCATCAAACAATGCTGTACCGTTTGCCCCTTCCGCCTCTTCATCGTTGATCGGGGCTCCGTTTTTTATCAAAATTTCGGCAAAAACAGGATCATCTATTTTGGCAGCTTGGCGTAATAAGGATTCATATTGAACAATTATTTCGTTATCATTCGTTTGAACAATGCCGGCAATGGTGCGGAATTTTGTGTTCGCCCCATGTTTGATTAACAAGCGCATCATGTCTGTGTTTTTATTGTTAAGTGCGATGCTGAGCAAACTTTCATTCGGTTTCGTATCCCCTTTATCAAAACGACATGTATGCGACCACTTGGCATCGGCACCTTGCTCAATTAACCGAGCGGCTGCTGCTACGTTATTTGTTTGAACAGCCAAATATAATTGATCGGTTAGTTGATCTTGCTGTTTTTTGGGAGAAATGGAAGATGTTTTTGCCATGGGTCCTCCGAATGTTATCGGGAGCAAGTCCGATTTAAATAATATGTTTGTGTTGTACTTGGTGCAACCGCTTCAAGCATGCGCTCTTTCATCCAAATGTTTTTAGCCTCGGGTATGCCGCGGATACGACATTCGGCGGCAGCGGCCGTATAATTTTGTTTTTTAAGGGCATCAAAAAATTTGGGCCATTTTTGTGCCGTCAGACGATTTTTTAAAATTGCTGACATATAATTGACTACATCACGTGTTGGCACAGGCAGTTGTTCATAGGAAATGCCGGCACGGTTTAGTTCAAGGGTTAACCCCGCCAGTCGCATTTGTCGTGCCGCCCATAAATTACGGGCGGATTGAACATCTTTGCGGGCGGATTCACGGGCGGCTTTTTCCCAGTCACCGGCTTTTAATGCTTGATACAGGGCGGGCCATTTCGCCGGTGCCGTATTGCCGGTGTTATAGTGAATATCCAACAAGACTACTTGTGCCATTATTGGCAAAGCATATAAATCCAATTTTTGGGATTTTAAATTGTTTTCCAAAACCGGTAAAATGGCAGCCAGATGATTTTTCAATAATCGTTTGGCTTCCGCTTTTGTAATGCGAACAGATCCGAAAATGTCTTTTTGTCCAGTGGCTGTTACATTAAAGATTTTAGTTGAATGCCCGTTTTTTTGCCGAATGGTTTTCCAGTTGGTGACAGTATTCATAAATTTTGCTCGTTTTTCCATAAGGGAAATGCGTGTGTCGCTTATATTTGCATCCCCTTGAAACCGAACTTGAGCGAATGCCGCTGCCGATTGAATATTTTGACCATATCCGATGGTTAAGTTCCCTTTTGTATCCAAATAAGGATGTAGAGACATTCCTTCAAACTTGTCAATTGTTGCCATGAAAGCTTTAATTAAGGCCTCTTTTTTTGTGGCATTTTGCGGTGCAGTGGCGGTTTGAACTGATGACGCAGACTCGGGTGCATTTTTTTTTACGGCACCGATTGAACCGACAGAAGCCCCTACAACGAAAGCACCCGTAACAAACAATTTATTTTTCAGTTGTTTTAAAAATGACATGGTTTTCCTTTATAAAATAAAGATGTATTGCTCTATATTATACTCCTTTTCGGATGTTCAGGCAACCTTTTTTTTCTTTTATCCTTGCCTTTTGTTTTAAGAAACGATACAATTATCTTTTGTGATGAAGGGTGCATCAATGCGAAAACGTGTTTTAAGCGTCTGTATTTTGGGTGTCAAAAGATTTTCGGCTTTTGGCGGGTGTTTTTCCCTCTTGTTACAACTGTTTTTTTTAAAGGTCGCTTTATGGTAAAGCGACCTTTTAACATCTTGGGAAAGGGAATGATATGACAAAATACATTTTTATTTTAGGTGGTGTTGTTTCATCATTGGGTAAGGGAATTGCCTCGGCCGCGGTTGGCAGTTTATTAAAGGCGCGCGGTTATTCGGTACGTATGCGGAAATTGGATCCCTATTTAAATGTGGATCCGGGAACAATGTCACCGTATCAACACGGCGAGGTATTTGTGACGGATGACGGGGCCGAAACGGATTTGGACTTGGGCCATTATGAACGGTTTGCCGATTTAAATTGCCACAAAACCGATAGCATTTCGGGGGGGCGAATTTATTTTAACGTGATTCAAAAAGAACGGCGCGGCGATTATTTGGGCGCGACGGTTCAGGCAATTCCGCATGTCACCAACGAAATTAAAAATTTTATTGCTTCGGACCTGCATGGTGAAGATTTTGTGTTGTATGAGGTTGGCGGCACCGTCGGGGATATTGAGGGAACATTGTTTTTAGAAGCGATTCGCCAATTTTCAAACGATGCCGGACGGGAAAATGTGTTGATTATTTTTTTAACATTGTTACCGTATATTGATACGGCCGGCGAATTAAAGACAAAGCCGACGCAGCATGCCGTTAAAACGCTGCTTGAAGCAGGGATTCAGGCAGATATTTTACTGTGTCGCAGTAAAGTCATGATGGGGCCGGATGAACGGCGTAAGTTGGCGTTATTTTGCAATGTATCCCCTGATGATGTTGTGATTGCCCCGGATGTGGATAATATTTATAAAATCCCGCTAACCTATCACGAGCAAGGCCTGGATATTCAGGTATTAAAACATTTTCGTTTGTTAGAGGGCGCACCGGCACCGAAACTGGATAAATGGCAAGAAATCGCTCATATTGTTTCCAATTATGAAAAAGAAGTTAAAATTGCTGTTGTGGGTAAATATTGCGGGTTGCTGGAGGCCTATAAATCCCTGCACGAAGCATTGATTCATGCGGGTATTCAACATCGGGCTAAAGTAAAAATCACTTGGTTGGAGGCCGAAGAGTTGGAAGCGTTGGATGAATCGGCCCTGAAAGAGCGTTTAAGCGGATTTAACGGTATTTTGGTGCCGGGCGGTTTCGGCATTCGTGGTATTGAGGGAAAGATTAAAGCCATTCAATTTGCCCGTGAACAAAAAACGCCCTTTTTCGGTATTTGTTTAGGCATGCAGATGGCGGTGATTGAGGCAGCCCGCCATTTAGCCGGCATTAAAGATGCTTCATCCGCCGAATTTGGTGGTAAATGCACGCCTGTCATTTCCAAAATGACCGTTTGGGAACAAGACGGGAAACAGCACATTCGTCCCGATAATGCCGATATGGGGGGAACGATGCGTTTGGGGGCTTATCCGTGTGTGTTACAGGAAGGGTCATTGGCCAAGCGCCTATATAAGGGGGCTGATGAAATTCGGGAGCGGCATCGGCATCGGTATGAAATGGATATTGCCTATGAATCGGTGTTGGCCGAACACGGCATGATTGTGTCGGGCAAATCCCCCGACGGATTGTTGCCGGAAATTGTGGAAATTCCGGAACACCCGTTTTTTATCGCTGTTCAATTCCATCCCGAATTTACCTCGCGTCCCGGCCGGCCGAACCCGATTTTTAACGCCTTTATTGCGGCGGCGTTAAGTCAAGGATGAGTTTTTTTAACACCCCCGCCGGCGGGGAGCCGACGGGGGCTTTCTTTTGCTGATCGGCGGGAATAGTTTTATGGGAGACACCCGCCCCAAGGCAAAAGAACCCGATTTATTTGTGCCTCTAATCCCCGACGCGGCACAAAGCGTAGGTGCTGAGGCTGCGATTGTCGTTGCGCACGCTACCATTGTGCAGATGGACGTTGTAAGCGTAACACGCAGAATACGAATCGCTTGTCCAATAATAATTACTCTTACCAAAGGCACTGTCCGATTGGAACGCCTGCATATTAGCAGAGCGTGTCCCACTTGAAGACGTTGTTGTATCCGTATTGCAATACCCCGTCTTACCTGCACCCACATAATCATAGCCGCAGCCAAAATCAGCAACCGTAGCCATACGTCCCCCAATCGCCTCACAATAGTTCTGTGCACTCCACCAGTTCATCCCGCTGCCGGACTTTTGGTATCTCCCAACGCCGATAACTGTTACTGGTGTGCCCGAGGTGCTCTCACACGTGCCATACGTCGGCGCTTCCGTGCAGGAATAATTGTTTTGGCTTGAATCCAACTTACAATATTTCCCACTACCTATACCACAATCACTGTTCGTTACGCACTCGGGCGTTACACATTCCTCTTTATCGGCATGATATACCTGTCCCGCCATGCACCCCGGAACGCAATAATTTCCAACTGGCATCCGGCGTCCACACGCGCGGCACAATTCGTATTCATACTGATCGCCGATATAATAGCTCCCACTGCTGTCACACGGATAGCATTGGCCTTGTGACGCAAACTCCTCACCGGGTGTGCAGACCTCATCGTAATAAAAAGTTGTTACTTCTTCTTCTTCTACTTCTTCAAAAACCTCTTTTTCTTGATTTAAATCCGCCGTATACACAAACAACGTTTCCGGGGCCGTTTCACCGTCTTCTCCACATATGCTATAATTATCTGATGTCGGATCATAAACCTTCCCCGAAACGATAATCTGATACGGTATCATGTAATTTTTTAAAATATCACGACATACCTCTGACGGATAATTGCTTAACGTTACTTCAAATTCGTCCGGATAATATGATTTGTTCGCTTCTATATCATATCCCAAAGCGGTTTTATTCCCAAACTCGCCGTTGCTTAAAGTTTCTCCGGACCGTATCTCGTTATTTAAAACCTGTGTGGCATACACAAACGCCCGTTTGTTCAGTTCATCTATCGTCTCGTTCGCGCGGTATTTATCCATCGCATACCGATATCCGGCAATCCCGGCAATGCTTAATACTCCCACAATCGCCAACGTGCCCAACATCTCTACCATGCTGCGACCGGTGTCTGTGGATAAAATTGTTTGTGATGTTACGTCTTTTTTCATGATACTAACCCCCGTTATGATACGTATAAACAGATGCTTAGCAGTGTAACATAAAGGTTCCTTTTTGTAACGCCGTCCAAACGGATAGAAGACTTATCGGATATTTTTTAAAAAACAGATTGATTCTTAAGGGATTTTCTTGTTTTTTATTTTTTTTCAAAAAACATAAAAAAACGGTTGCAAAAAAAGGAACCTTTTTGTAACGCTTTTTTCAAAAGTTCTAACAGTTTGTTTTTTATATTAAAATGCGGGGATGGTATTTAAAGGAGTCTGTTGTTCAAAAGACGGTGTCACATTAGGGAACTCATTAAACGGCTCATTTAAAGACGTTTCATCAGGTAAGGCCTCAAATACCGGACGTTCAAACGTTTCGGCGGCCGGTTCAACGGGTAAATGACCCCGTCGTGTTTTTTGGGAAATCCCCAATAATCGTTCATTTGTTCCGTCGGGTAAGAAACGGAAATAACCATGAACGCCGTTATATCCCGTTTCGGCGGTTAGTGTTGCCGGATTCATGGCGCGCTGCATATTTAAAAACGATGCCAATGATACGGCATCATAGGCGAATCCGGCCAGCTCCATGGGGGACGTACCGAAAGCAGCGCGGTAATTTTGAACAAAGGGTTGATAACGGAATGTTGGTAAATTGGGGAAATAGGCACCTGCCAAATTTTTATCTTTACTTTTTTGCCAGTTGGATAGGCCGTAAAACGGCACGACAGTCGGTGTCACATCGTAAAAGGATAACAGGGAAACCAATTGCTGTAAGCGAACGCCGTCTTCAAAGATAAATAATGCATCAAAAGTCAATCTGTCGGCCAAAGGCGTTGCCAGAATTTCTTGTTCTTCGGGTGTCAGATCTTTTTTCTTGGGGTCAATCGGTTTGGGAATGATTTTTAGGACAGCCGGATCCAAATTAACCGTTTTAGGGGCATAAAGGGATACTTTTTCAAGTGTCATGCCCGGACAGACTTTGATGGATTCAGAAAGCGCATTCATCGCCAATTCACCTGTTTTATTTTCGGGGCCCATAACGGCTAAACGACGTTTTCCGGAGGCACAGGCAAAATCAACAATCCGTTGCACTTGTGAGGGAATCAGCAAGGCCATGGTATAGACATTGTCCGTTAAAACACTGTTATCCGAGGTAAACGAAATAACCGGTATGTTGGGATCTTGTTTTGCTATGGCGGCGACTTCGGCCGAAAAGACAGGGCCCAAGATGACATCCGGGTGAACTTGTAGGGCTTTCTCATAAGCGGCAACAGCTCCTTCGGCGGTTCCATGGGTATCAAAAAACACCAACTCCATTTGATTGCCACGACGTTCAACCTGAGCCATCATACCGGCCTGTTGCAGAGCCTCTCCAACCGCTTTTTGCGGGCCCGACAAAGGCAGCAGCATGACCGTTGTGCTGGGCATTGGCCGAAACGTTGTTTCGGTGCTTTCCAAGACCGGTGTTTGTTCAAAATGCGGTCGTTGTTTCATGGTGGATGTTTGACACCCTGTTAAAACGGAAAAAATAACGGCAACCAGGATGATTTTTGATTTCATGTTTAATAAATCCTTTTCAAAAAACCTTTTTCTATGATATACTGGATTTCAGTTTTTTTCAAGGGATATCTGAAAGGGGATAACGGATTTATGCTGATTCTTGTTTCAACGCCGATCGGCAATTTGGGGGATTTGTCGGATCGGGCCAAAGAAACACTGCGCCGTGCCGATATTATCGCGTGTGAAGATACACGTGTGACGCATCAGTTGTTGACATTGACAGGCATTGAAGGGAAGCGATTGGTCGCTTACCATGAACATAATGCCGATCGGGTTCGGCCGACGTTAGTGCGGCGGTTAAAAGAGGGGATGACGGTTGCGTTGGTGAGTGATGCGGGCACACCGCTTGTTTCGGATCCGGGCTATAAACTGGTGCGGGCATGCCATGAAGTGGGGGTGACAGTGACGACGGTGCCGGGAGCGAATGCGGTTTTATCGGCGTTGCAGTTATCGGGATTGCCGTCTGATGCCTTTTTTTTTAAAGGATTTTTGCCGGTTAAAAGCGGTGCGCGGCAGGAGGTATTATCATCCCTTAAAACCATTCCCGGCACATTGATTTTTTATGAAGCCCCCAATCGGTTGGTTGAATCATTGCAGGATATGGCAGATATTTTGGGAGATCGGCCGGCGGCTGTTGTGCGTGAAATTACAAAAAAATTTGAAGAAACGCGGCGCGGCAGCTGTCGTGAATTGATAGATTTTTATCAATTAAACGGGGCGCCGAAAGGTGAATTGGTCATTGTCATTGGTCGGGCGCAAGCCGGAGAGGAGTGGACGCCGGAAGCGATTGATCGGCTGATTTTAAAAACACTTGAAACAAACAGTGTCCGCGATACCGTTAAAACAATATGCGCGATGACGGGGCAGGTTAAAGCCGCGGTTTACAAACGGGTTTTGGAGTTGAAATAATGCCTTGTAAAAAAGACACATATCGGACGGGGCGTTTATATGAAAGGTTAAGTGCGTGGTATTTGCGGCTGAAAGGGTACCATGTGGTTGCACAAAATTTTAAGGTCGGTCGCGGGACCGGTGCGGGGGAAATTGATTTAATTGTTCAAAAAGGCAAGATTCTTGTTTTTGTTGAGGTTAAGCGGCGTCCGACATTCCGTGAGGCTATTGAAGCCATTACCCTTCAAAATCAAATGCGTGTTGTGCGGTCATCGGGTGTGTTTTTAAAGAAAAACACACAGTTTAGAACATGCCTGATTCGGTATGATGCCTTGTTATGGCAAGCCGGAACGTGGGGACCGAAACATATTCAGAATGCATGGCGAGTTTTGTAACATGCGGTTGTGGATTTGTTTGATTTTAGCGATTTGTTTAAGTGGATGTCAATACATCACCACCGTTTATAACGGCGTCAGCCGTGTCACGGTTATTTTGTTGGACGACCGTTCTTTTTCCGACGATATGACGGATACACGCATCAATATTGAGTTACGCGATCGTCTTGTGCGGCGAGATGCCAAATATGGATTGGATATTGAAGTGACTGTATTTGAGGGCGCTGTTCTGTTAACGGGAGCATTACCCGATCCAGCCTTGATTGATGAGGTGTGCGAAACGGCTTGGAATGTTCCTGATGTCTATAAAGTTTATAATTATATTCGTTTGGCGCCGCCGCCGGGATTGGATGTTGTGAATCAGGATGCAGCACTTTCCGCCAAAATCAGAATGGAGTTGACATTTACGCGTGGTATTTCTTCCAGCAATTATAAGTTGGTTATGGAAAACGGTGTTGTGTATGTTATGGGTATTTTTCAGACGTCTGAAGAGTTAGCCCGTGCCGTGTCTGTTATTAAAAATACGCCCGGTGTAGACGATGTTGTTATTTTGGGGCGTTTCAAAGCCGATGAAAAAGCCCATCATCGTTATCGGGAAAGTTCTAAATTGCCGGTGGAATAATATCTATTTGCGTGAGGCGATTACGGTTTTTTTGAACAACCGTAAACGTAAAGCCGTTTAAAACAAATGTTTGACCAACGTTGGGAATGCGTTCGGTTTCATACATCAGATAACCGGCCAATGTTGCGGCATGATCATCCGGTAATTCCCATTTAAAATGACGGTTGATGTCCCGAATGGTCGCAGATCCGTCTAACCGAAAAGCGCCCGAATCGGTTTTGATGACTTGTAACGTTGACAGTTCTGGGCGATCAGTTTCATCCGAAATATCACCAACAATTTCTTCCAGCACATCTTCCAGTGTGACAATTCCCTGTAAGACACCGTATTCATCTACCACAACGGCAAAATGATCACGCCGTCGCTTAAATTCATTCAGTTGATCCAACAACGGGGTTGTGTTTAAAACAAACCAGGGTCTTGTGCAATAGTCGGTTAATTGAATATTTTTATATCCCGAATAATACGTATTCATGGCTTTTAAAACCGCTTTTGAGTGCAGCACACCAATGATGTTATCTTGTTTGCCGCGCCACAGAGGAATACGGCTGAACGGACTGCGCGTGACAAAATCAAAAACATCTTTGACCGGTAAGGCGGCGTTTAAGGAAACAAGTTGTGAACGGTGCACCATGATATCTTCAACCGTTACGTCGGACAGATCAAGCACACTTTTCAGCATGCCTTTTTCTTGGGGCATTTTATCGGCTTTTAAATCAATTGCCCCGCGGATTTCGGCGCGCAGTTCTTCTTCCGATGTGCCGCTTTGAGATTTGGGCAGTAATTTCATTGTTTGGGCGGACAGCCAATTTAACCCCGTAACGAACGGGCCGAAAATTTTGACGGCAAATGCTACGATTGGTGCCACAGCCAGTGAAAAGGATAACGGGTTGCTTAAGGCATAGGTTTTCGGCAAAATTTCCGAAAACACAAGAACGACAAAACTGACACCAAATGTTGCCAGCAAAATACCGTAATAATCACCGAAAGCTTCAATCAACAAGCTGGTTGCCAAGGCCGTAATGGCAATATTAACCAGATTGTTTCCCAATAACAAGGTTCCGATTAAACGGGGTGAATTTTGTCTCAGGGCATTTAAGGTTTTTGCCCGACGGATTCCTTGTTTTTCCTGCTCATGCAACAGAGGTTGTGAAACGGCGGTCAATGCTGTTTCCGTTCCCGAAAAAAAGAACGAACATCCTAATAAAATCACCAGCAAAAGATAAGCGGTCATCGGGGATCCTTATTCTTAAAACGTTTTAGCGGTTTATCACAAACGATTTCTGTGATCAAACCGCGCTTTTTCAATTCATAAACAACCCGTGAAACGGTTTTAAACGGGGGTTCATTATAAGAAGGGACTGTAATATCTGCTTTTTCATAAATCGGGTAACGGGCATTGACAAGGCGTTCAATCGTTTTTTTATTGTCTGCTGCCGGCACAAGCGGGCGGTGAGACCGTCCCTGTGTGCGTTTTGATAAAATGTCGGTTTCGGCTTTTAACCATATGGATATGGCACTTTTAGCTGCTGTTGATCGCGTTTTTTCGGATAAAAAAGCACCGCCCCCCGATGACAGAACGCATGGCTCACCGTTTAAAAGACGGGCCATAATTTTTTCCTCACCTTCACAAAAGGCCGCTTCCCCGTATTTGGCAAATAACTCAGAGATTGTAAAACCGGTTGTGCGTTCTATTTCCTTATCACTGTCGGTAAAAGGAAGACCCAATTTTTTGGATAAAATACGCCCTAAAGAAGTTTTCCCAACGCCCATCATGCCGACAAGCAAAATGATTTTCGGTTCCGTCAGTCGATATTTCATGTTCTTTCTTGACAAATCTTTTGCAAAATTGTAACTTAATTCAAGGGGATTATATCAATTTTTTAATGCTCTGTCTAGTATAAGGATGATAAAATGCGTTATAAAAGTGAAAAAAAACACTATATTTTAAAAGCGCTGGTCATTTTGGCCGTTTTGTTTTTTGCGGCTATAGCGTTTATTGATGGAACACCGCCTGTGCAAACGATTGAAAAAGAAGTCATCAATGGGGCGAATCAAAACTAAAATCGCGGCACTTTTTTGCGGTATTTTCCTGATAGTCACGGCGATCGTATTAAAAGCACAGGCTGCGGATAAGATTACGATTCGCGAATTGGATCGGTTGAGTTTGAATACAATTGGTTCTGTCGCGGGGCCGGTTGGTTTGTGGGCTAATTCGGATCCTGTGGAACTGATGCGATTGTTTGATAAAGTAAGCGGTGTTAACTGGACACCGGCCGAGCGGGACATATTGGTTCATTTGCTTTTAAGCGATACGACGGATACCGTGTGGCCGGCTCTTAAATCGTTGGATGATACGGCGTTTTTGATGGCACGCATGCGGACACTGTTTTCATTGGGGGCCTTTCATGAGGGAAGCGAATTGATTCAATACGTACCGGAAAAAGACCGACTCCCCGAAATGGACACGATTGTTTTTTTTGCTCGTTTTTTCAGCGGGCAGGGAGAAGCCGCTTGCCAAGCGGCGGAAATGCAGGAATTGGAATATTCCGATCAAATTCGGTTGATTTGTTTAAACGCGTATGGTGATAAAGCCAGGGCTGCGTTGGCCTATGAACTGTATCGTGAAAATCATGCAAACGACGATCCTTTGTTCACCGCGTTGGGAGATGCACTCTTTCAAGAACGGCCTTTTAAAAAGCCGGACCATGTGATGTTAAAGCCGGTTCATTTGCCGTTTATTGAAGCGTTGGGGCAGGGGGATTTGTTGGCGTTTCCTCAACCGATGTGGGTTATGTCTTTTATCAAACAATCAAGTGGTTTACCGCCTGTTATACGATTAAAAGCAATGGAACGAATGGGGGGCGAACCGGAAGCATTCAGAACAGTTTATGAGCAAGCCGAAACTTTTTCCCAAGAAGAGGGGCTGTCGGATCGGATTCGGGCAGCAACGGTCCTTCGGACGGCTTCTGCCGTTTCCGATAAAATAAAGGCAGTATCGGCGTTTATCGCATCAGCGCGGGCGGATGGCGTTTTTTCCCAAACCGCTCCGTTTTTGGCCGAAGCCATTCGTCATATTGAACCGGTACCGGAAAATAAAGCATTGGCACAAAATGCGGTTATCCTTTTTTTAAGTGAGAATAATTTATCGGCCGCTTATTTGTGGTATCAGGTGCTTCAGGCCGATCCGATCGCCGCTTTGAAAGTTGCGCCGCTTATTCAAACAGCCGGTATGGGGTTACCGTCGTTGGACGGATTGATTTTTTTGTGTCGTGAAGACAAGACGTCGTGTGACGAGCTCATGGAACGATTGACTCCTTATTTTGTTATGCCTGATGTCTTATCTTATCCGGAAATTCGGCCGATAGAAAAGGCTGTGTATCCGCCGGTTGTTACAGCACAAATCCGTCATTTGAAAGAGGGGATGAAAGACGGTGAAGCCCTTATAAAAGGGTTGATATTATTAAATGCGTCTCCAACGTTTGAAGGGGAGTTGTTATGGTTGATTCAGACACTATTGCCTAAAGGAGCAGGTGCGGCTTTGGAGCGTGAAAGGTTAATGTCACGATGACAGTAGCGCAAATTGAGGCCTTTTTGGATGTGCTGACGGCAGAAAGAGGCGCTGCGGACAATACAACGGCGGCTTATCGTCGGGATTTAAGTGATTTATTCGGTTTTTTGAAAGCACGTAACATTCGGTTGGAAAAGGCTGATAAGGCGATATTACAAACATATTTAGATGCTTTGGCCCGTCAAGGGTTTAGTGTGCGGACACAGCGGCGGCGGCTGTCTGCCATTCGTGAATTTTACCGATATTTGTATTCCGAGGGACGTATTAAGAAAAATCCGACCGATTATTTGTTGTCGCCAAAATCCGGTAAAGTATTGCCCAAATATTTAAGTGAGGTGGAAATTGAAGCCTTATTAACTGCGGCCGCTGGAGAAAAAAGCACACGGTTAAAAACAATTTTGGAGGTGCTTTATGCCACAGGGTTACGTGTTAGTGAGTTGGTTTGTCTGCCTGTCGTGGCCGTAACCGATGATACACATCATTTAACGGTGGTGGGTAAAGGGCATAAAGAGCGCATGGTGCCATTGACAAAAATGGCAGTTGCGGCGTTGGAAGATTGGTTGATTGAACGGCAAGGACGGTATCGGCGGGAATCAAAATGGTTGTTCCCCTCTTATGGGAAAACAGGGCATTTAACGCGTGATGGTTTTTTTAAAGAATTGAAAAAATTGGCAGCATGCAAGACAACGATTGAGCCCGCCCGAATTTCACCGCATGTGCTGCGGCATTCATTTGCTTCCCACTTGATCGCACATGATGCCGATTTGATTTCTGTTCAAAAAATGTTGGGGCATGCCGATGTTGCCACCACGCAAATCTATACGCATATTTTGTCCGGTCGGTTAAAAAAGACGGTTGAAAAATATCATCCTTTAGCGTATAGTGAGGCAAAAGGATCGGATTGATGAAAATTTTAAACGCCTATGTTTTAAAACAGTTGATTGTCGGCTTTGTTGTTGTCTTATTGGGAATGACAACGTTGGTGTGGCTGACACAATCGCTTCGGATGTTGGACATGATTGTGACCAAGGGTGTATCCGTGGGTGTTTTTTTAAAAATGACGCTTTTGGTTTTGCCGAATTTTATTCAAATTTTATCACCGTTATCTTTGTTTGCCGTTGTGTTATTTGTTTTTTCGCGGATGCAGTCGGATAAAGAGTTGATGGTTATGCAGGCTGTCGGGATGAGCCGACGTCAGATTATGGCGGCCCCGCTGATGTTGGCGGTTGTGTTGGCGGGAGTGGGATATTTTTTAACACTGGTGTTGATTCCTCAATCCAACACGGATTTGCGTGAGTTAAAGTGGAAAGTCAGAAATGATCTGTCACATTTATTGTTGCAGGAGGGACAATTTAACTCCTTTAAAAACGGATTGACCCTTTATGTTCGTGAACGCGCCAAGGATGGCACGGTGCGGGGCGTCATCGCCTATGATGCCAAAGATCCCAAAAAAGTGGCAACATTAATTGCACAAAAAGGAACAATTTTTCAGGAAGATACCGGTATTCAGGTTGTTTTTCAAGAGGGAACGCGTCAAGAGTTTAATCCCGAAACGCGTCAGTTTTCCGTTTTGAAATTTGACCGGTATACCATGTGGTTCAGTGACCGGGATAATACCGGTGAGCGGCGCAGTGATATTCGCGAATATGATATGCGTCAATTGTTATCGGCAACACCGGCAGATACACCGAACATGTCACATTATCGTAAGTATAAAGTTGAAGCATTAAAGCGGCTTGTTCAACCGCTTTATAATTTTACGTTTGTTTTTTTGGCGGTGTTCGGTGTTTTATCGGGGCATTATAACCGCCGTGGTCAGATCGGACGTATCAATGCTGCCGTTGTGGCTGCGTTAATGGTTCAATCGTTGGCGTTGGCTTTTGAAAATATGGCCGGTAAAAACTTGTGGTTTTTGCCGATGATGGTGTTAAATGCCGTGGTTCCGATCGGTTTGGTTTATGTTTTGATGACCGGCAGACGGTTGGGAATGTTTTTCAAAAAGTTAATACCGATTGTGGTTACTTGCCTGATATCTGTATCGGCATTGGCCGTGCCACGACCGGATTTTGATGGATTTAATCAAAATAAACCCGTTGATTTTGAAGCCGACACAATCGCTTATGATGCACAAAACGATGTAGTAACGGCAACGGGAAATGTGATTGTCACGCAAAACAAAACGGTATTGAAAACACCACGGATTTTATTTGACCGACGTAAAAATCAAATTTTTGCGCCCGATCAAGTAACGTTGATTTCACCCGATGGCACGGTGACACAAAGTGCGCAAATGACGCTGTCGGCCGATATGACGGCATTGGTAGGCAAAATGATTGAAATGCGGTTGGCCGATGGAACAACAATTAAAGCTGAAAATGTAGAGCGAAAAGAACGCGGGACGATTTTAGATTTAAATAATTTACGTTATACACCTTGTGATGTATGTGAGGGGAAAGACCCGTTATGGCAATTACGTGCCAAGCAAATGCGGCATGATGCACCGGATCAGGCGTATGTTTTTAAACATTCTTTTTTTGATGTGAGTGGGGTGCCTGTGTTTTATTTCCCCTATTTAAGCATGCCGGATCATACAGTTAAACGTAAGACGGGTTTTTTGGCGCCGGGCTTATCCCACGGGTCAACAATGAAGGGGGGAATAACGCTGCCTTTTTTTATAGATGTGGCTCCCAATCAAAATTTAACTGTTTCGCCCACACTTTCCGTTACGCATGATCCGTTGATTCAAATGGATTATCAGGGGCTTTTTTCAAAAGCAGGACTGAAAATGGCTTTAAGTGGCACACGAGATGATGATGGGTCACAGCAAGGGCACATCCGTGCGGCGGGGGTGTATGATTTAACCTCTGATTGGCGGTTATCCGGTGAATTGTTTAAAGTGTCCAGTGATACTTATTTTCGGCGGTATGATATTGAGGGGATAGATGACAGCGATTCGTTTTTAACTTCGCATGCAACGGCCGAATATTTTGGGGAACGGGTGTATTTTAATGCGCGTGGGCTCTCTTTTCAAAGTTTAGAAGATGGTGTTTCATCCGACAGTATTCCGACCATTTTACCGGTTTTTAATTATTATCGGACGTCATTGCCGCTGACGGCTGGAGGACTAACAGCTTTTTCGCATATTAACGCGGCATTGATCAATACGAAAGAACATTTTAAATCAAATCGTTTATCTGTTACACAAGGATTTCAGATGCCGTATGTTTCCGGTTTTGGGGCGACCGTTGATATGGTTGGAACAATTCGTGCCGACGGTTACAGTATTGATTCCGGAAGAAATGGTTTTACGGGTGTCAAAGCTGATGATTCCTATGTGACAGGGCGTTTTTTTCCCAGTTTTTCGGCAACGGTAAGCTACCCGCTTTCACGTGTATCGGATACGGGGGTCATGCAGATATTAGAGCCCGTTGTGATGGGTGTTGTTGCTCCGAACGGCAGTAACGATAAAAAAATTCCTAACATGGACAGTTTGATTTATGATTTTGATGATACAAATTTATTTTCACGTAATCGTTTTGCCGGTTATGATCGGGTTGAATCGGGGACACGCCTGAATTACGGTATCAAATGGGCATTGTATGATCGGGAAAATCGGTCGGTTTCAACGTTATTCGGGCAATCTTATCGGTTTCGTAAAGATGATGATTTGGGGGCTCTGATGGGCTATAATGCCAATTTTTCGGATTATGTCGGTCGTATCAAAATGAATTACGGTCCGGTTTCATTGGCATATCATTTTCGTTTGGATCAGGATAACCTGACCCCTAACAAACATGAGGTTGAGGCATGGGCTGGAACAGCCCCCTTGCGCGTCGGCATTGAATATGTCTATTTAAAAAGCGAGCAGATGGGGGATACATTTTATCCGTCGCGAGAAGAAATTGTTCTACACGGAGCATCAAAATTTTCTCAAAATTGGACACTTGCAGGATCTTACCGTTATAATTTGGGAAAGACAGGCGGGCCGGTCAGTTTTGATGTGACGGCCAGGTATGATAATGAGTGTTTAGGCATTTTATTTGATGTCAGCCGTTCTTATACGCGAGATAGAGATTATAAAGGAGATACTTCGTTTATGGTGAAGTTTATTTTAAAAACGTTGGGGGGCATGGAATGAGGATAATCGCGGCTTTTTTTATTGGTAGTTTGATTATGGTATCGCCGGCATTGGCTGGTAAAATTGCGGCGACGGTCAATGATGTGCCGATTTCCAATTTTGATGTTGTTGAACGAACAAAATTGATTCGGTTGCAACAGCCCGGCGAATTTAACAATTTATCTGCAGCGGCCATTCAAAGGCGTGTATTGGATATGTTGATAGAGGAAGCTGTTAAAAAGCAAGCTGCATTAAAACAGGGATTTTCAGTGTCTGAAGCAGATATTCAGGAAGCCATTCGGCATTTAGAACAGCAAAACAAAATGGCAGTAGGGGATCTTGCAAAAACATTGACAGAGCGCGGGATTGCTTTGAATACCTTAACAGATCAGATTTTAGCTGATTTACTGTGGTTACAAGTGTTGCAAAAGAATCGCACAGATGCATTTGAGGTTTCTGAAGCAGCATTAAAGGAAAAACAAGAGCAAATTCGTAAGATTTTGGCGATGCCGGCAGCTATTGTATCGGAAATTTTGGTGGCAGATGAAGCAACAATACGCACGGTGGCCGAAGGGTTAAAAGATTCCCGTTTTGATGATTTGGCACGATTATATTCAATTGCGCCGACGAAAAAAGAGGGGGGCTTTGTCGGTGAAATCGGGCCGGCGCATTATGGAGCGGCTGTTTGGGCGGTGTTAGATAAGTTGGATGCAGGACAGTTGTCGGATCCGATTCAAACTGACAAAGGGTGGTTAATTGTGGCGATTCATGACAAAAAAGCCCCTTTAACAGGGGATTATGTTGATATTTGGGATGTGGTTCAGGCTTCTTTCCCGTTACCATTTGAAGCCCCCATTAAAGGATGTGATACATTTGAGATGCATGCGAAGGGAACTGCTTTTCCCGGTTCTTTACAACGCGGTATGGTATCACCGGCACAGTTGCCTGTTCCGTTGAAAGAATTGCTGACCCCACTAAAAACAGGCACTTTGGCGGGGCCTGTGACGGTTGAGAGTGGTGTCATGTATTTTATGAAATGCGAGGAAACACAACGCAAATTGGTTCCATCATTGGAGGAGTTAAAAGAACAAGCACGGTTAGAACAAATGGCTCTGTTGTCAGATAAGTTGTTGACGGGGTATAAACGGTTAGCGGTTATTGTTTATCATTGATGAAAGAGGATAAAATGCAGACACAAATCATTGACGGCAAAGCATTGGCTGAAAAAATTCAGGCCGAATTGGCACAGCAGGTGGAAAAATTACCTAAAAAACCGGTTTTAGCTGTTGTTTTGGTCGGTGATCATCCGGCCAGTTTGACATATGTGCGTAACAAAACAGTAAAAGCCTCTAAAGTCGGCATTGAGACGCGGTTATTTCACTTATCTCCAGTGATGACCGAGGATGCCTTGATTTCTTTTATTCGGGAATTGAATGAAAATGCCGAAATTGATGCGGTTTTGGTACAGTTGCCGTTACCCGAACACATGGATACGGCTCGGGTTTTGGAAAGTATTGCGCCTGAAAAGGACGCTGATGGATTGCACAGTATTAATTTGGGAAAATTATTTGCCGGTCACCCGGCATTGGTGCCTTGCACGCCGATGGCATGCCTGGAGCTGATTCACGCCGTCTGCCCTTCTACAGAAGGGATGTATGCGGTTATTGTCGGTCGGTCGCGGCTTGTCGGTAAGCCGTTGGCGCAATTATTGTTAGATGCCCAATGTACGGTTACACAGGCACATTCCAGGACTAAAAATCTGAAAGATATTACGTCACAAGCCGACATTTTGATTTCTGCGACCGGACATGGCGGATTGATTACAAAAGATCATGTTAAATCCGGTGCAATTGTGATTGATGTCGGTATCACAAAGAATGCAGATGGTCATTTGACCGGAGATGTTGACAGGACTTCTGTTGAAGGACAAGCCGGGGCTTTGACGCCTGTGCCGGGCGGGGTGGGCCCCATGACGATAACAATGCTTTTAAAAAACGTTGTTTCAATCGCGATGCAAAAGGTATGAAAAAAAACTTGCGCCGTTTGAAAAATGGGGTATAATAAAAAGAAAAGATAAACGTTAAAAAAGGAGGCCTGCCCATGACATTAAAGCAAGGTATTTGGGGCGTATTTTTGATTATACTTTTTAAAAGTATGTCAGCAGGGGCGCTGGTACCGATTGTTGGATATGATCAATTACCCTTGACATTAGACGGTATTGCCAGCATTTCCGCTCAAAAAGTTATTCAAACTGCGACGTTGGCAACAGGTGTAGACACAGGGTTGGGGTTGGGAACTGCTGGGACTATGTCGGGGAACGGTGTGTTGGGTTCAACCGGATTGACGACTGGAGGTGGATCGGCAACTGATTCATTGTCGTCAGCGGGTAGTTCCGCTAAGGATGCTGCCGGATGGTGAGTGTAATGCGAGGGAGATTTTGGATCATATTAGTGGTTCTTTTGTCGGCGGGTGTTGCTTACGCTCAAACAAAGACGGAAGAAACCTCCGAGTTGCCCGATACAAAAGAGGTAACTGCCGAAGCGTTGGCACAGGCTTTGAATCGTTCCGAGTTAGCCAAAGAGTATTTGGGAAATTCGGAAAAAGTGCAGCAGGATATTCAGAATGCTTCTACGGATAAGCGAAGTGCTTTAAAGGCACTGACGGGGGCAGATATCACACTTTTGTGGTTGGAAATAGATTTTTTCACCTTGATAGCATATCAAGCGCATATGGAGGCAACCAGTGCCTTAAGTGCTGTTACTGCGACAAAGGAGAATACCGATTCATGAAGAAAGTCATAATCGCGTTAGCTGTTTTTTTGTTGGGATTCCCTTCTTATGCCCAAAATGTTCAGGATTCACAAGCATTGGTTCAAATTTCGGGGCAAAAGGCATCAGAAATGGGAAATGAAGCCAAGCGCCAAGCATTGGATCAAACGTTGGCCGGTATTTTAAATAGTTTGGGGAAATTGGGTGTTCCCGGGATAGATTTTTTAAAAGAGTCGTTGTTGGAACCCGCCGAACCGGAAGTGCCCGGTGTTAGTGCGGAAGATAAAAAAAATCCGGCCGTTGCCAAAGCAAATATTAAAGAAAACATGCAAGTTCCCAAAGATACGTCAAAGGTTGATATGTCTCAGATGAAGTCGGTTCGGACAAATCAGGCCACCGCCGAAAAAGAACTGGGAATGACAGGGTTGGCCAATGCGTGGGTTTATTCAATGAGTGCTGCACAATTGCCAGATCAGATAAATCAACTGAACCAGCGGATTCAGACCGCCACAACGGAAAAAGATATGATTACGGTTTTGTCTTTGTCAACGATTCAATTGGCAAGGGATACGGCTGTTTTGATTGATATTGCGGCTCAGTCTATTCAAAGCAGTGCCATTCAATATAATGTTGGCGATGCCCTAAAAGCGCCTGAAACGGGTAATGGGGGGGTAGAATGAAATTGTGTAAAATCATTTTGTCGGTTGTGACGGGGAGTTGCATTGTTCTTTCTGCGGTTGCCCAGGAACATCCAGATGTCGTTAAGTTGGTTGAAGATACGTCGGATAATGTTGCGGTTTCAGAGGAGAACATGTATCAAAACGCAACGTATTCTGTAGAAAAAATTAATATGGATAATTTTAATTATGATGAATCCATTTCTTCGCAGATGTCGGATATAACTCAAAATACACAAGATCAGACAACAGTGTTAACGGAACAAGATAATTTGGCGTCTGTAGCAGTGGTGGAAAATGACACTGAAAAAACAGTTGAATCTATTGCCGTTAAACAGCTTAAAGGGAGTAATACAAACAGTGCTGACATATTAAATAGCATTTTGCCGATTGATTCTTTGCCACCAATCGTTCCAGAAGATATTGCTTTGTTACTGGAAGAAGAGCAACCCGATCCGGCTCAAGTAAAGAAAAAAATTGCCGAGGTTGTTTTAATTGACAAATCAAAGCCAGAACAGCTTTATGCAACACAAGATTTGCAAAATCGTCTTGTTGCGGCGGGAGTGATGCGGGCATTGGATAATGCCAAGAGGTCCTTTGAATTATCGGCTAAAGCGCAACAGGAAATTGATGAGGATCGGCAAAAGGTGGAAGCGGCAACCACATTTACAGGGGTATTGTCTGCGACGGCCTCAACGACGGTTCATTCGTATCAAAAATTAAATGAAATTAAAGGGCTTTATGCTCAAATGATGGAGTTAGATGCTTTGGGCAGTTTGCGGGGAGCCGAATTAACAGCCGAGGAACGCGAAAAACGGGCTCAAGAGGCAACCGGTAAAAAGGATACTGCCGCAGGGTCAATAACTCGGGCTCAAGAAACAAAAACTGTGGAAATTGCGTCATTGGAAGAGAAAGCCGATAAGTATGACAGAGATGTTTTCTATGCGTGTCTTAAGTCCACGGCTGAAAGAAAAGCAGAGGTTGTTTCAAACTATCCGGGAATAAAGGAAATAACGAAAAAACAAATGGTTGCGAAAATTCAAAACGCATTAGCACAAGCAGAAACAAAGTATCAAGAATATAAAACCTGTCAAGCACAAGGGAGAGAATATTGTTATTTTCATGATGGGGATCTTGGAACTGTTGTTACGGGTGTACAACGACAAGAATGTCTTAAAAAGGCGTATGGAAATAAGTGAGTAAAGAAAATGCGAGGATTATGTTTTTTGATAATTATCGGTGTTGTTTGTTGGAATGTTTCCGTTTTTGCGGGTGATCCGATGGCGTTTGATGCCGCGCGGGCAACGTCTAATTTACCAAGTGAACAGGCCGGCCGGACAGAGCAATTGGAAGCGCAAAAAATGAAGAATGACCAAAACGATGAGCAAAACCAAAGTTACAGTGAATCATGTGGTGTGAAATTACCTGAATTGACAACGGCTTACGCTTTTATGAATGCGGAATATTTTGAAAAGGCTGACGCATCCAAATACAATGCCCCACAAAAAACAAAAGAAAGTGCTCTTGATTTTGTTAAAAGTACTTATTTTTATGAACCGGGGGAAGAGCCACTGACGCCTGAGGCTGAACAAAAAATCATGGATACTCGTCAAGCTTATAATGAGGAATTTCAAGAACACATGCGTTCTTTGGCCGCGGGGGTGTTGGAAAAATTGGCAGATGATAAGAAAAAAGCCGCGGAAATGTCGGCTGAGACCTGTGGTATTTTAGAGGATATCGCTGTTGATTCAACTGTTGTGCAGGCCTTAATTCGTCAAACGATTGCTGAAATCGGTTTCCAAATTGCCTTATTAGAACGGAGTGTTGTTGATACATTACAGACTGAACCGGTATTAGTGCTTTCAAAACCCGATCCGTTGCCCGAACAGGAAGAACCAGAAACGCCAGCACCAAAAGAGGCCGAGCCGGATGCCGAAGGACCGCAAATTATGCCCGGTAGGTTGGCAATTGTTCCGTAAAGGGGATAAGGATGTTGCTGATAGAAATAAAAAATATGAAAAAAGTTGTTTGTTTGAGCTCAAAGGGTGAAAGCGCCGGTAAAGAGGATTATTCAAGTATTTACCAGTATCAGTTTTTTGCTGTAAGCTTAAATGAGAGGCGATGCAGGTAAGAAAAAAGAATGGGATAAGATATGAAAAATGTAAATAAAATGATGTGGTGTGTGTGTATGTCAATGGTTTTTATTGGCAGTGCTTATGCCCAATATATGGGATGTCCCGAAACATTGACGGGTGTTTGTCCCCCGCCTTTTCCGATTATGGATACGGCCAGCACATCGCAAAAATCGTCATCGTTAAATGTAAAGTTACAAACAGTGCAAGAATCACGCTTGGATACGACACAGACTATTGAAAAACAAACATTATTGTCGGGTGGTGCTGAAGATTTAAGACAAACTGCGGTTCAAAAAGTTTCTGCTCCTGCAGCAACGGATCAGGTTTCCGGAAATAAAGAGGGGGAAGATCCGATTGATAACCCGACAGAATCAGTTATTGATGCAGAACAAAATAAAATGGTCAGTGATGCCGGTACGTTGGAGTCAATTAATCGTAAAAAGATGGAAGATGCCTATGAGCGGCAATCCGAAACAATTGATATGTTGGCGAATGTGTTGTTTTTGAAAAACCAATTGTCCGAGTTGAAAAAAATGGCTGATGAAATTGAGGCAATTGGTCCGACGGAAGGAGACGGCTCGGATGAAAATTTAAATGCGGCATTTCGCGGTAATGCCGCTTTGCGTGTTGTATGGAGTCAATTGTTGACATATAAACAACAAGTGTTAGCGTTGCGGTTAAAACATAAGGCATTAGATATGCGACGTCAGGTGGGTGAATTGACAACACCAATTATAGAGACAGGCGCTGTTCAAGAGAACACGGCAGATGCAAATAAAACGATTTAAGGTGGGAAAAGGGGCATGTTACAAATGAAGAGGATCATTCTATCGGGTACTTTGTTATTCGGTTTAATTATGGGGAGTGTTATTTCAGCAAATGCTCAAAATACATTTACACGTGCTCGGGTGCCACAGCCTAAACCTTTGCCACAAGTGCAAAAAGCGGCCGATTATCAAACACCACTTCTTAAGGCAACGGAATTGCATAATTTTTTAAACAAGCTCCCCGATTATAAATTAGATCAAACCCGTTTTGAACGGGCAAAAGATCAAACCGTTCAGGATCGGCGGCGTTATGCGGCTATGGAGGCATGCAATATTCAACGGTTGGAAGAATATTTTAAGAACCCGGAAGAAGTTTGGCGTAAAATGAAGGAAAAATATGACGGAGATGAAAAAGACTTAGCCATTTATTTTAATTCATCAACCGTTTTGTCGCCTGATGAAAAAAAGACACAGCTGTTAACCAGCAATCATCCGGCAACAGATCAAGAATTAAGTGAGATGTTTATGTATTGGTCATTGGGGCGCGCGATTTTAAATGATGTCTATCAAAACCCCGAACAATGGGGGGAACCCAAAAAGCCCAATACGGCTGTTTTCCCATTGTGGAAAGACCAAAAGTATTTAGTTGATCGGGCGTATGATCAAAAATATAATGAAATCAATGCATTTTTTGGTATTCCACCGACTGGAAGGCCTTTGATTGGTGATTCAAAATATGATTATAAACAACATGGTGAGGTTGTATTGGCGCATAATGCGTATATTGCTGCTTTATCAGCGGCCAAGCCCGAACGAGCCTTGTTGATGCCAGATCGGATGCGTCAGGCACCTGCTGCGGCGCCTAAGCCTTTGCCGCCGGTGGGTGAAAGTGTTATTTATTTAAAGAATCAAGATGGAACCACTGCCTTATTCCCCGAGACACCCGCGCCATGGCAAACGTTTGCCGAAAGCGGTTTCACGGCCTATAATCCGAATGGTGAAATGGGGCAGGATTTTGTGGGGCGAAGCTTTCAGGTGCGTTCAGATGTGGGACAGCGCTCCCCCGATACGTTGAATCACAATCGGTTAGAAGTATATCAGGCCCTTAAAAAGCAATTAAGTTCCAGTGAAAAAATTCAGGAGGTTACACAGCGCCAACACGATGTGATTCAAAAAACGGCGCAGGGGATGATGACGAAATATAATCTTGTGGTCGAACCGGATGTTACGGGGCAAATTGATTTTAAAAATGAAGCCCGTATGAAAGTCTTGAAAGAACAAATCAAGGCACGTAAAAAGGCTTATCTGGATGAAGCCGCTGCTGCCATTGCCGCTAATGAGGCCAATGGGTTGGCTGTTCAAATGCCACCGGTTGAACGGGCGGCTAAAGAAGCCTATATTAATCAAAAGATAAAAAATGGTGCCGATAAACAGGCTTTGTATCAACAAGTTAAAGAAATTATCAGCTTGACGCCCGAGGAACAAGCGCGTCGTTTGATTGCTGCTTTGCGAACAGATGAAGAGGGAGATGTTTATTTAACGCGGGCCAATGTTGCCGATATTGAAGGGCAAATTAAAGCATCGCGTGCCGCTCGGTCTTTACGTGAGGAAGCCGAGTTACAAGTAGAGGCACAACTTAAAAAATATCGTCGTCAGAAAAAGATTGATGAAACCTGTTTGAACCAAGGGGATATGCTTTGATGTCAATAATGGAGTTGATAAAAACAGTAGCGCAAATGGATGGCACGAAACGATCCGTCAATTTTTGGATTTTTGTGACGGGAGTCTTGGTTGCTGTGAATACGTTTTTTGCCTTGACATTACTTCAAATGGCACCAAAGCTGCAGGTGACGGCTCAAATTTTGACCACGCCTATGACGTCAGGAGCCTTAATTGAAACGGAACCGTTTTCCACAGATGTAGGGGATAAGGCATTGATTGATGAGATGTTGATTCGTTATTATCTGACGATGCGGCATACATTTTTTCCCGATGATGTGGAAATTTTACGGCGTTGGTCAACATATGGCCCGATTTTTGTGCTTTCTACACCGACCGTTTTTCGTCAATTTCGGGATGCTGTTGCCCCCATGACCGAAAATATTCGTAAGGCGGGTTATACCCAAAATATTGATATCCGATCGGTGTCACGCAACGGCAATATTTTTACGGTTGATTTTGATTTATATACGATGGTGGGAGGAACGATATCAAAGCAAAGCCGTGTTTCTATTGTAGAAATAGAATATGATCCGGGGAATGTTTTTTATATGTCCGAGTATGCTAATCCGTATGGATTGACCGTTAAAGGATACAAGGAAAGTGAAAAAAAATAAGGATGACTTCATTTTTTGATTGGATATTTCTATTTTATGTGATAATGTAAAAACGGCTTCTTGATTTTTTGAAAGGAAAAAACATGAAAAAGCATATTATATTATTGGGTTTGTTGGGGATGTTGGCTTTGGTGGCTTGCGGTTCCGTTTATGAAAAGGAAACAGTCGGTATTGGTCCAGATTACTCCCAGTTGAAAAAATCTCCCTGTGCTTGCTTGGAGCTTAAAAAAGCGCCGGCTTTACCTGTATGGTTTTCATAAGTAAAACACCGGAGGCAGTTGATGCCGGTCCGTCGCTTTAAACAACCCGCTCAAAACCCCACTGTTCGTCCGGCTGTTACCCGGCCGGAACCTGAAGTGACAACGGAACAGCGTTATTTGTGGATGACGCGTGTTTTTGCAACCGTTGCCGTGGTGTCGTTTTTGGCGAATATTATGTTAATTATGGCGTTATTTTCTTTGTTACCAATCGTGCGGGTTCAACCGTTTTATTTGCATACACAGGACAAGGATGAGCAAATTATCACCGTGACGCGCCCGCCGTGGAATGAGTTAAACTCTGAAGTGCTGCAGGAATCGTTTATTCGGCAATACTTGTTGGCACGGTTGACCATTGGCAGTGATATTCGAGAGTTGGAGCGGCGTTGGGGGTTGGACGGCACAGTCAATTGGATGAGTGAAACGTCGGTCTTTTCGGAATTCGCCGCATCAGCCGGATTGTTGATTGATCAGGCGAAAAAAGAGGGATTTACCCGAAATGTCCGCATTTTGGTGGTGTCAAAATATCGTTCTAACCAACAAGAAGGAGATATTTGGCGAGCCGAGGTGGAGTTGACAGACATGAAGGCCGGTGCCGCCGAACCCGTCAAAACAAAGTGGTTGATCGTCATGCAGGTGGATTTCCGTCCGTCGCGGCCGGGGCTTTTATGGAAAGATCGTTTGAAAAATCCATTGGGCTTTACGGTGACACGTTTCGGTATTCAGCAAGCAGATTCTTAAAAAACGGATGGGAAAATTAAAAAAATCAGCTTATTGTTATTTTTTTCTAGACTTTGCGACTGTTTTTGGATATGGTATACAAATAAGGCGTTTTTAAAAAGGAGAAATACGGATGTTAAAACAAAATGCTCAAAAGATGTGTTGGCTTGGCGCCGTCAGTTTAATGGTTCTGGCGACGGTTGGCGCGCGTGCGCAACAAGTGTTGCCTACAGATGTAGAGGCGGCGCAGCTGAGTGACGCCATTGCCCAAACGACCGGTGAATTTGATGCGGTCAACTTGGGATACATCCATTCTTTGGGCATGCAGCAAAAAGCATGGAATGACCCGATGGCACATTTGGGTGAAGGGCAAACGAAACCCGGTTACTCAAAATACACCTGGACGCCGGATGTTGTGTTGCCGGTTCGGTTGCGTGAAGGGATGATGACGTTGATCAATCTGCCGACTTGGGAATTGATTGAAAAGGTGCATATCGGTTCACCCGAATCGTTTGGTGGTGAAATTGCCGCTCCGAATTCATTGTTGGTATATGCCGATCCGTCTTACATCGGGGTGGACAGTAACATGATTATTTTCGGTCGCTCGGGCAATCGCTATGTATTTTACTTGCGTTCGGAAACTTATAATACCGACAAGATCACGCAGTCTGTTGTGGATATTATTGTCGGACCTAAATACACGCCCGTCGCTGACGGAGGGCGGCTGGGAAATTTTAATGGAGCCACGGCCACGGCATCAGCGGGCGGTTCTGCCAGTGGTGCCGGTGCCCCGATGTGGGCCGGTCGTGGCCAAAATCCGCAAATTGGGTTGAACACAGCCTCAACGGGGCCGCAAAACTGGTTGAACACCATTCCGGTGGATCCGGAAAAATTCCGCTTTGATATTGAAATGTATCTGCCGGATCCGGCAGCGGTTGATATCGCACCGGATAATGTGTGGCGGGATGACATCTTTACTTATATTGATTTAGGCCCCAAAGCATTGACAATGACGCAACGGCCGGTGGTTAGTTTAATTGTTCAGGATTCGGAAGTTCCCGTTGGGTTTCGGACCCGTGGGCCGAATTCCCGCCTGATTGTGGTTGAAGGCGTTGGTGATATGGTGTTGCGTAACGGTAAAAAGTTAATTTGCTTGAAATTGCGTCGCGATCCGACATCGGGATTAGAGTATGTGGATTACAGCGGTTCTCAAAAATCTCAATCAAATTGGTATGCAACAACAACCAATACACCAAGTGGTAATGCACCGTCATCAACAGGTGGTATGAACAAAGATGGCACATTACAAAAGCAGATTCCGTTGACCATGGACGGGAAGCCGATTGTTGTGGCAACGACGGAAGAGGGGATAGCTGCTCCGGCGCCAAGTCAGGTGTCGGTTTCGTCAACCATTGCCGATGAAGAAGGGCGGGCTAATGTTGATGTGGCTTCAGCGGTTCGTGCCATTGAAACAGAGACAATGGCTCCTTTGCCGGCAATTCCAAATGCGGTGAAGTATTCACCGTCGGCCTCATCGGGCATTGTTGGTGTTATCAACCAGGTGTCAACGGTGAAAAAAGGTGCCTCTGCGACAGAATTAAAAACAGTAATTGGTGGTGGTGAAACGATTTCAGTTGAATTGGGAACACACCCGAATATTGCCGAATTAGAAACTGTGTGGGAATCCATTTATACCAAGAATGAAGATCTGTTGAAAGGGTATGAACCGTATTATTCTGTTGATATGACGGCAGACGGGGACGTGCGTGAGTTGTTCCGGTTAAGAATCGGACCAATGAAAAACGTTAAATCTGCCGACAATCTGTGTCATAAACTGGGGCGTCGTGGGTTTTCGTGCTCGGTCGTTCGCGTTCAGTAATATTTTGATGTAAGGGTTGTCATGAAAAAAGAGAGAAGATTAAGCTCATCCGAGCAGTATATCAAAAGTAGTAATAAAAAGCTTGTTTTGATCGGGTTATTGTGTTTGGTCATCGGGTTTGTTGCCTGGTTATTTATTTCCGAATACAAAAAGGAAGCACCGGATCAAACATCCATTGACTTTTCTACGCAAGATTTTGATGTCATGTCCGGTAAAAAGCCTGATTTAGCTCTCTTCCCGCGTGGCACGGCAACCTTAGACATCACGCCCCGCCAAGTTGACATGAATAATGTTGTTTTGGGGTCAAAAGCCGAATCGGTTATTACTTTGACAGCCCAAAATGCCCCCATTTTATTTTTGGGGGCCGAATTGGCCGAAATTCAGCAAGATGGCTTTACGATTGATGCCGCATGTAAACCTAATATGCGGCTTGAAATAGATGCTTCATGCAATATCAAAGTCTTATGGAATCCGGTTGCACTCAGACAAATTCAAAATGTGTTGACTGTTCGGTGGAAAGAAGACTCTCCCAGTGTTTTCCGTGAAGAGAGAACAACCGTTGAGATTAAAGCACAATCAACGGATTCAAAGGATTGTGTTATTTGTGAAGATATTCGTAAGGAAGCCGAAAAAAAACCGAAAATGGCTATGGGGTTGGATGGCAAGCTGTATGAGGTGGACGAAGACGGGTATGTCACGATTGACGGTAAAAAATATAAAGTGACCGAAAACGGCTTGTTAGTTGATGAAAACGGTAACATTGTCGGTATCGCCGCGCCGGATTTGATTCCAATTGGTATTGATAATCAATTCTTGGGGACTATTTCAGATACGCGGGATGTGATTGCGCCAAATGGGGATAAGTTGGGTCGGTTATTAGGTGATAATACGATTGTTGATTCATCACTGAAAGTGTTGGGTGCCGCTGTTCCGGTGGTGTCTGTCATGGATGATAACGGAAGTGTTATTGCCAAAATGTTGCCCGATGGCACGGTTGTGGATTCAACGAATCAAGCGATTGGCCGACCGCTTGTAGATGGATCGGTGATTGATTTAAACGGTGCCATTATTGGTTCTTTACGTCCGTGGGGATTGGTTATTGATTTTAACGGTCAGGTTATGGGCGGGATTATTCCCGACGGAACAGTTGTTAATGCGCAAAATCAGCCAATTGCCCGTATTACGCCAACAGGATTGGCTTTGGATGCCAATAATGAATTGGTCGGCGGTATCGTGATGCAAGGTGTGGCGGTTTCGGCTGGATGCAATACATTGGGTGAAATTACGCTGAACGGGCAGGTTAAAGATAATTACGAACAGGTAATCGGCCGTGTGCTACCCGACGGTATGGTTGTATCAACGGATAATAAAGAATTAGGTGCCGCGGTGCGCCAAGGCCTTGTTATCAACGACAAAGGCGAAATTTTGGGTTTTGTGAATTCCGAAGGGAAAGCAGTTGATGCCAAAGGATCGGTGATTGGATGTGTGAATCCTGACGGTTCTATCGCAGCGGGTAAGCGTATTGTTGGTGCGGTGATGAAAAAAGGTCGTATCATCGGTCGGGCATGCCAAGCCATTGGTGCGGTTTATCCAGACGGATCAGCGGTTTCTTTTGTCGGCGATTATATCGGTCAAGTGAAAGCAGATGGTTATGTCAAAACACCGCAGGCGCAAATTATCGGTGTTGTTGTGCCGCGTGGAACGGCGATTGCAGAAGGATGCCGGTTGTTGGGGCTTATTGATATTAACGGCCAGGTGCGCAACGGTACGGGGCTGTCTATCGGATGTGTAACGCCCGAAAAAACGGTTGTAAATATGCAAAATGAAGTCATTGGTGGTATTACACCACGTGGCAGTGTTATTGACCCGGCAGGTAAAGTGATTGGTCGGATTCGCTTGGACGGTAAGGTAATGGATGAAGCCGGTAAAATTATCGGGTGCGCTAATCCCAACGGAACGGTGACAACGCTGGATGGTAAGTTAATCGGTAGTGTTGTAGATGAAAACGGTAACCCTGTCGGATGGCAAATTATCGGTGATAAGATTTACGATGCTAACGGTAACTTGATTGGCACAATTATGCCCGATGGGACGATTGTGGATGCCAACGGTAATGTGATTGGGCGTATTTTACCCGATGGAACGATTGTAGATGCCAATGGTAATGTGATCGGTAAAATCAATGATTTGAACGGTGAGGGTGTGCGTGTATTGCCCGATGGGACGATTGTGGATGCCAATGGTAATATTATTGGTAAGTTGGGTGATAACAATGCCGCTGGTGGTAACAGTATTCCCGAAGGTGTTATTTTGGATGCGAACGGTAATCCGACAGGATGGACAGTCGTTGGGAATAAAGTATATGATGCAAACGGTAATTTGATTGGTGAAGTGCAGCCCAACGGGTGGATTGTGGATGAAAACGGCAATGTGGTTGGGGTAATTTTGCCCGATGGTGTTATTTTTTCTCCCGAAGGTCAGGTATTGGGACGTTATTCAAAGCAAACCGGTGCTGCGGTGAATCAGGCCGGAGATCGATTCGCGCAAATTTTGCCCGATTTGACGGCGGTCAGCCTGGATAAAGGGCAAGTTATTGGAGCTATGTTGCCAGATAAAACGACATTTGCCGATTTGAATAATACTTATTTAGGGACAATGCAAATTGACGGTCAGTTGTTGGGCAGTGCCGGTGAACGTTTAGGGGTAATTCGTGCCGACGGTACGGTTGTAGACCAAAATGGCAAGTTGATTGGAACACGTATTTTGCAAGGCCGTGTGTTTTCGGCCGCTGGTAAGCAAGTGGCTACGGTAAATGACCGTGGTGATGTTATAAGTCTTGAACAATCAAAAATTGGACACGTATTAGGGAATGGATTGGCCGTTTCGGACGAAGGCAAAGTGTTGGGTAAGGTGTTTTTTGAAACGCCAATGTTGGCAGTTGGAGCGGAAGGTGTCTTAGGTTCAGTCGGTTATACCGGTTCGGTTCAAGATAAATCCGGCCGTTCGGTCGGCGTGGCAACACCATTTGGATTAGTTATGAATACGGATGGTGAAATTATTGGAAAAACCGTTCGTATCGGCGTTTACATGGGATTAGATGGTCAAACACTGGGGTGGTCCGGGTTTGACGGAACGGTTTCAGCCAAAGGAACAACATTAGGTAAAGTTGGAGCGGCCGGTGTATTGACAGATAAATCAGGTGCTTTATTGGGTGCATTGGCGCCGCGGGGTGTTATTGTTGATGAACAAGGTAAATTTATATCGGCAACAGCACCAAACGGTGATGCACTGAATGCCATGGGAACCCGATTAGGGCGGTTAGATGTTTCGGAATATGTTTATGATAGCGCAGGAGTTGTTATCGGTCGTTTGATGGCGCCGGGGATTGCGGTGGATATCAATGGTGCTTTTATGGGATGGACACGCTTTGATGGGGCGATTGAAGACAATAAACAAGTTTTGGGATATGTCGGTTTTGATAACCGTGTTTTAACCGGTAACGGTAATGTGCTGGGGACATATGTGCCGTTTGATGCTGCTGTTTACAATGATGATGCTAAAACTGTTGGGTTTATGTCGGAAACGGGTGCTATTGTTAATTTAAAAGGACAAGAGCAAGGCGTTGTTATATCACCCACAAGTGTAAGTGCTAAAGGTAAAATGGTAGGTCGGATTATGACGGGGTCACCATTTATTACAGACCTTGTTTCCGGTAAGCTGTGGGGTGTGACGGCCCCCAATGCGACCGTCATGCAAGTCGGTGGCAATAAGGTTTTAGGAACTTTGATGATGAATCAACAGGCCTTGAATATGACCAAGCAGGTTTCCGGTGGTCAGGTAAGAGACGGTTTGATGATTGCAAACAATTTATCATTAGGCGGTCAGACCGTGATAACCGGTGGCATTTTAACTGACGGTAAAGAGGTTGCAACACAGGCAGGTACATCGGTTGTTTTCAATAAACAAGGCGGTGTTTTAGGCGGTGTATATTTACCGGAAACGTTTATTGGTCGTGATGGTGCTGTTATTGGAACCTCAGGAGCAGGTGCGGCAATTTTCAAAAATGGGAAAAAGGTTGCGTCGTATATGCCGTTTGGATCGGCGTTGTCGCCGGATACATTATGGGCGGGTGGTCGGATTCCGTTTGGTGTTGCTGTAACAGATGATGCGATTGAAATTGGGACTGTGTCGGCCGATGGGGGCGTTATCGGTGCAAATAACGCTTTCATGGCTCGTATTATGACAGATGGCACAGCGGTTGGTGTGACAGATCGCGGGTTATATACAACCATGCCGTATGCCGGTGCCATTGCTAAACAAGGTTTGGCTTTGGGATATAAAGGTGATGTTATTGGTCGCACAACGGTTGTGGGGGATATTATAGATGCGGCTGATAAAAAAATTCATCGGATTTTGGATGACGGAACCATTTTAGGAACGGATACGCCTTTGGCCGGTGTGATTATTCCTTTCGGGACAGCCATTGATCAAAATGGCGGTGTGTTGGGGTCATTGGCGGGTGATGGCAAGTTAATGAGTTACGCCGGTGAAACGGTCGGAACTGTTGCTATCAATGGTGCGGTTAAAGGCAATTCCAATTTGAAAATTTTGGGGGCGATGATTCCCGATCCTTTGATTACGAATGATTGTAAAGTGGTTGGACAAACCGCTTATAATGGTCAGGTTATCAACGGTCGCGGTGAAGTTGTTGGGCATATCCAGGTGGATAAATGGGCCGTGGATGCCAAAGGTGAAAAAATCGGCCGTGTGACGCGGAACGGGTTGGTTTTGTCTCCGGCGGGGGATTATTTGGGACGGACAATGCCGGATTCAACGGTTGTAGACCCGAGTGGTGTCAATATGGGATGTGCCAAAAATGACGGCTCGGTTGTGGATAATGCGGGAAATGTGATTGGTCATGTGGTTGACCGCGGACCTGTGTTTGATTTGGACGGTAATTTAATCGGCCGTGTCAAAGCTAATGGGACGATTGTGGATGCCAAAAACACTGTTATCGGAAAAATGTTAGGTGATGGAAAAGGAACGGCCGTGAACCTGAAAGGGGAAGTCATCGGTCGGATGGCATCACGGGATGAAGAATTGATCTTTAATCCGGATGGCACATTGGCGGGAACCTTCGCGTTGGATGGTACTTATCGTGATCCGACAGGATTAGAAGTATTTAAGGTTTTACCTGATGGCAGTGTTATTGATCCCAAGACAGGGCGCCGGTTGGGTAAATTAGGTGCAAACGGTGAGTTGTTGGATGAAAAAGGCAACCCAATGGACGATATCACAGTCCTGCGGGATAAAGATGGCAATTTGCTGGGTATTATTACGGGGTGTGATGTTATCAACTCTGCCGGTGAAAAAATTGCTTCAATTATGCCGGATGGATCTGTTATGGATTTGAATGGCGAGCGATTTGGTACAATTTTGGGTAACGGTATGTTATTGGCACCCGATGGATCGGAAATGGGTAAAGTTTCTGGGACAAGTACAAAATTGGATCGGTGTGGTATTAAATCCGTTGCACGCAAAGGTGCCGGTGGCGCTTTTGGTGATGGTTTGGCTGCGTCGGGACGGCGTATTTTTATCGGAAACAAAGTTTTCGGAATTACGGCCAATGGTTCGTTGGTGGACGAAGACGGAACCGTTGTCGGTTATATGGGTGAAGATGGTCGGCCTTATACTTTAGATAATAAATTATTGACTGGGACAGATTCAACCGGGCGCAAGCGGCCTGATTTAAACAAAACAGTACCTGTTAATGCCGAACAGTTGCAGCAAATGCAGCAATTGCTGGCACAAAAACGATCGAGCATGCGGGAAGGTGTGAAAAGAACCGGAGGTGTTTTGAAACCCAGTGGTAAAGTTTTAGCTCGTGGGAAAAAGAAGCAAGATAAGGATTGGGGATTGCCGAAAATTGTTTCATCATGGCCGGTGGATATGTCGCGCATGATTTTGAAAGATAAAGCTATTCCGGCTGTTATCGTGCACTCTATTGATTCACGTTATTCCTCGGCACCGGTGACGGCGATTGTGGAACGGCATGTGTATGCGGAAGAAGGCCGTAACATTATCATCCCCGCGGGTAGCCGCTTGATCGGTTCGTTCGGTGGTTCGCCGGGATCGGATCATGTGGCCAAGATGGAAATCAGCTGGTCGCGTTTGATTCGGCCGGATGGTAGTGCGTTCCAAATTTCAGCGACGTCGGGTGACGCCCAAGGCCGTGGTGGTGTCGCAGCCTATTTGTCTGAAGAGTTGATTCAACGCTATGGTAAACCGGTCTTGACGGCCTCGGTTACGTCGGCAATCGCCTATATGACCGCAGTGAATGAAGATATCACGACCAAGGATAATGGGGATCAGGTACAAAGTGCCAAGTCCGAGGCAGCAACATCGGCACGTGACAACTTTGTTGACTCTATGGGTGAAATCTTTAACCAATTGTTGGATGAATCAACAAACGTGAAAGCGGTTGTTTTTGTGCCGGCCGGAACGCGTATTACGGTTTTTGCGGGCGAGGATTTGTGGTTGCGCAGCGAGGATGACGACGAAGAAGCGTATAACGAGGAATTCGGGGCTGATGGAACGGCGGCACAAGGGGCGCCCGTTGGGTCGTGGGTTGATAAGCGTGGCGGTGTGCCTCAAGTAACGGGCGCAGATGTGGTTGTTCCGAGTGAAGAACAATATTATTCTCCCGAAGATATGTATCAACCGATTGGTCTTGAGGATGCGCAGTCTTTAGATACACAAGCGCAGGTGTCTCAACCGGCTATTCAACCAACACCGTCAGCCAATTATCCGACACCGATTTATAACGGTTCGGCAACAATGCCGTTGACGGAGCGGGTATCAAAGCCGGTTCAACCTAAGGCCGGTGCCTCAGATCGGATGTTTTAAAGAAAGGCAAGGGGGCGTTGTGTGAGCGGCGAGATTTCTAACGCAGATAAGTTTCGGGTTTTGGAATCCGTTTTACGCCCCTTGTCTTTTTGGTATTCTCAAGAAGGTGTTGAAGAAGTTGCCATCAATCATCCCGGGGGAGTGTGGGTACGTAAGCGTGGTAAATTTGCCCATCCGTGGCATTATTATGAAGATCCGGCCCTGACACGCAGTTATTTAAAAAATTTATTATATATTATTGCCAATTCCTATGATAAGGATTTTAACCCCGAAGGGGGCACGCCGGTTGTCTATGTTGATTTACCGGGCGGGCATCGGTTTACCGGTATCGCGGGACAAAACGTTCAATATGACAGCTCTGATGAATTAGCCGGTGGGGGCGTGGCGATGACAATTCGTGTGTTTAAAGAGGATTTGTCCATCGGTTTTGGTGATTTCGGTTTTGATAAAGGGGCACGGTTGCGTCCGATTAACAAATTGACGGGTGTAGAAGATCCCGATGATCCCTATGAACGGTTGTTGCTGTCCATTAAACGTGGTGATCATTTGCTGATCAGTGGGGCAACAGCGACAGGTAAGACAACTTTTTTAAATAACATTATTAAAATTTTGGATCCGCATAAGCGTATTTTGACGATTGAAGATACACGAGAATTGATTGTGCCGCATAAAAACCGTGTGCATGTGGTGATTTCACGAACCAAGGCTACGAACAATTTTGATTATCGGGGCGTGATTGATTTGGCGGTTCGTTTTACACCTGATGCCATTATCGGCGGAGAGGTGTCTACTTCAAACGCCAATGCGTTGTGGGAATTGATGGGAACGGGGCACGAAAACTGTTTTGCAACCATTCATGCGGAAAGTCCCGATGCGGCCTATAAGGCCTTTATCGGACGGATCTTATATACATCTCCGACGATTGATCGCGAAAAAACATTAAAGGAAATGAAAGAAAAACTACGCGTCGTCCAAATCAATCGGAACGGTAACATTCGTGCCGTGACGGCGGTAACGTAAAATATAGGTATTGTTTTATTAAGGGAGCGGGATGATAAAGGTTTTGTTTGTCTGTTTGGGAAATATCTGCCGCTCACCGATGGCGCAGTTTGTGTTTAAGTATATGGTGGAAGAGCGCGGTTTAGCAGATAAGTTTGAGATAGAATCAGCCGCTACTGAAAGCTATAATGAAATATGTCATGCCGGTATGCATCATGGCACGCGAGAGATGTTAAAAGCCATGCATGTGCCATTTGAAGAACATTATTCACGGCGTATTCGGCCGGTTGATTATGCTTATTATGATTATATTTTGGCGATGGATGAGCATAATATAGAGGATATTCAGTCTATTGTCGGCATTGATGTGGACAATAAAATTCATCGTCTACTGGATTTTACCGAACAGCCGCGCAACATTAAAGACCCCTGGTACACCGGCAATTTTGATGAAACCTATTGGGATATTGTTACGGGGTGTGAAGCGTTTTTAAAATGGCTGAAAGTGGGAAATTATTTAAAAATATGGGATTAAACGAAGTATTTATCTGTTTATTATAGCTTAAAAAAGATATTTCTGGTACATAAAAAAACGACCTATTCAAGGTCGCTTTTTTAAATTGGTGGTGGATAAGACCCCATTGGATTTAAGATTTTTGAATATCTTTATATTATAGGTACTTATAGAAAGATAAAGGTCTGAACGAATTGACCTTGTATCTATTATACTCTTTGCTTACGATTTTACTGCTTTATAAAAATCATATCCACCCATAAAGGAGTAAACATTATCAAAACCGTTTTGAATTAAAATTCTGGAGGCGCAATAACTGGTATATCCCGTCGCACAAGACAAGACTACTTTTTTATCCTTTGGAATTTCATTCAAGCGCTGTCTAATTTCCATAATCGGAATGTTAATGGCATTTTGAACAGTTCCTTGCTGATACATCATCGGTGGGCGAACATCTATAACAAGAGCCTCTTCCAAATCTTCCATAAAGGCGGGTTTTACTAATCCGTTTATAATATTATCGGCATTCATGCCCAACACATTGACAGGATCTTTCGCACTGGAATACGGTGGTGCATAACAAAGTTCCGCATCAATCATATCTTGAATAGATCCGTTATTTCTCATAATGGTTGCCACTACATCAACCCTTTTTTCAACACCACTTTTACCTATTCCCTGAATGCCCAAAATTTTTCCGGCTTTGTTAAACAATAACTTAAATAAAATTGCATCAGCATCTGGATAATATCCGGCATGAGAGCGTGAATATACATACGTTTTTAAATATGGGATTTGCTTTTGTTTTAATTGCTTTTCATTATTACCTGAACTTGCAACCGTTAAGCCGAACACTTTAACAACAGATGATCCTTGCGTGCTTTTATATGTAGAACGCACCCCGTTAACATTATCAGCAATAATACGCCCTTGACGGTTGGCTGGTCCTGCCAATGGCACCAAAGTATTTTGCAAACTGACAAAATCTTTTATCTCCACATTATCGCCAGCAGCATAAATAAATGCATCAGACGTTTTTAATGTTTCATCAACAATAATGCCTCGGTTAATTTTAAGTCCGGCTGTTTCTGCCAATTTGATTTCAGGATTAACACCAATGGCCAAAACACACATATCAAATTCAACTTCTTTGCCGGAATTTAAAATAATTTTATTGCCGTCAAACTTTTGAACACCATCAGATAAAATCAAATCAATTCCGTTGGATAGCATTTCTTTATGAGCAAGTTGTACCATTTCCACATCCAAAGGCGCCAAAATCTGATTGTTCATTTCAATCAAAGAGGTTTTTAAGCCCATTTCTATCATATTTTCGGCAACCTCTACGCCAATAAAACCGCCCCCGATAACTGCTACTTTATGAATATTATTTTTCTTAATATGGGTTTTGATTGTATCAGCATCATAAAGTGAACGCACCACAAATGTTTTGTCTTTATTCAAACCTTCAAAGTTGGGCACAATGGGAGTTGCCCCCGTTGCTATTACCAAATAATCGTATGAAATTTGCTCATCTGTACTTGTTATAACATACTTTTCTTCTTTGTTGATTTGAACGACTTCTGTTTTAAGTTTTACATCAATATTAAACCATGACTTAAATTTTTGAGGATTAGAAACCAATATTTTATCACGATTTTCAATCACACCGGAAATATAATAAGGCAAACCACAATTAGCAATAGAAACTTCATCCGTCTTTTCCAATATGGTAATTTGGGCTTGTTCATTTAATCTTCTGAATCTGGTTGCACAACTAGCTCCTGTTGCCCCACCGCCGATAATCAATAGTCTCATAGTCCACTCTGTTTTAATTAAGTCTTAATAATAATTGATAGGTTATTTATAATTAAAGTAAATTTCATTCAAAAAATCAAGCGTTATCTCAATCTTACTTTCATTACAAAAAACTCTCAAACTGCCGAACAATAAATTGCAAAAACATAAAATGAATTTCTGCAAAACAATTAAATGAAAAATTGCAAAATCATAAAATAAAAAAACAGCGATACTTATTTATCTGTAAATTCAATCACTTATAAAATAATTTATTTTTTTCGGCACATTTCCATTTTCTCGGGAATTTACCTTACGTAGAAAAAATACGAAAGGATAAAAATGAACGAAGTCATTAGATTATTATCAGCCGCTGTGCTTGAAATTTTAAATGAGATGGAGGGTGAAAATTCTTTAAAAATTAAGCAAATAAAACTTGATAAAAAAGAAAATCCAAGCATTCATTGTCAAACAAAAGGAGGCAAATGCTTTACAAAAGATCTTGATTATCAAGGTTTCAATAATATAAAACCAATTAATGTTATTATTGGTAAAAATAATAGTGGCAAATCAAAGCTATTTTTCTTAATTTTAATGAAAAATCGCTTAGCGGTGGTTCATATGCTCACATCATATATGAAACACCGAATCTTACAAACCCCGCAAATGGTGGGCTTTTAAGGCCTCATCAAGGCACAAAAAAAAGAGGACGGCACCGCAAAAACCTGCCTGTGGCCGGAGTTTTGCGGTGAGACGCAATGAAACACAATGAGTTATGACGGCAGTCATAAACGAATTGATGAAAGGAATTGAACATACCATATCAAAATAAAAAGTCTTATCAATTTTGATAAGACTTTTAAATTGGTGGGCGATCAGAGACTCGAACTCTGGGCCCGCTGATTAAGAGTCAGCTGCTCTACCAACTGAGCTAATCGCCCGCACTGAAAAAGGGTTATATCCTAAACCTCTGTTTTTGTCAAGGGGAAAAATGAACTTTATTTTGGCGGGGCGTCAAGGGAGGAAAAGCGGTATCAGTGTTCCCGGATCCAAAGCATGCGCAAGGATTGTTAGATAAAATAGTGTTATAATAAGGATGGAAGCGGACGATTGAGCAAGAAC